>JAMWZA010000105.1:3188-19669 GCA_024305105.1 Marinoscillum sp.
TATCACTGGTTGTGATGTTGCCTAATACGATAGAAGGTTTGGTAGAGAAGTCATCGGAGATGGTGAAGTCAGAAGTGATTGCACATTCAGATGCTTCATCAACGATTGTGACGGTATAGTTACCAGCCGGCAGATTTCTGACTGTCACGGTAGCTCCATCATTTATAGTCTCGCTGTAGAATACACTATCATACTTAGCGACAGTAGAAGTTGCTACATCGCCAGCCGTAGCTCCATTGATGTTAGCATTGACCAGGTCATTGTTCGCATCTGCTTCAAAGTCACCATCGATGTAATCATCGGCAGCATTTTGCAGGAATATTCTGTAAGAAGGCGACCCACCAGTAGCACCTGTAGGAGTGAAAGTCATTTCACCGTTGTAGTCGGGCTCGTTCGCATCATTAGCGGTAGGGTCACAGACGGTATTGTCAACAGGGGCACCAGCACCAGCTGTGAGGGCAGGCGTACCCGGATCGATAGTTACATCGATAGACGGAGCGGCACAACCTGTTTCGTTATCGATTATGGTAAGTGTGTAAGTACCATCCTCTACGTTATTTAAAGAGGCGCTTGTGCCTACTTCGGTACCACCGTCATCTTCCCATGAGTAGGAGTAGTTCCCTGATCCATCATTAACCACGTTTGCTGCTGATGCATCAGCTGATCCATTGAACGCAGTGACATCACACGAAGTGTTATCACTGGTTGTGATGTTGGCTAATACGATAGAAGGTTTGGTAGAGAAGTCATCAATAATATTAAACGGATGCTCCAAATCACAATTGGTATCATCATCTATAATGGTCATGATGTAATTTCCATTTGGAAGACCTGATACGATGCTCTGAGCGCCAGTAGTCGTATAGGAAACATCAGCGTAAGTGCCTCCTGAAGTTCCATCAGCGTTGATAGCTGAGCCAGCTGAAGTAGTTAAGGCAAAGGTGTAGGTTTCATTTGTTCCGTCAGTCGTTGGATCAAACTGAATGCCTCCGTTGTAATCATCTGCTGTTCCACTATTTGCTGAAGGATCACAAACGGTGTTACTAACCTTGTTTGACGCAACGGCCAAAATCGACGGTTCAGTTTTCGATAGCGTAATCGTATTCGTAGAATAACAACCGGACGCTTTCGACTGAATTAATACGGTGTATTGTCCAGAACTTAAATTGGATATGGATTCTGTAGTTGCACCAGCGACAGTTGCATCACCAGTGCTTGCCCCGCCAGATTTCTCACTAACGATATCCATGCCATTAGTGATTTGTTTGGTAGAGTCCACTGCACCTCCGTAGAAGTAGGCGAAGTTGTAATCACTGGTAGGAGTAGGGGCAGTCACCGTAATTCCTCCATTCGGGAAAGTCGTTGCACCATCACAAGCTGTAATGTTTGTACCAGATAAACTAGGAGCAGCTGGATTGGTAGTCGTCTCGCCAACAGATACGGCAAACGTGGTATCACATAATGTTGTTGTGTTTGTTACTACCACCGTATAGTCATTCATACTAAGACCGGTAACCTGTGAGCTATCTGTACCGACATAGCCAGCGCTACCCAGATGATCTGTTAAGACATCCGTCGTGTTGTTTCCTAAATACCAATCAAAATTAAAGTCACTAACTGATCCAGACCCTAAATCCAAGGATATGGTTCCGTTGGCATCCACAACATCCGGATTACAGGAGTTGTTGTCAGTAGATCCTGCAGTTCCGAAAGAAAAGTCTGGGATACTATCCGGCACCACCACATTAATAGGATCCGATACACAGCCCGTGTAGTTGTCTGATAGGGTGAAAGTGTAAGTGTCGGCTTGGAGGTTATCATACACCCCATCACCATCATCATCAGGGATTACTGTTCCAGATCCATCGGCTAATTCACCTTGATAGGTGTACGGGTCCATAAAGAATTCCACTCCGTCGATAAAGTTTCCTTCTTTTAGATTGTTACCAACTGAACTGACTGCCTGATAAGCGAATCGGGTAAAGTATTGGCCATCAGGTACGGTGTATGTTCCTTCATACAGCGCCCAGCCATTTTCCGTATTAGCGCCCGTATTTGTTCTGATTGAACAGAAATTAGAACCAATTTGCGGTAATGAATTGATATCAGCAACGTTTCTGTCTCCGATTCTCAGTCGCATACAATCCGTGCCGTTGTTTCTAGCTCGGTGAGCAAATCGCCAGATCATGGTGGTGCCTGGTTGTGTTGGCATGTCGAAATACAGTGCTGCATTCACTTCTGCATTGAGTTCAGCCCATTGGGTACCCTCATAAGCAGAGAAGGTGATTCCTTTGGTGTAACCTGTACGGAAAAATTCGATCACATTATTGACATTATCATCCGTCACCCAACCTGGAATCCATTCTTCTTCATAATAGGCCGTAGTAGGCTCATTCACGTTCGGGCTAGCCCAGTTAGGAGTAGCAGTGCCTGTTCGGTCATTGAAAAGCATGTCGTCTTCTGCTCCAGAAGAATTGTAGATTGTTTCAAAACTTCCATTTTCGTTAGCGAATTCTCGTTCCTGAGCATTGGCAATGATATTGCTAATGTCCACAGATCCACCATAATTATTAGGATCACATGAGTTTTGTCCAGTAATGACAATATCATCTGGATCATACAGCAGTGGGTCTTCACTGTCATCGGTCACAAAGACGGTAGTCGTTTCCACACAACCATTGGCCGTGTTGGTTACTCTTACAGTATACGTTTGATTTCCAGGTAATCCACCCAGTTCATACTCGTTATCGTTCTTGTTGTAAACATTAGGGCTGATTGTACCAGGTAGTTCATTTGCAGCATCCGTGTTGTTACCAAAGAACCACTCAAATTCAAATCCATTGGTATTTGTACCATCACCAGTGGCAGTTACCTCACCGTTACCAATAGTACATCCGGTGTTCGGTTCTGTTTGCACGGCAGTAGGAGCAATATCCGGATCATGCGCAATGGTCACTTGCAGTGTGTCCGACACACAATCATTGGGCGACTGAACAACTACTTTATAGGTATCATTTTCAAGACCAGTTGGGTTTTCTGTTTTAGATCCGCTGATGGTCCCACCGTCTGCTAATTCTGTACCATCTGAGGCAAACCACCAGAACTCGTAATCACTTCCCGAAGGATTCGTGATGTTACTTCCATTCCAGCTTACAGCTACTTCTGCCTCACCATCATATGAGGTGCTATTACAGCCTGTATTGTCCGAGGTGCTTATTTCTGAAAGAATTGGTTCAATCGGGTTAGTGCCTATGGTTATGGATTCGATCACACTACAGCCTGTTGCATCGTCCGTCACGCGAACAAAGTAGGTTGTACCACCTTCGAGGGCTGCATCCGTTTCGTCTCTTGTTCCGCTGGTCGAAGATGTAACAGGTGAGGTGAAATTGGTGCCGTCTGTAGACCATTCGAATGAATAACCTGCGGTTTCTTCAGATCCTGCTACATCTACATAAGCATCAGCAATACCGTTGACACCGGTTCCTGTTCCACACCCGGTTTGAGGTTGTACTTCACTCACAACCACATCTGGATAGGAGAAGTTGTTGGTCATGGTTCTGGTGGAAGGAGCTGTTTCGCATCCAGTAGCTGTTAAAGTGGCTACAACAGTGTACTTGCCATCAGCAGATGGCGAAGTAGCCGATAATCCTGACAGTACATTCGAAGTTTCCGAAAGGATATTTGCAGCATTTACCACATCTCCGGTATACCATGCATAGGTATAGTCAGACACAGCACCACCCATGCCTACTGTAAACTGGCCGTTAGGTGAGGTACAGTTTTGGTTTTGAATTCTGGTGATGGCACTAATGGTTGGGGTAGTAGAGTCATCACCTACATTGACATCTGAATAGGTAGAGCATGTCAGGTCATCGTTTACTACTTCGATGCGGTAATTTCCATCTTCAAGGTCTGTGAATGTGTGACCAACAGCTCCATCACTTACTGCTACGTCAGTTCCAATCTGAGACGTGCTGTTCCATCCATCATATATTCGATAGGTATAGCCAGTTGGTTCATCAACATTGCTAGAACTTGTTACTGCTATTTCGCCTAAACCAGTTCCATTACATCCCACGTCATCGGTAATGTTCGTTACAATATTGGGGTTATCCGGAATGTTATTTACACTAACTGTAACAGGTACAGTAACACACTCAGATGTTTGATCTTCGGCTACTACGGTGTAAAACCCTTCATCCAACCCTTCGAAAAGTCCTGTAGAATTGGTTTCCAATGCAGTTCCGGAAATTGAGAAGCCAGTGTATAGTGAATAATTGTAGCTAGCGGTATCAGGTACAATGTACCCTGAGATGTTGATAGAGCCGTTTGGAGCTGAACCGTCACAGCTGGTGTTGTTGCCAGCGATATCCTCAGGACAAGTGATATCTGCTTCCACTATACTGTGAGGGTTAGAACCTGTACCGTAACCGCTCGACATGATTGTTCCGTCATCAGCTCCATCAGCAGTTGCCAAATCAGGGACAGTGGTCGCTGAGGTGGCGAGACCATTAAAGTTATAGTACATGATCAGGCCACTTTCATTACCTGTGAGCTCGGTACATCTGGTGTTACTGATTTCGTCTACATCTAGGATCCTATTGTACAAACGTACCTCGTCGATCGTGCCTACAAACTGTTTATTACTTCGCTGATCACGACCGATTCGCATGAAGCTATATGGACTTTTGACGGTACTGCCTGTACCTACATTATCAGTACCAAGAAGAACGCCGTTGGCATACAGACTCATCACCCCTGTCGTGTTATCCCATGTTCCGGTAAATTGCACCCAGCCGTTGGCGCTATAGCCTGAGTTAATTCGACCTCTGCCACTGTAGGTATCTACGATAAATGCTACACCATTGTGATTATCAGACCAAAGCAATACCTGACTGGCATCACTACCACCTGATCCGAAAATTCGTTGGTCATTGTCGTAATTCGTTTTGGTGAGGTTCGCCCAGTACTGTAGTGTGAATGCGGAAAGTCCATCCATCTTTTGAGGTGTACTTATCCATGCACTATTGGAATCACCACCACCCATAACGAAGGCATCACCCGTGTCAATGGTATCTAGAATCGCATCGAAGGTTGGGATTTCGAAGCTTTCGGTGAGTTCAATTGTTCGCAATACGGAACAACCATCCTTGCTGACTCGTACGGTATATGGCCCTCCAGGTAGGCCAGAGACTTCAGAATTGTTATTGGATAAGCTTGATCCTGAGATAGCACCAGGTAGTTTGTTATTCGCTACCACACCATTTCCTGCCCACCATTCGAAGGTGTAACCGGTTACCGTTCCAGCTCCATCAGCATCGGCACTAATTTCCCCATTGAAGGCATCACAAGAAGAATTTTGATTTACCAGAGTCAGTGCAGGGTTAATTCCAACAATCTCATTTAACACCTCTACTGTTACCAGTGCAGAAACACATGAGTTGCTATCTAAGCGTGCACGCACTGAGTAGAATCCAGCATCTAATCCAGTAACTGTAGCTGTTGTATAATCCGGGGATGGTTTTAAGCTTTGACCAATATACCATTCGAAACTATAAGCTGAAGTATTGCCACCCACATCTGCAGTTACTTCACCAATGGCGTCATAACAGTTTCCGGTGATGTGAGTAGGGGTAGCAGTTGGATCGGATGGGATATTTAATGGTGGGTCTACGTTACCGGATCCACTGACAAAACACCCACTGATTGATTCTTCTACAAGTACGGTGTAACCTGTTCCTTCTAATGAATCAAGCTCACTTCCTGTACCGATTACCGAAATCTGATCCGATCCAATGTACCAGTTGAAAATATAACCATCCGTTAAGGTATCCTGAGGAATTCCACCATCTATTTCTGTGTATGCAAATGCCCGGATTTTTCCATCTGGGTTCTCACAATCCTCCTGAGCCTTCTGCTGGTATACCTGAACATCATAGGTCGGCTGATCGTCTCTGACAATGGTTACATCCAGCGTGTCAGAATAACAATTGGCATTCGAATAGTATCCTATGACCGAATAAGTGCCTTCAGCCAATGTACTAACTAAACTACCAGAATCAATTGGAGATGAGAAGTCATTCTCATTATACCAATAATATTTATAGCCATCTGCTTCCGTAAATTGCTTGGTCACATCAGCAGAAGTGCCGGTTACTTTAACGTTGTCAAAAGCCATGATCTCGTTATTACCTGATGTGATCAATCGTGCCTTTAACACCAAATCATCACCATTAAGGCCTGAAACAGTTGCTTGAATGTAATTACTGCTATTGGTAAAGTCGCCATATTGGTCACCATTGGTGAGCAATACATCCCCCGTATTATCCAGGTTGTACCAAAACTGGATTCTATCTCGGTAATCTGACCATGACCCATCACAGTTGGTGGTAGAGAACAAATCAACAGTTACAGAAACATCCGTATGATTTCGGATGTCAATGGTTTCAGAGGTCCAGTTTACCGGTCCACGTTCTCCGGAAGTACCTGTGTCATCACCTTCAAAAGCGGCATCTCCAAACGAAGTGCCAACTCCATAGAAGTCGGGAGTGTAGCCGGACGTAGGAGTGGAAGACCACTCTGTAGTACCGGTATTGTCATTGGCTTCACCAAGCAAGTCTCCATCACCAAAATCCTCTACCCAGATATTTTCTAATCCACCGGTAACAGTTCCCTCAAAAAAGGCTTCAGCTTCTCCATTGTCTGGCTTACCGTCTTCACATTTCCTATTGTCATTAAGCTTGTTCACCGTTAATTCAAAAGGAGTGTAGGTGACCGAAACCGAGCTGATGTTGTTGTCAGGGTCACACTCAATAATACCTGCTCTGGCTCCCGGTGTAATAGCCGGGGTGCTTCCAAAATCGTTTAAAGAAATGTGTAAATCAAAATCACCGCCTGAACCCTCTACTGTAAGTGTAACTGTTTCGGTCTCACCAACCTCCAGATTGCTTAATGTGTAAATTTGGGTATTTAACTGAGTAGAACCATTTACCAAAGGGTCTCCATCATAAAATGTAATCGGAAGGTTTCCAGAGATGTCTGTATCCCCTGTGTTGGCAATATCAAATGATACTTCAAAGGTATTGTCAGGACAGATAGACATGGTGGAACTAATATTTCCGGCCATATTGATATCTGGAGAAACGTATGATGGACAGCCCTGATCATTGATAATGGTTGATTGGTTCAAGAAACCATTTAACGGTCTAACGTCTTTTGCTACTGAAGGATTCTCACAGTCAAAACTACCCAGTATACTGGCATGGTTTTGTTGTACGGATGGAATCGTAAGGTCATCGTTCACATTGACATTGAAGTACGCATGCTGGTTCCAGACTGAACGAGCTGGTTGCCAGACTTCACCGTCAGCTTCGAAAACTCGTACGTGGGCATATTGTGTGTTGGTCCAGTTTCCGCCATCGATATCGGTGGCATCACTGTAGGTACATGTGACACATATCTCACTGGCTCCATCCCCATCTACATCCGCCACTACCGGATATTCCTCTGCGGTTCTTGATACACAAACTCTGGATTCTGCGGAAATTACCGGGTTCGTTGGGTCAGCCTCAGGTGTAGAGATAACCAGAATTGATTCTTCACTACGGTAGATAATTTCGTTGGCACCATCACCATTAAAGTCAAAGAGGGTACACCCTGTGAACCCGGAAGAAGTTTCTTTGATACCTATAGACCATTGAAAATCAAGGTTTTCATCTAATGCATACAGCTGTTCACCGGATACGTAAACAGCATTCATTAAGCCATCGTTATCAATGTCGGCAATGTTGATCCGACCCGTTCCACGGTTCCAGTTATTACCCGTGTCCTGGTAATAGTCAAAGGTGTTTTTAGCAACATTCCAAAGGAATACAGTAGTCTGTGGATTGCCACTGGCATTGTCTATTGCTCCTGGTAGAATGATGTCCACATTTTCATCCAGATCATAATCTGCCGCGGAGATGGTTGTTCGGTAATAACGAAATTCATAATCGGTAAGTCCAGCAGCGTTCAGTAAGTCATCTAAGTCACGCTCTTCGTGAAGGGTTCCTCCTGCTATGTTTACGGCATAAATTTTACTGCCTGTTATCAATTCCAACCCACTACAATGTGTACATTCTGAGTCTGGAAGTATGTCCAATGCTAAAGTACCAAAAGCTATGTCATAGTACCAGTCATAAGTTCCGCCAGTACCCTGGACTAGTAGATCACCAGTCTGGGCGT
The DNA here is from genome assembly GCA_024305105.1 of Marinoscillum sp. Classification (GTDB taxonomy): domain Bacteria; phylum Bacteroidota; class Bacteroidia; order Cytophagales; family Cyclobacteriaceae; genus Marinoscillum. The sequence continues at coordinate 11,412 of JAMWZA010000105.1, forward strand.
TTCTAATTTCATTTTTATAATACAACTCAGGAACTCCGTCCTGATTAAAATCTGCCAGGTTAGGAATACCGGGTCCATAGAGTTTAGTTGCGTCCTCTCTCCATTGTTCTACACCATTGCAGTCATAGGCGATAATCTCTTCACTATTAGCTAAACTGTTTTGATCCAGTTCTGCTACAAAAATCCAGGCACACTCATCATTCATTACATTACCCAGTGCAGGTTGATAGAGCGGATCGAAGGGAACATTAATGGTATTTATGGTAGCACCGGTAGCTCCATTAAGAATGTAGACTTTTTCTTGCAGCCAGTTGACGGTAACCACTTCAGGAATACCGTTACCATCTAAGTCACCAATCATTGGTGTACCATAGGTGTCCGCCGTTTCATTGGCTGATCCCCATTTTTGTTTCATCTTGAAGGTAGGAGTGTTTGTTGGTTCTTCCTGACAGGTGACGGCACTACCCACGTAGAAGCCATCGCATTCATCTGCATTGCCACAATCGCCATCATAGCAATCTATGAGGCCATCGCCATCATCATCTATGCCATTGCCACAATTCGTTTCGGTTTGCCCAAAACTCATATGTGATGTGCTCAGTGAGAAAACAAAAAGTATTAAAACTCTAACCCGGTAACTTTTCATAACTGTTGAGGTGATAAACTTATCCATACATACCATTTCACTGGTACAAGTAACCCTTCTGGCAATCTACATAAACAGGTAGAAAACCAAAACATTAAATCGACGAAGCAAATTTAACAAAAAAGGCATAGCATAATTATACTTATAAAAAATGTAACTATTCTTAGTTAATGATCTTATTTAAATGAAATCCAGTATTTGAATTATAATAAATCCAATCTGTGTGTTTCGACGAACATTTACCTACGCTCTGCCTTTTTGTCTTTTTCTTCGACTTAAAACTATTAATAAAAAAAGGGACAAATATTTCTTAATGTTGAATGGCGCTTAATTTGAAGTCATTGGGTAGACAACTGTAGTCATCATCGAGCAAGCAATATTGATCCAGTTTGATTCAAATTGCTATCACTACATTTTAATACAAAATAATAGATACCAGCAGGGAGTTGCTTGCTGCCATTGTCAATGTTGCCATTCCATACACAATCGTCTACAAAAGGGGAGTCCCCTTTGAATACGATACTTCCTTTTTCATCATAGATATATACGGTACATCCATCGATGTTCCCCGAGTTGAGGATTTCCCAGCAATCGTAACCGATACCATCACCATTCGGAGAAAATGATTTACGTGCGATCACGCCTGGAGAGATTACAGTTACTTCCGAAGTAGTCGCACATTGCCCTTTGCTTTGATCGTTTCCAGTGACAGTTAGTACAGACACGCGATCTCTCGGATATACAATTACCGAAGCACCTGTGGTGGTGTTGAGAAGGTCTGCCGGAGACCATTCATAATTGGAACCATTATTCACCGTTAGGTCTACTTCTCTTAAAGCTTCTGCTAACTCTAAGGTGTCATTGATGATTTCTCCATCCATGGAGGAAAAAGTAAAACCTGAATTGGCATAATTGGATACCGTCACCACCGTACCGTTCACATCACAACCTATATCGTTGGTAATATCGACTGTTACATCTACGCTTTGCTGATTGGCGTTGGTAGAAATGTCGGCACTATTGGTCGTACTGACTACATTTCCATTGGCCGTCCAGGAATATGATTGATATCCCGTAGGCAATGAAAGTGTTAAAATATCTTCAGGACATTTATCCGTTGTAGAAGGGTCGGGTGTCATTGCTGCAGCAATGTCAGCGGAAGTAGGAGCTGTTGATACTACCACAGGTGAAGTCGCTGTGGTTTCACAGGATGCTACATCGGAATACCCGATGGTTAGTACTGGATTAAACGTTCCAGCAGTAGTATAGGTGTGAGTAGGCGCGACACCGGTAGCAGACGTTCCATCTCCAAAATCCCATCTATAAGTGAGTGTTGATTCTCCAGTAGAAGTACTGGCATCAAAGTCCAGACTTGCATCTGTACAGACTTCATCTGCTACAGTGAAAGAAGCAGTAGGTAATGCAACTGCAGTTACTGAAATGCTTCCGCTTGTTTCCTGACAACTGGTCGTTTGGTCGACAAGTGTGACCGTATAGCTTCCTGACTCACTAGCTGTTAAAGAGTTGCTATTGGTGCCGGTATTGGTGCCATCTAGCTGCCAGACATAATCGAACCCATCATACGCGGGCACTTGTAGCGTGATGTCTGAATTTGCACAGAAACGATCCTCACCTTGATTGACAATAGAAACGACAGGAGGGATGCTTACTTCTACATTGAAGGCGCTACTTCGGGCACTTATACAGCTTCCTGCTGAGAAGGTCTGCACATAATAGTTGCCGGCAGATTCACTTGATGCTCCAGAGATGTCCAGGGTGTTGGTGGTTGTTGTGGTGTGAGTGCCATCCGGATGTATCCAGTAATATTCGTCCTCACTATTCTGGCTGGCAGTCAATGTAAAGTCGTCTCCGCCGCATACTACTCCAGCTGTGGACTTGCTGATTGTGGAAACGGTAGGAGGAGTTCCGCCAGTTAAGGTGAAGTTTTGAGAACTACTCTGGGCACAACCGCTGGCATCATTTGCGGTGATGGTTACCTGGACGGTTGCCGATGTTCCACTAGTAACTGTTAAAATGCCTTCAGTGCTATTGTTTGTGATGGAACCATTACCAGAAGTTACTGCCCATGAATAGCTCGCCTGAGCTGTTTTGGTTGCAAATAATGATACCGGATTATTCAAACAAAATGTAGCATCGGTCGGTGTAATGGTAGGAACAACGCAGTTTTTATTGAGCAGTGCCGACAGGTTTCCTACGGCACTTTCACCAGTGTTGTTGGTTGTCAAAATGTCGATTTTTCCATCTCCATCTATGTCGACCATTTCTGTGTTTCTGTTGTCCGGATTCAGACCAACAGTATGTCTGGTGAAGGAAATTGATGTACCATCGAATGTGTTTTCGAGGATGTAATAGTTTGTGGATAAAGCAGCCACACCAATGTCAAGCATGCCATCGCCGTTAATGTCACCGGCAGTTAGTCCCCAGGAACCTGTTATGCTGCCGACTGTGGTTGGTGTGTTGGAGAATGAAATCGATCCATTGCTGCTTTCATTGGTGAAAATATCCACGTCATTTCCAAATCGACTTGTAGCTACAATTTCTTTGAGTTGGTCATTGTTGAAATCCGCAATCATGACGTTAATCCGCTGGCTTGAATTGCTGATCCCTGCTTCTTGAGTAAAGCTGATTGTGCCAGGAGTAGACGTGTTTCTTAGCACTTCAATTCCTTCTCCTGCTTCATCGAAGGCTAAGGAAACGATATCCGGTAAGTTGTCGTTATTAAGATCAGCAACTTCTAGTGCCCCTGTATTCAGCGCATTTGCTACAGTAATTGCTACTGGTGAATTGAAGTTAATACTACCTGGGGATGAGTTATTGGCATAGACATAGATGGTATTGTCTGTTTCTGTTCCTACAATAAGGTCTTTTTTACCATCTGCATCGATATCTGCCATTTTAATTTTACGAGGACTTCTAGGTACAGTAGCAGAGAAGTCGGGTAGTCTAAATTCCTGTACTTTGGTCAAAGAGATACTTCCAGCCCCAACATTGTGATAAATGTAAATATGCTCTGTTCTGGAGCCTATTTCAGTGGAAGCTACCATGTCAGGCTTGCCGTCACCATCCAAATCCCCACACTCAATACTTACTGTTTCATAGCCGTTGGCAATAGAAGTGGAAGAGAATGTAGGGTCACTTCCAAAAGCGGTGAGGTTTCTAAAAAGCGTAATGTCTGTACTTCCCCGATTAGCCACTGCGGCATCTGTTTTGGTGTCTCCGTCAAAATCACAGGTACAGATGTCATAAGTACCTGATTTACTAGTTGTCGTTGATCGATTGGTTACAAGCGCCGGATCGAAAGCGCCTCCGGAGAAACTTAGAAGAAAAGGTCTTATGGATGTACCCGCTAAGCCATTACTGGTATTTGTTACCGTCACAGGCCCATACGTCGCTGTATTTGGTGCCAATACTTCTATTTGGTTGCTACTTGCAGCAATGATTTGCGCTTTTCCAGTTCCAAAAGTCACATTCAAGTTCGCCACGTTTGTAGGGAAGCTGGATCCTGATATAAAGACTGTTTCTCCGACTACTGCGGAATACTTATCCAGTCCACTAACGATGGGACGTTGTCCGAAAGCAACTAAGGAAGTAACCGTTAAAAACAGTGTTAATAATCTACCTTTCATATTATTCATTCACCTTTAAAACCCACACGTCTGTCAAACCAGACTTACTCTTGACGCTATTCTTCTCATTATTGGCCGCATTCAGGCTGTCGGACTGGAAGATGACTACATAGTAATAACCTCTGGCGGTTAGGTAACCTACTTTTGTGTTGCGATATCCTCTTTGAAACAGCTCATCACTCAGGTTTTCAGCATTTTGAAAACTTTCAAAAACTCCTGCCACCACATAATTACCAGCTGGAAGCTCCAGCATATGTGATCCTCTTTTTACTTCGAGGTGTTCACTTGAGTTGGCCAGTTCTTCGGTGCTCCTGAAGTCGTCGGTAAGTGTAGCGTCTCCTTTTTCTTCTTCAACCATCACTGGTTGTTCTTCTTCAACCACTTCTGGAGTAGGTTCCATAATTGGATCTTCTTCCTCTACAACAGGTTCTGGTTCTTCTTCGATTACTTCTGGCGTCTTTTCCTCCATTACAGCAATTGGTTCTTCCTCTATTTCAGCTTCAGACTCTTCTACCACAGGTTGTTCTTCTTGGATAGGCGCAACCGGGTCTGCTTTTATTGATATCACGGCATTATCCATTGACATAGCAGTAGAAGGGTTGTGGTCTAATTGACCCGCTTCTTCCTCTGTCAATATTTCGTCCCAAATAACCAGCGTCTCTTTTTCAGTCCCATCAATGGTTCGGATCCACTTGATTCCAGCCTCTTTCGTGCCATCTGGTTTGGTTCGGATCATTGGTTCCTCTGTAGGGCTGGCAATTTCATAGGTTTCTTCAGTAGCGCCAGGTGGTGGAGGTGGAAGCCAGGAGAAGACGACTTCTTTTTCTCCTTGCTCATTGATTCGATCAAATTTTATTCCCCTTTCGGTCTCACCAAATTGATTTATTCGTTCTACCGGATCATTTTCTTTTTCATAACTCCAGTGAGTGTCTGGCTTGGGTTCAGGCTCCGTTTTAGCTCCACCCAACAACCCGAGAGCGTCTTCATCTTCTTCAGTTTGCCTTGCGGCTTGCCTACTTTTTTGCAGCGCTTGTAATTGTTTCTGCCGCTCTAGTTCTGCTTCTTTAGCTCGTTCTGCAGCCGTATTGCGATGACTTTTAATGAATGAAGACACATGCTCGGCGTGTTCCTTTCTGGTCCCAATGTGGTAACCAATGTGGATTTCATGCGTTGCTCCTAATTGAGAGGCATTAGCGGGATTACCATACTCATACGAATAACCAATACCGATTTTCTCATATAGTTTGGCTCCAATAAGGCCGATCACTCCGGCATCTTGCCTGTAACTGGCACCCACCCATACGATGTGGAGCAAGTGGAGAATGACTGTGGCTTCATATTGACTCGGATAGAATTTACTGTATCTATATAATAGGTGTGGTTCAATCGCTATGTCGTCGCTCAAGTGTCCTCGATAATTCATCTTGAATAAGATATTATCCTGAGGCTTAGGAGTTACCTGAAAGCCATCCTCATTCGTAAATACTTCGTAGTTAAAAAGCTTTGGTAGTGAAACGCCTACATTGAAGTGTCCAAAATGGTAAGCCACACCTACATCACCAAGCATAAATGATGAATTGGGGGTCAGATTAGAAAATGTAATGTCATTAGGTTCAACTTCGTTAAAATTCAGCGTGTTATTACCAGCTCCAAGTGACATACCGAACCGGAAGAAATGCTCCCGGTCAATACTGATCAAGTAACCAGCAGAGACTTTCCCCGAACTCATGTTGTATGGTCCGGCCTGTCGACTGTATGCAGATGCACCAAAAGCCAAGCCACCTTTTAATGGAATGTGGAAATTCGCATTGTAAATTGAAGGAGCTCCATTGATTCCTAACCATTGTTTTTTATATGTAGCAAAGACAACCGCATGACCCTCCACTCCAGCATATGCCGGATTGTACACGTAGGGATTCATAAAAAATTGGTTGTATACGATTGGTAGTTGCTGAGCACCAACTGTGAGGTTGCATGCTACAAAAATGATTACCCAAATATTTTTTCTCATACACCGTGTGCCTAAATGAATTGGACTGACTTCTGGCTTCTTGTCTCGAAGAAATTGTCAATTCTTTAAACTTAAGAGCTAAAATATTAAATAAATATGGATTTTGGCCTATTAGAGGCTAAATATGAGAAAAGAATGCTTTGATTTGGATAGGATGATTTGTTGAATTTTTGGTATTCTCCTTTGGGTTCTAAGACTATATCTGATTATCATTACACTAAATTTTATAAATCTTCCCAGCAAGAACAATGATTCTTCGACTTTCTGCTATAACGTTTTGTGTCTTATGTGTTTTGGCTGCTCAAGCTCAATTTTGGTTTGGGCCGAAAGGTGGGGCCACGCGAAATGACTTTATCTACCAGTCTGAAGCCTATGCCGATACGTTTTTAGTAGAACCGTCCTACAGCTTTGAAGTGGGAGGAGTCCTGATTTATCAGGCAAATGACATGTTTTCAGTACAGACAGAGCTTTTTTATGAACGAACAAAGCGCTCTCTTGAGTCCACTGAGCTGTCGGATGTTGCTGTAACGAGTAATACGGCCAATTCTTTTTTATCAGTTCCCGCTTTGTTTCGTGTTAGCTTTAATAGAGGACCAACCCATTATTATGTTAGTGGTGGACCAAAAGTGAGGATGTGGCTAGGAGGTAGTGGGAGGATATCAACGGACTCAAACGATGAGTTTGTGGAGGGTGACAATGTATGGACCAGACTCGTTTTTAATGATAAGAATAGCAATACAGTTAACGAGATTTATGCGGTACCTGATGTCAACCGTGTCCAATACGCGCTCGTAATTGGTGGAGGAGTGTATTTCGACTTGTATGTAGGCGGTAGGATGTTGTTGGATTTTAAATATGCATTCGGACATTCGAATATGGGGTTTAATAATAATCCAGACTTTCAGTTGAGAGACTATACTGAGAATTTTCGGTATCGATCTAATACACTTTCCATCTCCCTGGCATACCTCTTCGAGTACGATGTGCAAGGTGCCAGAAAGGGGATGAGTACAATCAAAGCCAGCAACAAGAAGAAAAGATAGGGCCAATGCTTCAAGTAGCTTGGTCCCCTGTTTACAACCATCCACTTCCTGAAAATCATCGATTTCCTATGGTTAAATATGATTTGATCAAGGAACAACTCCAATACGAAGGAACGTTATCGGAGTCCAACTTTTTCACCCCAAAGTCACTCGATCATCAGTGGATATTGACTACACATAGTTCAGCTTACCTCAACAAGCTTCTAAATTTACAACTTAACAAGGCTGAAATTAGGAGAACTGGTTTTCCGCTCACGAAAAGCCTGGTGGATCGTGAAATTGTTATCATGGGCGGAACTCTAGAATGCTGTCAATATGCTTTGGAAACAGGTGTTTCACTGAATATAGCTGGAGGTACACATCACGCTTATAGTGATCATGGAGAAGGGTTTTGTTTACTCAATGATCTGGCTATCGCAGCAAACTATTTGATTGCAGCAGATTTGGCTAAAAGAGTGTTGATAGTCGATTTAGACGTGCACCAGGGCAATGGCACTGCTAGTCTATTTGCTCAAAGAGAGGATGTTTACACGCTCAGCATTCATGGTCAAAATAACTATCCTTACAAAAAGGAATGGTCTGATTGTGATGTGGCGCTTCCTGATGGAACAGATGATGAACGGTATCTAGCCATTCTTGATGAGGTAATTGACGAAACCGTTAGATTGCATTCTCCTGACTTTGTGTTATACCAGTGTGGTGTAGATGTGTTAGCCAATGATAAATTGGGACGGATAGGAATGACGGTCCATGGTATTAAAGAACGCGATCGACTCTTGTTTAATGTTGCTTCTTCCAAAGGAATTCCGGTAGTAGCGAGCATGGGAGGAGGATACTCAGAGAAATTGGCCGATATTATTGAATGCCATGCGAATACTTTCCGACTAGCACAGGAAATTTATTTTTAATCT
>JAMWZA010000106.1 GCA_024305105.1 Marinoscillum sp.
ACAGGGTTATGCCATTGATTTTAGAATGGACCTACGCCGATGGTTCCAAAGAAATCGAGAAGCTGCCGGCGGAAATCTGGAGAAAAAATGAGCAGGAGGTGACAAAACTTTTCGTTAAGGACAAAAAAGTCGTTAGCTTAACTTACGATCCATTCAACGAAACTGCGGATGTCAATACCTCGGACAATACGTACCCGCGGGTAGATGAGCCTTCGCGCTTCCAGAAATTTAAAAGTAAAAACGAATGAGAAAACTTCCAGTCCTTACCTTAATGGTTTTACTAGGCCTTGCCTCATGTAAGTCCAGCAATAGCAATAGCGATTTTACTGGTGATGACTTTGGTGACAAAGTGAAAACCGAAGTTGTTGTTTATGATGAAAACCTGCCAGCCGTTGGCTTCAATATTGAAGAGTCATCGCCATTTGCGGTGACACTTGCTGATCAGGTGATGCACGCCATGGGCGGCCGCAAAGCATGGGATAAAACCAACGTACTGTACTGGAATTTCTTCGGAGCACGTACTTTGCTATGGGATAAGGAGAATAACAAAGTGCGCATAGACATTCCCGGAAAGGAAATGGTCATCGCTCTGAACATGACCGATATGACCGGAAAAGTATGGCGAGCTGGAGAAGAGATGCAGCATGCGGATTCGGTATCCAAATATCTGGAGCAGGGCAAAAGAATGTGGATCAATGATTCTTACTGGTTGGTAATGCCATTTAAAATGAAAGACTCAGGCGTTACACTCTTTTATGTTGGTGAGGATACGACCATGACAGGCGTAAAGGCAGACGTGGTACGAATGACTTTTGAAAATGTAGGAGTGACTCCAGACAATGCTTATGAAGTATGGATCGACTATGACGATAAGTTGGTACAGCAGTGGGCATATTACAGCGATGCTGATAATGGTGAACCAAATTTCGTTCTCCCTTGGACAGACTACAAAGAATATGGAGATATTTTGCTCTCAGGAGAGCGTGGAGATCGGGATTTAACCGACATTCAGGTAATGAAAAAAGCACCTAAGGGAGCTTTTGATTCGGCAGAGCCGCTTCAGCTCTAGCTTATTCGTTCTTCAATCGCTTGACGATTTTCAGGGGTAGTCATCAATATAAGTTGGCTACCCTTTTTTAATTCCCTATTCTGAACTGGAATGTAGTCATATGCGCCATCTTCTCTTACTGCCAAAAGGAGCGTATGTTCGTACTGTCCGAGGTTTAGATCCGAAATGCATTTACCGGAGTAGTCTTCTCCAATGGCGATTTCTTCAATTCGCATACTGATGGAGGCATTTCGAGTCATGTCATCTAAGAAGGAAGTGACCGACGGGTGCATCATTTCAGATGCCATCCGGATACCTCCTATATGGTTTGGCGAAATGATGTTGTCTGCCCCAGCACGTTTCAGCTTGTTGCTCAGATGAATGTCTTTAGATCGTACCACTATTTTGATTTTGGAGCTGAGCTGACGAGCCGTCAGACAAATGACCAGGTTGGTATTGTCCTCACGAGTGCAGATAAATATGCCTTTAGCCGATCCAATGCTTAGATGCTCAAGGAATTCCTCGTCCGTGCAATCTCCTACGAGCCAAGGAGTGTTTGCCAACTCTTCCGGCAGATCCTCCAGGTTTTCCTGAGCTACATCCGCCAGGACCAGATCTCTTTTGGTAATCGCCAGTTCTTCGGCGATTGTTCTACCCACACGACCCAGACCACAGACGATGTAGTGGTCTTCCATTTTACTGATTTTCTTTTCCATTTTCCTTTTGTAAAAACTTCGTCGAATATCTCCCTCTATAAACAAGGCGGCCACATTCGAAACAAAGTAGGTGAAAATACCCACACCTGAGAAGGCAATAAATACCGTAAATATCCGACCAGCCGGAGAATGACTCAGGTCGATTACTTCATGAAACCCAATAGTAGTAAGTGTTAATGTGGTCATGTAGAAAGCATTAAGCCACTGACCGTGACCAAAATACGAAAAGCCCACCGTACCGATAGCGATAATGGTCAGGAACAAAACTCCTGCTAATTTGATTCTACGTAATACATCAATCAACCACATATTGTCGTTATTATTGATGATAAATTTAATGTGAAATACGAAGAAACAGTCTAGAAGCTAGTTTTAAGAATCGATCAGATCTGATATGTTAAGAATTATCATTCTCATGTTGATGACTATTCCATCCATCGTTTGCGCACAAAGCGGATTGGGAATTCTGGAACAACACTTTACTGCTCATGGTCAGGAAGAATGGAATCAGGTGCGTTCGGTATCAGTAGACGGTAAGTGGGTGGACGAAGACTACCGTGCTTATACAATGAAATTGACCATGAAGCGCCCAGATAAAATACGCCTGGAAGGGACGTATAATGGAAAAAATTATGCTGAAGGGTACAATGGACTGGTGGCCTGGGTAGTAGCTCCATGGAGAGATGACTATGAAGTGCAGCGGATGGATGAGGGCGAAGAAATCATTATCCGAAGTGTTTTTAGTCTTGGTAGCCCGCTTTATGAAGCACGAGAACATCTAGAGTTTACCGGGCTAATGGACATGGAAGGGGTTTTGTATAACACATTCACACTTGAGGAGGGCAGTTATAAAAAGGTGTTTTATCTGGATCGTGACAATCATCGACTTTACTATGAATTGATTGAGAACAAGTTTGGAACAGAGACGGTGTCTGTTCTTAAGGTGATTGATAAGTATAAAGCGTATGGACCACTTTTGGTGCCTACTTCAGTAATTTTTGAAGGGCTGGATCTGGAACGTGAATTTGTGTTCGATGAGATTTATTTGGGCACAGGAGCCAATGACGCTATTTTCGATTACCCAGAAGGTCAATGAGCTGACACTAGTGGTTTTCTAAAAATCATTTACTGCTGTTTTTCGGTTACGATATTACAACATAAACCAAAATGTGAAATGAAAGCTTATTGGAACGATACCGTAATTGCAGAAAGTGATGAAACCGTAGTAGTGGAAGGCAACCATTATTTTCCACCAGAATCGATCAAAAAGGAGTTTTATTCAGAAACAGATACGCATACCAATTGTCCTTGGAAGGGAACGGCGAGTTACTATACGGTAGAAGTAAATGGCTCAACGAATAAAGATGCGGCCTGGTATTACCCTGAGACGAGTGAATTGGCCAAGAACATTAAAGGCTATGTGGCCTTTTGGAAGGGAGTAGAAATAAAAGAGGGGTAAAAAGGAGGCTGTCTCAAAAGGTGTCATTTCGACTTTGGAGAAATCCTCCTTTAATTAAAGCATGTTGAAAATCAAACGAGTAAGATTTCTCGATACCTCGAAATGACAAATAGAAGTAGCTTTTGAGACTGCCTCATTCCATTTGTTTTGTATTTTGATTATTTTGAGCTCTTGACAGACCCACCGCCAAACATCACGAATCCTTTGATGAAAATCTTGTTCTCTGACTTTTCAGAGACCTTTTCACGTTTGTCATCGAATCCTCCCAGAATGGCTGTCGTTTCGATCTGAACTTCCCACTCTGGTGGGACGATAAGGTCACATCCGCCAAACATGCAAAAGACCTGAATGGTGGCGCCATCTGCTGGGACTGACTCCCGAAAGTCAATGTTGGAACCGCCGAAAAGGTTAGTGGATTTGCCACCTTCCATTGATTGACTGGTGATGCGTTTGTTGCTGCCACCAAAAATATTGATGTCATCAAAATAGTTTTCATTGGTGCCACTGGTGCCACTAGCTTTATTTTTGATGATAAAGGAAACACCAATTGCGACAATGATTAACGGCCAGTAATCCTGAAAGTCGATGTAATAATACCGGTCGAGTGTAAAAAAGGCCCAAAGTATCAAAAAGATGAATGCTGGTTTTCTGTTGCCTGAAAACAGGTTGATCAAAGCGATCACCAGGAAGATATTGGCCCAGTGAAAGATATAATCGGGTAATCCGGGGATTACGCGAAGATTGTCAAGTAAAAGAACCAGACCGACAAGCACTAATATAATTCCAAGTAAGGTTCGGCGTTTAGTTTCCATTGAGATGTTTGTTTAGGTTAGATACAAAAGAATGCATTTCAAGTTAAATCACTAATTCTTTAGGGACGTACTGTTGAAAATTGTTACTGAACTGTAAATACGTCAAAATGACCGGTAGGTTCTTAGAACATAGTCATTCTGACATTGTTGTACACTTAGATGTTATTGGTACAGGATTTGTTACACCAAGAAGATACTAAAAGAGAAAGCTATGAGAGTAGAGGATAAAATACTGATAAAAAACCTTGCACAGACTGCTGAGATAGTCAATACGATCAATGGCGGAATGACGCAGGCCAGTATGCTGGTGGAGAAGGGTGAAGATGAATGGACGGTGATGGTACGTGTACCTGGTGTCAGTCCCGATCGAATGAAAATAGAAGTTCGTGATGGACAGATGTTCATCTTTCATGTGTTGCCGGATGAGAATGCGGCCCATGTGGAGTTACCGTTTATGTTAGCTGCTCTGGCCCTGGATAAGCGCGTAGACTTTGATGGCATCATGGCTGAGTATGAAGATAGAGAGCTTTACATTCACTTACCACTGGACGAAGAATCCAGCGGATACGAACGAGATATTGAGATATTTAAGCGTTAGTTCAGCGCTTTAATAATTTTAAAACCAATTTTTCTAAATCCTTCTTTTTGAGTTTTGAAACGATCTTTTTTAGGTCCTTCGACTCAGAGAGAAGGATTTTTATTTCCTCTTCTTCGAAGAAGTCTTCCAGCACTTTTGACTGATTGGCAGGAAGTCCGAAAGTTTCCAGTTCTTCCACAGCAGAGATCATCAGTGCTTTGCCTTTACGTTTGCAAGACTCTACGGGTTTGTACTGTGCGTTGGAGTCTCGTAGCGCCCAGGAAGAATAATCGACCTTCAATTGGTCAACCTGTTTGATCCTTGGGTCGTCAGCACCAAAGATCCTGGTCAATACCGAAGTGGCAGAGCTTTTCCATGCCTCTAGATCGAAATCTTCAGCTTCCAATTTTTCGATTTGCTTTTCGAGGAGTTTGATGAGTTTTTTGGGCATCGATGTATATTAGGAGCGTTTTGGTTGAATATTCACTTAAGTTAACTAAATAGAAATATATACCAGAAAAGAGGGATGTTAAGTATTCGAAATGCTCAGTAATTTTAAGTAATGGAAAGATATTCACTCCTAATTCTGACTCTATATCTGTTTGGAGTATTTGGTTGTCGACAAAAAACTCAAGACGAGATAGTGAAAGACGCGGATTCGCTAGAGTTGGCTGTTGACAGTTTACAGATGTACCCAAAATGCATTCCACTTCATTCGAATAAAGGCATCAACGGTTGTCTTGATTTGAATAGTTCAGAACATTTCAAAGAATATGGAATGTTCTTTTTCAGAATTTCAGGTGATTTACTTCGGCCAAAGACGGCAATAATGGTTAAAGTGAATCAGGATAACATTAATATAACCAACAGGTGCCAATCATATACCTTGCCGATGGATGGAATTAGTGTGGAATACCAAGTATCACGAGAACATCCAGATAGCATTTATTTTTATTACTGCAATGATGTTCCACGACTGGATGTCGGAACCCCGCTTTCTTATGCCGCTTATTCAGGAGAATTAAGAGTTGCATCTAGCATTGATACGGTTACATCTCAAGATGACTTCTTTAGAATTTCCGCAGAGCTATTGGATGTAAGGTTTAATTTGGAAAATGATCTCGACACTTTGATCAAAAGCATCCGATTCAACGAAGTACTGATCACCGAATACTAATAAACCTTCTGTCAAAATCAACTAATCCTGCTCCAGTTCACCGTTCCTTTTCGTTGAGCGTCTACTTGCCTGCGTATCAGCACATTTTCCGGAGCAACCAAATCCGGGTCTTGATTGAGCACCTCGGTGGCGACTGATCGAGCAAGCTTTAAAATTTCTGTGTCTTTTCCCAGATCAGAAATCATCAAATCCATCAGGCCACTTTGTTGGGTACCCATTAGGTCACCGGGACCTCTAAGCTTGAGGTCTACTTCGGCTATTTTAAATCCATCCGTAGTGTCCACCATGGTTTGAATTCTTGTCTTGGCTTCTGTAGTGAGCTTGTTTCCGGTCATCAGGATACAAAAAGATTGCTCTGCACCTCGCCCTACACGTCCCCTGAGCTGATGGAGCTGCGACAAGCCAAACCGCTCAGCATTTTCAATGACCATGATCGATGCATTTGGTACGTTTACACCTACTTCAATAACGGTGGTCGCCACCATGATCTTCGTTTCTCCTTTGACGAATCGCTGCATTTCCCACTCCTTGTCTTCAGCTTTCATCTTGCCATGAACAATGGATAGCTGTAAGTTTGGAAACCGACGACTAATGCTTTCATAGCCGTCCATCAGGTCTTTGAGGTCCAGCGTAGAAGATTCTTCAATGAGCGGATATACGATATATACCTGTCGGCCCTTTTCGATCTCTTTTTCGATAAACCCAAACATTTTCAACCGATGACTATCACGCATGTGGTAGGTTTTGATTGGTTTTCGTCCGGCTGGTAGTTCATCAATCACCGAGATATCCAGATCTCCATACAGCGTCATGGCCAGTGTTCTGGGAATGGGAGTGGCGGTCATCACCAGTACGTGTGGATAGCTTTTATTGCCTTTTTTCCAAAGTCGGGCACGTTGTGCTACACCGAATCGATGCTGCTCATCTGTAACTGCGAGCCCGAGGTTTTTGAATTTGACTTTGTCTTCTAAAAGAGCGTGCGTGCCCACCACGATGGGTAAATCGCCACTTTGCAGCATTTCGTCAATGACTTTGCGTTCAGACTTTTTACTGGATCCTGTGAGTCTGGCAATGTGTAGCCCCAACAA
The DNA here is from genome assembly GCA_024305105.1 of Marinoscillum sp. Taxonomy (GTDB): domain Bacteria; phylum Bacteroidota; class Bacteroidia; order Cytophagales; family Cyclobacteriaceae; genus Marinoscillum. The sequence continues at coordinate 6,878 of JAMWZA010000106.1, forward strand.
GTCTGCATATTCTTTCAGCCCTTTGTAATGCTGCTCGGCCAGGATCTCTGTAGGCGCCATGAAGGCACATTGTGTGCCGTTGCTTATCGCAATGAGCATACTCAGAAAAGCAACCATGGTTTTTCCGCTTCCTACATCACCTTGCACTAGCCGGTTCATTTGTTTGCCGGATCGGAAATCCTGGTAGATTTCTTTCACCACACGTTTTTGTGCTCCAGTGAGTTCAAAAGGCAAGTGCTCTTTGTAATAAGTGTTAAGCAGCTCACTATTGTTAAATCGAATGCCTGGAAAGGAGTCGATTCGGGTAATTTTTAGTTTGAGGAGGCGGAGTTGTATATAGAAGAGTTCCTCAAATTTTAACCGGTAACGCGCTTTTTGTAATTCCTGATTGTTTTTTGGAAAATGAATCTGAATTAATGCAGACTTCTTATCCATCAATTTGTACCGATCAATCAGGTGAGGAGGCAGTGTTTCATTGATGTGATTGACTGCATCGATAAGCAGCATTTTCATCATTTTACTGATGACCTTACTGTCGATAAACTTGCGCTTGAGTTTTTCGGTAGTGTTGTAAACAGGCTGCAGATAACTTCCCTGTTTAGACTTTTCTGTTAGCGGCTCTACTTCGGGGTGCGCTATATTGAATTTACTGCCAAACCGATTGGCTTTCCCGAAAACCACATAGGGGATACCTACACCTAGCCGGCTTTGTACCCACTTAATTCCCTGAAACCACACCAGTTCGATGGTTCCTGTTTCATCACCGAAGATTCCTACCAGCCGCTGTTTTCTACCAACCCCTACAGTCGAGAATGAGATAAACTTGCCGATGATCTGTATAAATGGCTGATCGTCCCGTACCTGATTGACTTTGTAGAATTTGGTGCGGTCCTCATATCGGAAAGGATAGTACTGCAGCAATTCGGCATATTTAAAAATGCCCAGTTCTTTATTGAGCAGCTCGGCCCGCTGTGGACCAACTCCTTTTAGGAATTCGATATTGCGCTCAAAGAAAGGTTGCATGCTGCTAAATTAGTCCTTAGAGAAGTATTGCAAAACGCTATTTTTACTAAAAACAGACACATTTGCTATGAATGTAAGTTTAACCAAAAAACAGGAAGATTATATCTCTAATCAAATAGCTGCAGGTGATTATCAAAATGCAAGTGAGCTTGTAAGAGATATGTTGCGAATCCATCAGCTTTATCGCAATAAAGTAATTGAGGGTTTAAAAGTCGAGCTGCAAAAAGGGTTAGATAGTGGGGTTAGTGATTGATCAATTTTGGACATTGTAGATTTAGAACTTGGATAGAGACACAAGTATCATTTATCCCGAATCGCCGATGAGGATCTTGTTGATATTCTTCGGTATACTAAAAAGAGGTTTGGAGCCCTACAAGTAAGAAAGCATCTTACGGAGTTCCTAAAAAAGGTTAAACTAATCAGTAAGAATCCATCAATAGGAAAGAGAAGAAGTGTCACAAAGGATTTGCAGTTTTCCTGTAGGCGCTCACATGATTTTATATAAAGTTGATGATAGTAATAATGATATTAGGGTTCTCCATGAGTCCAGAGACTACCCAAAGCATTTATAAACTACTCCCACTTCAGGGTTTTCAGCATATGCAGTGCATCCTCTTTCACCCATCGGATAACTGGCGCAAGTGAGTCGTTTTTGGTAGCCGTTTTGAAATAAAGCGCTCCTCTCAAGAAATGTTGGCTACTGTCCGAAACGTGAAATTGTAATTGAGTGGGTACTTCACCTTCTAACTCAGTAAATGAAGCAAAATCACCATTTGGCAACTCCAACACTTTCTCTTCTATAGAATATGCTTTCACGTTGTGTTGAGAAGTTAACTTGTACGAATCGCTGTAATACTCCTGCATCAACTTCACCCGGTTTTTTATGGGCTTGTAAGTCAGCTGAATGGTAGCATCCAGCTCTGGATAGTATACATCTATCCAGTAGCGCTCAGTAATCCAGGAACTATCCTTAAGTATTATGGCATGTTTGGAATACTCAAACATATATGGAAATGAGTCCGCCAACGCCTGAAAGTCATGATCAGGCAAATCTATTCGATTGTAGCCTTTTGGCTTGGGCAAGAAGTCTTTTGAGCTACAGCTAACAACACTTATTACGATGATAAGTATGATCCAGTTCTTCATCTAGTCCTCAAATTCTTTTACAGCACCAACTTTTTCAGATGATATAAATACCCTAACGCGCTTAATTCGCTTTTGGTCTACAGCTACCACCGTGAATAGGAAATGTTCAAAATTGATTTTTTCACCCGCATGTGGCAACTTGGTATTGAGCTCCAGTAGCAAACCACCGAGCGATTCGCTTTCACGCTTTACCGTATCAAAGATCATGGGGTCTTCACCGGTGATTTTACAGAAGTCATTTAGAGAAATCTTCCCTTCAAATATGTACGTGTTGGCATCTAGCTTATTGTAGGCAATGTCATTGTCCTCATCAAATTCGTCATTGATTTCACCAACAATTTCCTCTATGACATCTTCCAATGTGGTCAAGCCAGAAATGCCACCATATTCATCTACCACGATGGCCATGTGCACTTGCTTTTCCTGAAAGTCTTTAAACAAGTCATCAATTTTTTTGGATTCCGGAACGAAGAATGCCGGTCTTAGTAGCGTTTGCCACCTGAAGTCTTCTGTTTTATCCAAATGGGGAAGCAGGTCTTTGATATAGAGAATGCCTTCAATTTTATCGACAGTCTCCGTATAAATCGGAATGCGCGAATAACCGGTTTTGTTCACCTTATCCATCAGGTCATGAAAATCCGTCTCGATATCAATAGCCGTGATGTCTATTCTTGATTTCATCACTTGTTTGACAGAAAGCGTACTGAAGTTCACAATACCTTTCAGCATGTCTTTTTCTTCTTCGGTAGCTTCCTTATCGGCTGTGATTTCCAGCGCGTGATTGATTTCATCTACCGATAGATTATACCCTTTACGCTCTATATTTTTCTCAATCACATTACTCAGTGTCATCAAAAACCACGAAATCGGTCTTAGAATGCGATCGGCAAAAGAAAGAATCGGTGCAGTGAATCGCGCAAAGCTCATCGCATTGTGATTGGCATAGACCTTAGGCACAATCTCCCCAAAGAAAATGATTAGAATCGTAATCGAAACGGTGAGAACCACAATCACAATTCCTCCAGCATCTTTACTGCCCACTACTCGCCAGGTGGCAAAAGTGGAAATAGTCACAATAAAGATATTGATCAGGTTATTTAGAATCAGAATGGTAGCAAGAAGACGCTTCGGGTCCAGGACCAAACGCGTTATGTGCTGATCATTCTTGTTGGGAGAGTTTTTAGCTTCCTGAATCTGGTCGTGTGTAAGCGAAAAGAAGGCCACTTCCGAGCCAGAAACCAATCCGGATAACAATAAGAGTATAAGAATCCCTAGCCCATTGATCAAATAGAATGAAATGGGAAGCTGTGAAATTGCCAGAAAGATTATCGAGGGATAAGGATCGTCTAGTGCCGTCTCCAAATAGGTGTAGTTTAGTTAAACATCAAAAAGGCAGATCATCAGTTGCATCTTCCTCTACTGGAGAGCTTGTCGAAGAGCTGCCACCTTGAGTACTACTTGATGTACTTGCCGGTTGAGCTTGAGGTTCCACTCCCATGTCGTTGGAGTTTCCTCCACCGCCGCTACTTCTGCTGCCGAGCATGGTCATGTTATCACCAACAACTTCTGTGGTGTATCGCGTAATTCCGTCCTTTTCCCAAGAGCGGGTCTTCAGTTTTCCTTCTATGTAAACCTGATCGCCTTTTTTGAGGAATTTTTCGGCCACCTCGGCCAATCCTCTCCATAAAACGATATTGTGCCATTCGGTTTGTTCACGACGCTCTCCGGTATTTCGATCTTTGTAAGTCTCCGAAGTAGCTATTGGGAAATTGGTCACTACGGCACCGCTTTCTAAATGTCTTACTTCCGGGTCTTTACCCAAATTACCTACCAAGATTACTTTATTAACTCCTGCCATGAACTAAAAATAAATTAAAATACCACTTGTTGCAAATGGTTGACAATGACTTTTGGTCTCGGCAAAGTTAACACTTCTTCCCAGCTATAAATAGCTAAATTCAAATCTTTGGCGAGCTGTTCAAAATCTGATTTGCTCTTTATATTAATATGGTAAAAGTTCACCCACAGTTTACGGTGGCTGAGTAAGTGCTTTATGGGACCAACAATCTTCTCAACTTCTCCCTGTTCAGCCTGTGTAACTTCTTTTAAAATATCTTCTGTTTCGTTTTTCGTTTCACTTATAAGGGAATGAAACTCGAATAGTCCATTCCAGATGCTTTCATTCCGACGTTTCATGAGAGTTTGTCCCTCATACTGGTAAATGATGTAGTGCATGAACAGTTCTTTTACTTTCGTTTTTTTGGACTTAACAGGTAGGACACCTTGTTGATTATGTGCAAAAGCATGGCAGCTGGAAGCAAACGGGCAATCATGGCACAATGGTTTGGAAGGAGTACACACCGTAGCCCCAAACTCCATAATGGCTTGATTAAATTCGCCTGGTTGCTGCTGGGAGATAACCTGGGTTAATGTTTCCTCAAAGTATTTACGGTTTTTAGCATCTGCAATGTCTTTGTCAATTCCAAAATAGCGTGCAGCAAACCGAAACACATTGCCATCAATGACCGGAACAGGCTCTTCATAAGCAAATGATGCAATGGCCGCAGCAGTATAGGGGCCGATGCCTTTCAGTTTTAAGAGCCCACTATAGTTGATTGGGAATTGCCCGTTTAGTTCATTGGATACATGAACGGCTGTGGCATGTAGGTTTCTAGCGCGCGAATAGTAGCCAAGACCTTCCCAGAGCTTGAGGACTTCCTGCTGATGGGCGTTAGCGAGTTCACCGACAGTCGGGTAGTGTGCTACAAAACGATTGTAGTAGGGTAACCCCTGTTCGATTCGGGTTTGTTGGAGGATTATCTCCGAAAGCCAAATTTTATAAGGGTCTTTGGTATTTCTCCAAGGCAGATCTCTCTTAGCTCTTGAATACCAACTAATTAGCGTTTTTTGGAAGGTATTATCGATTCGATTCAAGTATTTGTCTTAAATATGAACTTTAGTTTTTTATTTACCCAGACCAAAATTAAATTTGGGCGCCTGAAAAATAAGGGATCGATACAAAATTTAAAGAGAAAGAAGTGACTAAAGCGGATGTGATCAATGAGATATCGGATAAAACCGGTATAGACAAAGCGGATGTACAAGCTACAGTAGAGGCGTTTTTTACAACAGTGAAAAATGCAATGGCTGATGGTGACAACATCTATGTGAGAGGGTTTGGAAGTTTTGTGAACAAGAAGAGAGCAAAGAAGATAGCGAGAAACATCTCGAAAAACACGGCCATCGTAATCGACGAGCATTATGTGCCTAGCTTCAAACCTTCCAAAATCTTTACAGAAAAAATCAAAACCAGTTCTAAGCTTAAATAAGCGGCAAAATGAATCGCCAGCAGATTTTTTTGATTGTTGGGGCGTTAGTGGCAGTCGTTCTGATATACCAACTTCCAAGGGTGGTTGTAGAAAATGAAACCACCACCGAAGTAGAGACGCACGACTTTTCTATTACTGATGAAGATGAGGCACGTTTTACCTCTCTAAGACAGCTACTTAAGGAGTCGGAGGAAATAAAAAAAAGTATTAACTTTGCGGACTCTTTGGCAAAACTTTCGCTGAAGTATCAAATGACAGACAGTGCAGCACGATACGCTCGCCTGATTTTGTCGCTTGATGGTTCGCGAAATTCAATAGCAAGAGCAGCTTTGATTTATTACCAGGCATTTCAGTCTACGAATGACCCGGAAGAATCAAAGAATTTTGCGCTAAAGGCCAGAGAGCAATTTGAAGTACTGCTGGAAGAAGATCCGCAGAACAATTATTTGAAAAACAAATTAGCGATGACGCTGATGACAACTGAAACACCTATGGCTGGTGTACAGTTACTCAGAGAAGTGTTGGCAGATGATCCAGAAAATAGAGAAGCGATTCTTAATCTCGGGTTGTTGGCGATTCGTTCCGGTCAGTTTGAAAGAGCAGAGGAACGATTCATTAGCTTGCTGGCGTTAGACTCTACTGATGATGAGGCTCAGTTCTATTATGGAGTGTCACTCTCAGAAGTGGGAAAGTCAGAAGAAGCTAAAGCGGTTTTTGAAAAATTAATGAGTAATTCGGATGCTGATCCTGCTTTGAAGGCGACTGCATCAAATTTGATAAAAGAATTAGAAAGTATTAAGTAACTAAAAAATTAGAATTATGCCTTGCGGTAAAAAAAGAAAAAGACATAAGATTGCTACTCACAAGAGGAAAAAAAGACTTAGAAAGAACAGACATAAGAAGAAGTAATTTTTGACATCTAAACTTGAGTATAGTGAGTAATGAACTAATCATCAACTCAACTCAAAGCGGATGTCGAATAGCCCTTCTTAAGAATAAACAACTGGTTGAATTCCATAACGAAGAAGATGGAAATAGATTCAACGTTGGAGACATTTATCTTGGTAGTGTAAAAAAAGTCGTACAAGGACTCAATGCCGCTTTTATTGACATTGGGTATGAGAAAGACGCTTTTTTACACTATCTGGATTTGGGCCCACAAGTCCAGTCTCTCAATAAATTTACCAAAATTGGTTTGAGCAAGAATGTTAGCTGGAAGCTGACGGGATTCAAGCACGAGCCAGATATACATAAGCTTGGTAAAATCAACCAGGTTCTTACCAAAAACCAGAAAATACTGGTTCAGGTAGTTAAAGAACCCATTTCCACAAAAGGGCCTCGACTTTCATGCGAGTTGTCAATAGCCGGAAGATACCTGGTGTTGGTACCGTTTTCAAAAGCGGTAAACGTATCGAAACGTATAAGTGACTCTAATGAACGAAAAAGGCTGAGCCGTCTCATAAGCTCAATTAAGCCTGAGAATTTTGGGGTAATCATCCGTACTGTAGCTGAAGGTAAGGACGTCAAAGAACTTGACAAAGACCTTAGAAATCTACTCCAGATCTGGGAAGATGGCATCAAAGGATTGAAAGCGTCAAAACCACGAGAAAAAGTGATTGGCGAGATGAATCGTGCCAACTCTATTTTGCGTGATGTTTTGAATGAGTCGTTTGATAGCATTATCGTAGATGATAAAACACTCCACGAGGAGATCAAGCAATACATTCAGAAAATCGCTCCAGATAAGGAAAAGATCCTGAAGCTCTATCAGAGTAAGGTTAAGATTTTTGAATCGTTTAGCGTAGAGAAGCAGCTTAAGACCTCCTTTGGAAAGTCTGTTAGTATCGCCAATGGTGGATATTTGATCATTGAGCATACGGAAGCACTTCATGTAATTGACGTAAACAGTGGTAACAAATCCAATCAGGAAGATGATCAGGAAACCACTGCACTGAAAGTAAACCTGGAAGCTGCTGCAGAGATGGCACGTCAGTTGCGCTTGCGCGACATGGGCGGAATCATTGTCGTGGACTTCATCGATATGCGCAAAGCAGAAAACCGCAGAAAGGTTTATGATCGGATCAAACAGGAGATGAAGAATGATCGATCGAAGCATACGGTCCTTCCATTGTCTAAGTTTGGCTTGTTACAGATAACCAGGCAGCGTGTACGTCCAGAGCTAAATATCATGACCCGAGAAGTATGTCCATCATGTGGAGGTACGGGTCAGATCACAGCTGCGATTTCAATCGCGGATCAGATCGAAAAGACGCTGGACTATATTTTGTCTTCTCAAAACGAAAAGAAAATTACGGTTACTCTTCATCCATATTTGAATGCCTATTTTACCAAGGGGATTTTCTCCAAGCGAGTGAAATGGTATTTGAAATACCTTAAGTGGGTGAATATGATTGAAGACAATTCGCTGGCGCTTACAGAATACAGTGTTCTGAATAGCCGGGGAGAAATGATCGAAACCTGATCAATAGAGAGTTCAACATTGAAAAACCTGTTCGCTAATTTGTGGACAGGTTTTTTTGTTGTTTGACTGTTCAATTAAAACTTGATTCCGAGATCAAATGAGACCACTGTGTTTCTGATAAAGAGCTCTTCCTGAAAACCAAAGGATTCGACTTTAACCACATTGCTCAACCCTCTTTGATAAGTAAAGCCAGCGAAAAGTGTGGTGTTTATTCCCGCTCGATATTCTACACCAGCACCACCCAAAATGGTAGCATCGATGTTTTTATATTCAGTAATGAGATCATAGTCTTCTTCAACGGGCTCACTAAATACCCGTATTTCAGGAGCCATTCCCACCTGAAAATAGATTCTCATGTCCGGCTGAATCTCATTGGTGAAAAGTTTTAGGGATACTGGAATTTGGAGATAGTTTAAACGATATTCCTCAATGTTGCTTTTATCGTAATTAGCTGATGGCTGATCCATCTCCTCGGATACTTGAAAACCGACATATTTAGGAACAAAGATTAAACCAGTGCTTAGATAATAAGTTTCAGTGAGTTCATGGTCGTAAATAAGACCGATTGAGAACTTAAACGTATTATTATAAGGCTCTACGTCATAAAGTGAGTCTATGAGTGAAGTTCTGTTGGAAGAAATGGCAGGAGAAAACTTAAGACCAAGTTTGGACTGTGCTGATGTGAATTGAAAGCTCAAAACGACGATAGCAAAAAGTAATACAAATCTTCTCATGCGGTTCTGTTTCGTAAAGGTTCTTTGTGCATCCAAGTAGCACATTTCATTTAGTTTAATCATGACCCAATGAAAATCCTGATGGACTCCATATAAGTGCTAAATTTGACACCTTAAAATTAAGACCTATGCGTTCAGTAATCATAATGATTCTCAGCCTTTTATTTATTGGATGTGGCGACGACCAATGTCAATATGCTGATGACATTGCAACACAGCCTGTGGACATTGAAATTAACCGTTTGGAAAAACGACTTTTTGCCGCTCAGTCTGTCGATGAAGTGGTTTCTTTCCTGAGGGACAACCAAAGTTTTGCAGATATCTTTTTGGATGCACAGCAATATCCTTCAGATACGATATTGGGGAAAAAAATATTCTCTCTAATCAAAAACCCGGGAATCGATACGCTCTATCAAGAAGCTACTGCTAAATATGAAAGCATGCAGACCATAGAAGAGGAACTGGAGGTGGCTTTTGGAAAACTAAAAACCCTCTATCCACAAACCCAAACGCCACGTTTCGAAACCATCGTTTCGGGTCTTTACAAAGACATCTACATAACGGACACTTCAATCCTGGTTGGTTTGGACTTTTTCATTGGTGATGATGCCACCTACAAGCCACAGCAAATACCGTATTACATTTTGAGTAGATATGACAAAGAGCACCTGTCCAGTGTGATTGTCAAATACATGGCTGGGCAGTTAGTTGTGCCTGGAAGAAAGCCCACACTGGTTTCTGAGATGATTGATTTTGGTAAAACCTATTACTTAACGCAACGGCTATTGCCTTGTACACCTGACTCAATATTGCTGGGCTATACACCACAAGATATGCAGCTGATTAATGAAAATGAGGCGGTGATCTGGGCCACGTTGTTAGAAAACGAAGTGCTGTATGAAACGAGTCACATCACGAAAAGAAAGTTTTTGGGCGAGCGACCAAATATTTACGAGATTAACCAAAAATGCCCAGGGCGCGTAGGAGCATGGGTTGGTTGGCAGATTGTCAATAGCTATATGGATAAAAATAGCATAGACCTGAAGACTTTACTGGAAACGGAAAATGAGCAGATTTTTATGCAGTCAGGATATAAACCTCAGAGTCGCTGACGCCAAGGTGTTTTTCATTGTTGAGAATTTTCAACAGCTTTTTGACCTGCAAGTCTTTGCTGTAATAGGATTCAGCTAGTATTCGGCTATTTCGCTGGTATTGCCCCAGTAAGCCAGGATCTTTTAAAAAGACCTTGATTTTACGAACAAACTCCTTCGGCTCAGACGGATCATGATAGAATCCACAGTTTCGTTTATCTACCAGTGTGCGGATCCAGCCACCAAAATTCAACACAATCAGTTTACCTGCAGCCAGACCATCAAAAAACTTATTTGGACTTCCAGTATTGAGTATTTCCAAATTTCTGAAGGACACATAAATAGCATCTTGTTGTTCCAGTATTTCCTTTACCTTTTCGGACGTTCCAAAAGGCAAAACGGTCATGTTGTCCAGTTTCTTTGAAAGTTTGAGAATCCTATCAAAGTCTTTGCCTGCTCCCATGAGTGTAAAATGCACGGGCAGTTGTTGTTGTCCGCATTCTTTAGCGACATCTACAAGTTTTTGCAAGTCATTGGCCGGTCCAAAAGTGCCCAAGTATCCAATGGACATTGGAGACTGGTGATTAAACTGTTGAAGTCTTCGGGCCGACTCAAAGAAGTCCGTATCAGCAAAGTTGGTCACTACGTGTACTTTTGTTTCCGGTGAAGTCGCTTCGATATAGTTTCGAATTGCTGGTGACAGAGCGATTACCTTTTGTGCTTCGAAATAGCATTTCTTTTCAAACCGGTATAGGAACTGCTTGAATAGCTTGTTTTTCACTGCTCCCATTTTAATTGGAGCCTCCGGCCACAAGTCACCGACTTCAAAGTAGTACGGAATATTAAGCCGCTGTTTGATGTGCATCGCTATGAGGCCAGTAGTAAGCGGAGTGGTCATGACGTAGGCGAGATCAAATCGCTGAGTTAGCAGATTAACGGTACGCTTGGCTAGCCGTACAAATTGGAGAAAAGCCCAAATACGTCTTATAAAGCCGAATTGATTTTTGTAGGGAATTCGGAGATAATGCACTTCCATACCATCGATCGTATGCTTGCCTTTTTTATGGTCATGACCAGAGATCATGACCACTTCATGGCCAGCATTAATCAGGCCCTTAGCCAGGTGATAGGACCGAACACACCCACCCTCTTCTGGAGTTTTGAAATACTGATGGACATAAAGTATTCTCATATCAGGTGTGACCAGTTAAATTTGGTTATATAAAGATGATAACAGAATTTTTGGTTTGATAATTTCGTTGATAGTTTTCGATGTAGATTTTAAAAAATCCCTCTTTTGCGGTATCTAATCCCTTGCGCTTACCTCATTTTCACTTTGACTTCTGGTTTTTCACAGATCTCTGACGCAGCCTATGTATATCAAAATGCCAATCACACTACTGTTTCCAGCTATACTCCGGATGCCGAACTTGATTACCTGATTCTGGAATCCAACTTTTCGAAAGAGTCCGTAAAACAAATTCCATTCAGCGATAGAAGAATCACACGCATAGACCTGATCTACACCACATTTCGTGAGAGTCAGCAGTTTGATCAGCGTGAACTGGACATTGCTCGTTTGGAGGCATTAATTGCGATTAACCCCAGAATAATTAACAACAAATTTTTTGATTGGAATATCATTGGACAAACTGGCTGTAACACTTCTAGTCAGTGTCTTGAATTCTTTCATGGCTTTGTGATCTACTACGAGGATTATTTTACCAAAGAGACCTCCAGGCAGGAAATAGATAGCATCAAAACAGAACTGAATGAGCTAAATCAATGGATTGTTAAAAATCAGGATAAGGTAGAAGTTAACTACAACCGGATTCCTTGTGAATATCCAGAGTCACTTTATTCAAGTGAATTTTTAACAGATAAGTTAGATAAGCTTTACAAGTGTAGTGAAGACTATAAAGCACGTGTGTTTTTTGAAGCGGACTTTGATTACAATGGGAGAACAACAGAAGTACGAGTAAAAGGAAACCTGTTTCCGTGCAAGAATGAATTAGCCAAACGGTTGAATTACCTATTGCAATGGAAACGAGGGATCACCATTGGGAATCTTCAATATGGGCTAACTGCCAAAGGTTATGTGAGTTTTCCACTGAAAGGAGAGAGCGTACAAATCACCAGCTTTGAAATTGACCAATCGCTTAAGGAGCAGTTCCAAATGCTGCAGCAGTACTCACAGTGTGTGGCGTATGACATGGACACCTCTTATGTAAAGTTGCTGCCGAAACTGGAAAAACGGGATGTTTCTAGTGTCTTGCAGCGCAACTCCTGGAACTCAGATCTCTACGTTGTGGACGTGACCGGAAGTATGTATCCGTTTACAGCGGATTTACTCAAGTGGCTGAAACTAAAAAGCGATAGCACGAAGAAATCATATGTCTTTTTTAATGATGGCAATGACAAGCCAACAAGCCAAAAAATCATTGGTCAGACAGGAGGAATTTATGAGGTGAATACGACCGATTTTGAAGAAGTGAAAAGTAAAATGTTCGAAGCAATGCGAAATGGAGGCGGAGGAGATTTACCGGAAAATAATTTTGAAGCTTTAATGACTGGGTTTAATAACACACAACCAACCGGTGAGATCATCATGGTTGCAGATAATTATTCATTCCCAAGAGATGAGGCCATGCTGGCAAGGTTTAGTGGCAAGTTGAAGATCATTCTATGTCATACAGAAAAAGGTATCAATACAGATTATCTGAATCTCGCCAGAAAACATGGCTTTTCACTTCACACATTTGGATCAGACATTGTAGACTTTTCACAGAAACAACTCAAGATTGATGGCTCTGTATATCGGCTGGTGGAGGACAAGTACTACCTACAACAGAAACATTAATTCTCTAAACTAAAGGGTAAGGTATTTTTGCCATTAGCTAGTACTACGGGCATCCATACTTTCAAAA
>JAMWZA010000107.1 GCA_024305105.1 Marinoscillum sp.
CTATTGGGATGGACACATGTTAATGTCAATCATACCGATAGTTCAGCATCCGCCTGGGGTGGAAATATGGTAGTCCACAAGATTTATCAAACTGCAAATGGAGATCTAGCGGTAACAATTCCGCACATGTTGGAAAATTATATGGGTAACAATTCCTATTCGATTACAAAAAATAGCGAATGGGGCAACGTGACCAATACTCAATCAGGCACGCACAGTTATCAACTGATAAGCCCTGCAAGTTATGATATGGCGAATGTCATTTTTGATCCAGTAATGGCTGAAAGATATGAAATCACTGCTACCGTGAATTTCTCATCTTCTTCTCGAGATTTTGGGTTCATGATTGGAGCCTGTGATGGATGGAATGACCTATTTAGTTTACGTTTTGTTCCTGATCAAAACCGGTTCAGTTTTGATAAAAGTAAAAGACCTGAAATTGATCAAAGCACAATTCCCGATAATGATGTTCCGTTACAGCTCACCGCAGGGGTGGATTATGCTGTAAGAATATTAGTGGAGAATTCTATGGTAGTAGTCTATATCAATGATGTCGTTGCCTTGTCTTCTCGTATATACCGAGCATCAGGTACGAACTGGGGAATTTTCGCAGATCATAGCGATGTGACTTTCTCCGATATTGAAGTGACTACCCCGTGAGTAATATATAGAGGTAATCAAATATTGATAGAATGAATAAAAGTAAGGTATTAGCTTTCGGTGAAGTCCTATGGGACTTCATCGAAGGTGATAAGCATTTTGGAGGTGCTCCAGTAAATTTTGCAGCACATATGGTGCAGTGTGGCCGAGAGGCAGGCATCATATCAGCATTAGGTAATGATAAGTTAGGTGAGCAAGCTCTTGATCATATGAAACAACTAAGGCTTGATACATCATTGGTTCAGAGAAATAAACACCTTACTGGTCGAGTCATGGTTTTTCTAGAAAATGGGCAACCAACTTACCGCATAAGAAAAGAGGTGGCATATGATTTTATTAATCAAAATTTGATTGACCTTAATCAAATAAAGGATTATGAAGCCTTCTATTTTGGGACCTTGTCTCAAAGGAGTAAAGAATCTCGAGAAGCGCTCTATCATGTTTTAGAAAACTCCCGATTTTCAACGATCTATTACGATGTTAACCTGAGAAGAGATAGCTTTTCAGAAGCAACAATCAGGCGATCACTAGGGTATTGTAATATTGCAAAAATGAATCATGAAGAGGTAGAAGTGATTGCTCAACTTCTTTACCACAATGAATTCGAGAGTGATCAACTGTCATTGAAGTTATTTGAGGAAAATGAATCTTTGGAAACAATCATTGTCACAAGTGGCAAAGCTGGTTGTCAGGTAATTACAAGAAAAGAGAAACATGAAGTTTCTGGTAAGTTGATGCCAGTCAAGGATTCAGTTGGTGCTGGTGACGCTTTCAGTGCGGCATTTCTAGATGTCTATTTAAAAACCAATGATCCCAAAAAAGCAGCAAGAATCGGTAATATGGTTGGAGGATTTGTAGTGTCTGAATCTGGCGCCATTCCTCGTTATCCCGAGGATTTTAGGAGAAAGATCGAGATTTTAAGTGCTTAATTCAAATGCCTGGAAGCTTTTAATTATGAGTGAAAAAACACTCAGATACTTCCAGGCTATTCTCTTAATATAATGACTTAGCTTTTCATTTTCTGGAAGGTCTTTCTCTTTTTCACGACTTTGAGGGTGTCTAATGGTTATGTATTGCGATACTTTGGTTATTTCTCCCTCTGGCCATCTACCATGATTTTTTGCATTGTGATCCAAAACTAAATTAATGTACTTCTTGTGGTCAGGAGTATTTATGGAATGAAGCAATAGAGTAGAAATAAAGCGATTATCAGAGCTATCAACCTCAATAAAGTAGATAGGACTCCCAATATCAAACTTTACAATTATTGCCTTTCTGTTTGTGTCATTGATACGGCTAAAAGAATAACTCTTATCGATCTCTAATATCCAATAAGAGAAGCTTCTATCTATGGTATTAGCTAATATGTTAATTGCTTTAGTGAATGCTATTAATCCTTCAGGTACTAAGGCGTAATCAAAGTTACCGATCTCAGAATCACGATTTAAGTTCTGGAAACCCCCATCTCCTTTATCCTCTGACTCTGCTAGACTAAATCGGACATTGCCTATTATATGATTAGGGATCTTCTTTGTTTCTTTTTTCTTTTTAGACTCAGATATACTTAATCTCACTAACTATGTATCAAAATAAAAAAGTTTGAACAGATAAATAATAAAGTTTGAACTATATGTAATCGACAAGAATAAAAAAGTTTGAACATTACTAATCTTTACGGGAAAGCCTTATAGATTAACCAATAGGCAAAAGCTGCGGCTGTATCTGATGCTATTTGCTTTGCATTATCGGGTCTCCGGTCACTAACTATTTCCTTTTTCTTTTTTCCGGGCTGTTCAATTATATCTGAAATACCTCTAACAACTCCAATCATCATCTGGCTTCTACTTCTGCCTTGTTTTGTAGCTGCTTTGGCGAACCCGAATCCTTCCATTTCAACAGCAGAAGTATCATTATAGTGTTCAGCTAATATTTTGCCTATGTCTGATTCATAATGCTCAATTAGTTTTTCACCTGAAGCGATAACTCCCAAATCAGCTTTAATTTCATTTTGACAAACATTTTTAATAAGCGATTTCCAATCGTCTTTCCTTCTTTCTTTTTTCGCTATTTCATAGAGAGTATAAGTAGTTCCTGCTAAATCTGGACGTGCACTGAAAGCATTTTTTTCTGACTTACCACCCTCATATGAATATATTTTCTCAGGGAAAATAACATCCCCAAGTGAGAAGTCTTTTGGCTTTCTAGACCCCGCAATACCTACAAAAAATATAGCTTGAGGTTGAAAGTTGTTTATTGCTCTTTCAGTTTCCTGTGCAGCTATTGAGTTCTTAGCTCCACATTCGCGTATAATTACTTTAGCTATGTCTTTATCATATAAGCTATAAATGCCAACTTCATAAGTTGTATCATCATGATCAGCTTCAACAACTTCTTTCAAATAAGATTTAACAGCCATATACTCTTCTTGAATAGCTGTTAAAATGACAATGGTAGGAAGTGATTCTATTCTTGTTACAGCTCCTTTCTTAGGTCTTTCCATATTGTAATAATCTGTAGTAGTTTTTTGAAGTGGAAAAGTCCAAATTGACTCCCACCAACTAAGTTTTACAAGGTCTTTGCACAGCTCGTATGCTAGAGTAAATGATATATAGTAACGAGATTTATCATAAACAGCCCTTGCAGAGGTGGTGTAATTCCTTGATAAAATTAGTACGCCAAGTCGTCTTGATTGATTTTCTGTAATTTGAGATTGATAGTAGGAAATGTAATCACTCAGAAATTTATCAGAGTGAGAAGTGAAACTTTCAAATATCTTTAATACAGGCTCTATGTCAATTCTATTTTTGCTTAGAAATGATGTCATGTAGGATTTTGAGGTGATATGATCAACTAATATTTCTTCTATTGACAAGCCATCAATTTCTTCTTTCACTAACTTTTCTACTCTAGAGTCTGCTGTTACTTCAATAAAATTATTTTGAGAACTAGCAGGAATATAGTCCCAAACTTTCTGACGGTTTTTATAATCAGAGATGTTTGAGTAAGTCGTGTGAGCAATTTTTTCAAATATTACGTTATCAATTTGCTTGCCCTGTAGTGCCAAATCAAATACACTGAAAACGACCGCTTGTTCTTTGCCCTTGATTCCATAATTAAAGGGTTTATCTGCATAGAGTAATGCTGTCCAAATATTCAACCAACAGGGAACTTGTAGATCAATTGATTTAAGAATAGACTCATTTTCTACTACTCTTTTGATTAATCCTTGAATCAATTTGTCGTTGCACGATTTTAAGGTTATTGCTAAGACCTCATCATCTGAAAGCTCTTTTAGAATCAATTTCACACCTATTGACTCGTCATAGCTCAACAAATGCTCACAAGCTAATTGCATTTCAATGGCTTTTGAGGGCTTGTAGAGTTTTAGTGATATTTCTGCATGTAACAAATACCATTTCCTTTTTTGTAGCTCATGCAAGACAATCTTTCCAATTTCAGGTGGTAGATCTTTAGGTAAATGTTGAATCAAAAGCGATTCTGAGTATTTGCGAGAAGGTATAAATGAAAAGATTGATTTGGAGCAGTCTTTTGAGAGAAGTAAGAGTTTCCAAATTGATTTTTGAATGGTCTCTTCCGTCTTTAATACGTTTTCTTTAAATGAATCAACAATGGCTTTATGCCACCATGTTTTGCTCGTTTCATTTACAGCAATTGAGGAAACTTCTGAAAGCATTTCAATATGTTTAAACTTTGAATCTCTAATTGCCTTATCAATAATGGCATTTACAAGGTTTCTACCGTTTTCTGCTCCATCAATATAGGAGTCCCATGAGATGTTTCTTAGTCCTTTTACATTCGACTCTAAGCCATTATGGATTAGCCCAATATACTTTTCAACAAACTCTTCTTTAACAGAAGCACCTAGGTTCTTATTTGGTGAAAGTTTTGAAAGAATCCTTAAGTCACGCCTTAAACGGTCTGGATCATTCAGATTGTCCAAATCAACATAATCTTCAAATAATATATCGCCTTGCGTATATGTATTTAGATCGTTAAGGTTGGCGCCAATGGTTTTAAGAAAATCATATAATGGGTTTTCTTTTTGCCTTCCTAGAAACAAGGCTTCTGTGGGGGATGTGATTTCAATTATGCCATTCTCCTCTCCACTGATCAGTTTATTAGTATTCCATTTTGACAATAATTCACTTTGAACAAATGCTAAGGTTAAATCATCCGAACCTTCTATGTCTTTTGGTGAAAAACTGGCTCTATACTTAAGTTGTTCTCTAAAACCACCCATTGGAGAATTCCATAATTTTTGAAGGATCTCCTCAAAAGAGATTAAATCACCTGTAAACAGAATAGGTAAATCCCCTTTAATAAATGATGAAAGAGATTTTTGAATATAAATTGGCTGTTTATTTTCACAGGAGTGGTTAGAATGTTTAACGTTAATTTCAATAGGTTCCAAATTGGTTCTTTCAACCGGAGCTTCAGATATCAATAGACTTAGGATGCTTTTTAAGTCATTAAGGTTTTCAAGTGTTGATATATCCGCTATTAAAACATGTGTTATTACCATACCCGAACGGCTAGCCTGTGGATCTGGAAAGGTTTTAGAGAAAATGTAATAATTCTTAAAAGAAGAACCTGAGAGATATGGTTTGAGCACAACTCCTGGTGCTAGTGAACCTGGTCTGTCCGTGAACCTGATTAAGAATGAGGTCAACTCCGAATCATCAATAGTTTGATGAATTTTGGAATGAGCTCGACTGACTTCACCATAAAATGCCTGATGGATGACAATTTTACTCATGCCCAATGAAATCCTTAATTGAAAGAGTTAAGTCTCTTTGAGAATGGCCTTTTTGATTTATGTAATACCCGAAATTGATAGGTTCTTTATCGATGAACTCATCATCAGGCTCATCTGTAAGAGGTTTCTCTGTTGATGATAAGCCTATAACTGAAAGAGATTCATTTTGCCAGTTATTATTCAAGAAATCAAATAACATAGGTAGCCTTTCTTGAAGTAGAGTTGATGGAACCTGATCTTCAGGTATTTCTAGTTCATCCCAGCAGGATAAAACCACGGTTAAGTTAGGCTGACCAATTGGAGAGAACGTTGAAAGTCCTTTTATATATGCTAATGTTTGAAGTAATTCTACATAGAAGGCTGCTTCCGATACCTTTACGGGAGGCGGTTGACTATTCCTTTTTTGAATTTCTTCGGCACTTGGAATTCCCTTGTTTACGATATCCTCTAGTGGAGTTAGATCATTTAGTCGAATGAACAATACCCATGATGTGCTATTTTCAATGTAGTCCTGCCATAAATCATTGACCTTTCTATTATCTACAATTGAGGTGATTTGTTCTCCTGCATAGTCTGGAAAAGCCAATTTGACCTCAGAGTTCTTTTCATCCGTGATTATCAGTTCAATACTTCGGTTAGCTCCTGTTTCTGTATGTGCGGCCCTCTTACCATTATATATGTTTTTTAATCCGTCTTCAAAAATTGACAAATCAGAGGGTCGGTTTTTAGGATCGATTTTAAATTCGAACTGACGACTATTTATACGTTCGTACAATTGAATGCCAAAATGAGTTTTCCCTGTATTTGGACCTCCAATTATCAAAATATTATGTTTTTCCATATCATTCATTGATTGAGCGTTTTGAAAGAAACATATCCTCGGGTTTGGCTACTGAAATCTTTGGAAGAGTATTACAATTTTGGTTCAATACTTCAATGATCCAGTTAACTGATTCCAAAATTGCCTTATGAAATTTTCCCCTAGCGCCTTCTTGAACGCTAGTTTCAAATTGATTGAAGTGTTTAAATGGAGTAGCTTCTATATGTGTAACAATTTGTTCTTTAGTCTGATGGCTTAACTCTAAATCTGATTTAGACCATATTAGACCAATTGGTCGATCAGTGATGTTTTCAATTAGCCGATCTGCAACTTGTTTGAGCTGTCGTTTAGCATTTCCTCTTTGGCTACCAGAAAGCATATCACTGTCTGCAAAAAGTAAAAAACCATTACAGTTTTCATATATCCATTGAGCACCAATCGCATTTTCGCTATTGATATTATTGCTCCAGTGATCAAACCATTCACCTGGAGCATCCGTGAAAATTAGGTCAATATTCTCACCGACCTTATTTTTTAAAGTTAAATGGAGCAATCCTGGAACTCTCCCTGAGTTATTTGTGGTATGGTCTGGGAACTGAATTTCTGCATTGCTTTTCCAACTGAGATACCATGCAATATCTTCCCATCCGTTAAGAGTAAGAGAACCAGCAAAACTATATTCACCTATTTTAGCATCCTGTCTAATAAGACAATATAGTGTGGCTAAAAACGTAGTTTTTCCAGCACTGGCAACTCCCGTAACTCCTATAAGAATTGGCTTCCTTGATGCTGTTAAAAAACTGAGGTCATGTAGCCCCATGGTATTTCCTGTCCAGGAGATTCTATGCCCTTCATTATTTAATTCTTGATTGTCTTCCTTTTTAGAAGCATTCTTTTTGCCATAGTATTTGCAATCTGAAAGATTTGGACATCCTTCTATATTGCATCCACTGTCCTCTGGATAACATTTGGGGTGTGAGCAATTTCCAGCCATATTACTTAGAGCTTAGTCTTTTGGTGAGTAAATCATGGAAAATTGCGACAGCTAAATCTTCAATAATAACTTCATCATCTTGTTTAATTCCTGTTCTTTCAGTGAAGTCTTTGAGTTTAGCCTTATCATTTAAGAAAAGAATGATAAAATCAGTTACAGTAATTCTCCCATCTGATTCATTTATTTCGGGTAAACGGTTAGTTATTTCAGACTTGGTTGAATCTTTTGGTAAAGAATTAAGGAAGTCTGCAAACTTCATTTTTTCACCTTTTTTTTCAATTAGGATCAACAAGGTATCCCTCAAAAGATAGTCTACACTTATTGGAGTTATTTTAGCAACCTGGTCATTTAGGTCGCTTCCCATTAAAATTGGAAGAATAGGTTTTGAAACTTCTCGGTAGCTTTTCTTTAATGACGGAGAATAAAGGGTTTCTTTCCACCAAAGCAACTTACTTCTACGCTCAACTGCTAAAATTGAAGCAAATGATGCTTTTAAGTTTTCATCTAGAGCCTTTTTGAATGAAGTGAAAAATTTATTTATCGGTTCTTCGATAGATGTCGGCTTCAAGGAAGTATTTAAATCAGTAAATGCAGAATTAAAAGCTTTAGAAAGTCCCTCACTTGTCTTGTTTATGTATTCAGCTTGGAAACTTGGCTCGTGCAATCCATGTCTAATTGAGTGCCCTGACGTTGATTGTGCTTGAATACCGCTAGAAATTGCCGCTTTAATCTTCTCTTTATCAATTGAAATGTCATTAACCTTCAAATCAGAAATTTTTAAAGCACCAATTCTGAGTTTAGGTTCTTCTTCAATCAATGACCATTCTTCAACTGCATGGGTTTCTGAAATTTCTCCTAATTCAGTTAAGAGTGTATGAATAATATCCTTTTCCTTTCCAAGTTTGGCGTAAGGAAAGAAATTAGACGATGTTAAATAGATAATTCTTGCAGCAACAGGATCTTCACTTCCCAATTGCATCAACGCATTTAGAATAACACCTCTGTGAATATTTCTAGGCATATCAGGATATTTACCCCTAAGTGCAGTCCAATATTTGGTCACAATTTCTTCGACTTCAATTAATACTGGTTCTTTATCAGAAATATTAGGGTCTAATGCTACCAAAGAATAGTTTGGTAAAAGAGAGTTATCCTTTTTTAAAAGCTTTACTAAAGCGATTACCGATTGTTGAAGCCATTTTAATCGTTCATCACTGTCTCCAATATCGAAAAGGCCAGATTTAAGAGTTGACTGTAAAAAGTTACCTTCCATTTTAGTATGTTATGTGGTGAAATTCCATTTTTGGCTCGCTAAATTCGTTTTGTATAATATAATGCTTTACGCGTCCCAAAGTCTATTCAATTCATTACAAATATTTTCAATCTCCAGAAATGTTCTTGACTCAGTAGAAGCCTTCACCAACCTTCCGCTAAACACATCCAGGCAGATGCATAAATCCGGAATTACAAACTCATTCTCTTGCGCAACCTCAGCTTCTAAGTATTTTTTTATGGTCGTAGCTACGTAGGTAGCCTTTGTAAAATCAAAGGGTTTGTTTTTTGAGATATGGATTTTGACCGCACCATAAACCACTTGATTGTTAAGTCGACCCTTAATCACTACCTCAGGCGCAACAATTACTTCAACCTCACCAATTTCGAGAAATTTTTTGCTGGGTTTGATTGTCATATACTCTCCAATTTCTGATAATACTGAAGGTAAGCGCATTGTAACAAACCTTTCTAATGCTTCAATTGAAACTTGCTTGTCTATTCTTTGGCGATCATTCTGTGGGGCTTTATTTTCAAGAAGCTTCATTGCTTCTTCTATTGGTGACTTGTCACCTCTAAGTTCAATGCATTTCTTAATACGCGCCTTTGGCAACTGATACCAGGGTAATAGAAACTTGTTTGGACTTTGTTGATTCTTAATAATACGTTTTTTACTAGCGTCTGTAGCACTATGAAACTCAGCTAGTTGATTGATGGATATTTTTGGACTACTCATCAATCTACCCTTTTGGTGGGAAATTATCAGTTCCGTAAGAGTTTTTCTCCCTTATCTTTCCATTAATACCATGAATTAACAATTCAGACTGATTGTTTTTAGCCATTCGTTTAGCGATTCCTATGGCTTCTTTCTGTGTTGATGTGATCTTTGAAGCTTTAGTGCTTCCTTCAGATTTGACGGCCCAGTTACCTTGACTGGGAACGACATGTACGTTCTTTTTTTTCATGTAATAGCATTTAATCTCCACTAAGACTTGAGTGAGTCATTTTGCTAATCACATGAAAAGAGCTAATCTTGCAGTCCCAATTACAAATTGTCTTTTCAAGAAGATAATTCAAAAGAACGAACCAGTCTTAAATTTTGGAGGCTGGTTTTGTTTTTTCAAGTACCGTGCCAATTGAAAGAAAGTGCAAGGGCTATCATTTGATGTCAGTAAAATTCTGACAAATCGTCTAAGTTATCATTTAAACTACTGACAATTATGCAGAAAAACATGACATCACACTGGACTATTAAGGTCTATCCAAATTATCTTTTGTAAAGATATAATAATGGCTCGGAACAAAGATGAAGCATTTCAACGCCATTGGGAGTTCTCTCTATTAGAAATTATACGAGTTCGGAGTTACTTGTCCAATCAGATGACTCATCTCTTTTGATTTGGAACTCCACCACATATTGTGACAATTCTAAGGCCAATCCTCTATCTGTGGTAAGATGATAAATATGACGATTACCTGTGATTTTAGCTGCTTCCTTAGGGTCTAACATAAAATGGATGCAATACTTCTTCTTAAATGTATTAAGAGTGACACAAGCTTCTCCCATAAACTGTGCCTATCTATTTTCATTATGTCAAATTTGGGATTAGATTTCGCAGAGTGTTTTTCTTATTGAATTATGAAAGTAGTTATCAGAAAATGGGGGAATAGTCTTGGGTTGAGAATACCTAAGCTTTTGGCAGATCAAATGGAGATTACTGAAAATTCAGTTGTCGAGATTGACATTGTTAAAGGGTATATTGAAATTAAATTGATTAAAAGGGAACCAACTCTTGAGGAATTAGTAGAGAGTGTGAATGAAGGAAACATCCACACAAAAATCCTTCATGATGCCAAGGGGAAGGAATCATGGTAACTGACCTAACCATTATATTTTTTTGGAAATTTGTCACCTTTCAGGAGCACATCTCTGTCTAGAGATTCCTTCATTTTTTCCAATACCCATTTAACTTCTTCTAGGACTGAACCAGATATTGCCACGGGATTTGCCGTGTAGCTGATAGGGTTGTTTTCTTCGTCATAGTAAACCTCGTGTATCTCAAAGAATACTTCACCTTCATGTTCACTAGCTAAAACTCTATAATTCCAAGACATAAACGATTAGACCAAGACCATACAACAAGTAATAAAAATAGCCGAGTTTAGATTTCAATAATTGCCTCTCCATTAAAATGGTTAGGGTTGTCATGCTCCACATACCCTAGCATATTGCCATGCATCCAGGTGTTGCCAATTTGAAATGACTTAAAGTTTACATGGGTGTGGCCGGATATCCAATGATCAATATTGTGCTGCTTACAGATCCACGCTAAGTCAGCGTGAAAAAAAGAAGATAGGTCTACAGGGAATTCTGGGTAGTCTTTGATCCATTTCTTATTGAAAGGAGGGAAGTGGCTTACCACCACTGTTTTCCCTTGAAAAGGTTCTTCCAGCTCTAGGAGTAAATACCCCAGGCAAACTTTATGACAGTGATTAAACTCATTTATTGTGAGAGAAAGCATTGAATCTTCATGGAATCTAGTCCGATGAAAGTCCTGGATGTAATTTTTAATTTTGGTGGATTTACTAGCTGGTATATGTGAGAATAAAGTGGTAAACAGAACCCTAGTATCACCAAATTTGAGCGTCTGATTATTTAGGTAATGAACATTACTTCTTACCTCTTCATGAAAGGAGGGCAATATTTTGGAAATGGGAAAATGTTTACCGTAGAATTCATGATTTCCTGGGACAATATAGACTTTCTCAAATGTTGACGATAATTGGTCTAAAACCTTATAATCATTAACTGAGTCACCTAATAGGATCGTATCGCCAGCAAGCACTAAAACATCCGCTATAGGCCTAATCGGATGCTCTATTAGATATAGCTGGTTAGCCGGAAATTCAAGGTGGAGATCTGAAGCATACTGTATTTTCATTAGCAGAAATTATAAGTCTATTTTAAATGGCTCTTTAGTTGATTTGTCTTCAACTTCTTTAATATGATCGGTCTCAATTTTTTTAATTACATTTTTTCGATCCATGAATTGCACAAAGTAAGGGTCATAATACCTTAGTTTCCCGTTTTCTAATTCTACGAGAACTTTAGTTTCACTTTGCCCACCATGCATCATGTAAACAAAACGGTGAAAGAACCCTTTCTTGGTATCGCCTTTATCGTTGATTTCAACTGGTCTTAATCCGCCCTTGTGATTCATACATCAAGGTTAGATTTCATATCTTCAATAATACCCGGCTTGTTCTCTTCCATCCAGTGTTCTAGTATGTTATTGACAAGAGTAGATATTCCTACGTCATAATGGATTGCTGTCTTCCTGTAGAAATCGTGAGTTGAAGCTTTGACATTAATCGTTCGGGTTTTACCCTTCGGAGCATCTGTTTCGTGAAGAAACGATTTGAATCCATTCATTCGATGTTTTTGCTGAAAATATATAGAATTTAAATTACATCACAGAGTATACTCTGTGGATTGCGATTTTCTGTCGAAATAGCTTGCTCTTTCAATGGGTGAAGAGTTAATAGCTAAGAAATTCGGTTTACATCTTAAAGCCTTGAGAGAAGCTAAAGGTATTTCTCAGGAGAAACTTGGATTGACTTCTGATATTCACCCCACTTATGTTTCATTACTCGAGAGAGGTATTAATCAGCCAACTCTATCTACAATAATCGCTTTATCAAAATCACTAGGTATTGAAATTGATGAATTACTGTCTCCATTTATAAGGAACAAGTAAGCTTCCATCATTACCTGAATCAATGATGAGACCATATTTGCGCTACGAGCGCTTTACGGATTCTCTTTTTTCATTAGACACATTTCTGTAGATATTGTTGTAATTAATGACTTTATGGTGGTTGGAAGATCTACTACAAAAGGGAAAAGACAAATTAATGATCAAAAACTTTGTGATCCTGTCAGTAAATATTAGATCAAAATACATTTCTCAACCCTCTAAAGAATGGCAACACTTCTTCAGTCTACATCCATTTACCATCCGATTCGGATTCACAATCCATTCAGTATTTAAGAGAATGCTAAAATATTGGTATTAGCAATCCTCCAACTCACAATTCTCATCCTGTCCTTCAAACTCTATCGTAATGTGATTAATGGATTCAGCTTTGAGTTGTGATCGTACTTTCTCCTTGAGTTTGGCTTGTTCTGATAGCTTATAGTCTTGGTCTAACTGTAGGTGAATCGTAAGGATATTGTATTCTCCATCCATTGACCAAACGTGATTGTCATGCACATCTGTTATCTCAGAAATGTCTTTCAGTTTCTCTTTGATATCCTCCAGAGAGACCTCCTCGGGGATACCCTGCAGGATTACCAACATGCTTTTGCGAAGGTTCTTATAGACATTGTACAGTACAAAAAGGGAAATTAGAACGGAGAGCAACGGATCAATAAATGGTGCATCTGTGTACATCATGATGATGCTACCGATAAGGACTGCTACCCATCCCAAGACATCTTCCAATAGATGTAATGAAACAACCTTTTCATTCAGAGATTCACCTTTTCGGAGTTTCAAAACAGCAGCTCCGTTGACCACTATTCCCAAAATAGCCAGATAGAGCATTCCTTGAACGTTGGTTTCTCCTGGATTGAAAAGTTCCGGAATTGCTTTCGTGAGTATGAAAATGGATCCGGCAACTAAAACGATGGAATTGATGATAGCTCCTAACAGTGAAAACCGCTTATATCCATAAGAAAACTTCTTTGTTCTTCCTTTCTTGGAGAGCTTTTGAAAGTACCATGAGAGTCCCAAACTGAGGCTATCTCCCAGATCATGCAATGCGTCTGAAAGTATAGCTAAACTATTGGTGTAGAGACCACCAATGACTTCAATAACGGTGAAGCTTAGGTTGAGGAAGAAGGCAACTTTTACATTGCCTTCTGAATGATTATGTGAATGATCGTGATTATGTCCCATAATTATTTTGCAAGTTTTAGTATTCTGATTGCGCCTCTCATCACGAAGGCAAATACAATTCCCCCGATGGCCAGATCCGGCCATTTACTATCGAGAAAATAAACCAACACTCCTGCTAAAATCACCCCACCATTTACGATAATGTCATTCGACGTGAATATGGCGCTGGCTTGCATGTGAGCTTCATCGCTTTTGGCTTTATTAATCAACCAAAGCGAAACAAGGTTGCCTATAAGTGCAAGCACTGATATGATGATCATCCATTGAAACAGGGGCGTTTCGCTTTCGCTGAAAAACCTGCGCAACACCTCTGAGAAACCCAACAGTGCCAATCCCATCTGGAAATAGCCACTGATTTTGGCTACTCTTTTCTTACGTGATAGAGCTGAACCTACAGCCAATAAACTAAGGCCGTAGACAATGGAATCTGCTAGCATATCCAGTGAATCGGCCACCAAGCCCATAGAACGTGATATCCATCCGGTAGTCATCTCTATCACAAAGAACCCGAAATTGATTCCCAGCACCCACCACAATATTTTGCGCTGGTGAGAATCGTCAGATGTCAATGGCAACTCAACTTCATCTTCCGTACTTTCCAACCTGTCATTGAGTTTGAGTTCACCGATGGCCTGATGGAACTCTTCTACTTCATCTGTATGATATACCTCCAGTTTACGATTTGGAATATCAAAAGAAAGCTGCTTCACCTCTTTATAAGGTTCCAACTTCATACGGATCATCTGCTCCTCTGAAGGGCAGTCCATTTTGTTTATATGGAATGTGCTTTTCTTCAATTTTCTCACTTTTTGTAGGCCAACAAACGCAACGCATTGAATACCACTACCAGCGTAGAGCCTTCATGAATCAGTACGGCAATACCAATGTTGGCAAAGCTGAAAATCGTGGCTGGTATCAATAAAGCCACAATACCCAGACTCACCCAAAGGTTTTGTTTGATAATGCCTTTAGCCTTTCTACTTAAACCGATTGCAAAAGGCAAGGTCTCCAGCTTATCAGCCATCAGGGCTATATCGGCTGTTTCCAGGGCTACATCACTGCCCGCTGCTCCCATGGCAATACCTACGGTGCTATTGGCCATGGCTGGTGCATCATTCACGCCATCGCCCACCATAGCTACTTTGGATTCTTTTTCCCTGAGCTTTTTAATGGCTTCTACCTTTTCTTCTGGCAGCAAACTACCCCAGGCATCCGTAAGGCCAATCTCTTTGGCTACTGCATCGGCTACTTTCTGGTTATCACCCGTAAGCATGATCATGCGCTTAATACCCATCTTCTTGAGTTGCTCAAGGGTATTTTTAGCTTCCTTTCTGGGGGTATCCATCAGGGCAATGATGCCTATGTATTTGTCATTTTGACGGATCAGCATGGTGGTATTGCCCTCTGATTCCAGCGACTTTACTTTTTCTTCTGTTTCCTTCTCCGGCTTTTTATCGTCCAGGGATTCAAAGAGCTCCAGATTGCCGATGTACACTTTATCATTACCCAGGGAGGCCTTAATCCCCTTGCCAAGTACCGCTTCCAGGTCTTTTGCTTCCGGAATATCAACCCTATCCAATAGCTCTTTACCATCCCGCACTACAGCTTTGGCCAGCGGGTGGTCACTGAGGGTTTCTACTGCTACAGCTATTTTCAACAGCTCTTCCTCGTTTACATCGCCCAAAGCCACTACTTTGGTGAGCTTGGGCTTGCCTTCGGTAAGTGTTCCGGTTTTGTCAAAAGCCAGGGCGGTGAGTACACCCAGATCTTCCAGCGGACGACCCCCTTTGATAAGCACCCCGCTTTTGGCGGCCCTTGCTACTCCGCTTAATACTGCACTTGGGGTGGCTATCGCCAAAGCACAAGGGCTGGCTGCCACCAATACGGCCATCGCACGGTAGAAGCTTTCGCTAAAGGTTTCGTCCAGTACCAGAAATGCGAAATTGAGTATGACTACCAAAACCAGTACAGACGGCACAAAATATTTCTCAAATTTGTCGGTGAGCCGTTGTGTAGGTGATTTCTGGGTCTGGGCTTCATTGACCAGTTTCACCAGGCGGGAAAGTGTAGAGTCCTTCGCTACTTTAATCACCTTGATTTCCAGCGTACTGTTGCCATTGATCGTGCCCGAAAAAGCCCGGTTCTCATCTTTGATGTCTTTTTCCTGCGACCAGTCTTTATCGGGATTATCCACTGGCACTTTATCTACCGGTACACTTTCCCCGGTGATAGGCGCCTGGTTTACACTACTTTGGCCGCTGACAACCACCCCATCAGCTGAGATTTTGCTATTGGGCTTCACCACAATGATGTCACCGATGCTCAATTCCTCTATGCCAACTTCTTCGGTCTTGCCATTTCTCTTGAGCAAGGCCGTTTTAGGAGCGAGCTCTGCCAAAGCAGCAATGGATTTACGGGCTTTGTTCATAGCATAGTGTTCCAGCGCATGCCCCATGCTAAAAAGGAAGAGGAGTAATGCACCTTCCGCCCATTCGCCCAGAATTGCCGCTCCAATGGCCGCTACCAGCATCAAGAAATCAATTTCAAAGCCCCCTTTTGCCACTGTTTGAATGGCTTCTTTGGCTGTAAAATAGCCGCCAAAGAAATATGCTCCGATGTATAATGTGAGGCTCACCCAGGAAGGCACAGCTTCGATGTAAGTAAGCCCAAAGCCAATACCTAATAATGCTCCGCAGATGATGGAAAAGATCAGCTCGGTGTTTTTACCGAAAATGCCACCGTGCAAATGTTCATGATCTTCACCTTCCTCATGGTCATGTTCCTTGCGAGCTTCTTCTTTTTGTTCTTCGCCTTTTTCAGCTTCTTTTACCTTATCAAGAAAACGTTCGGCACTTACCTGGGTATCCGGTATATCAAGTCCCTCTTTTCTCAGTGCTTTCATGATTTTCGCCTCATCCACTTTGGCCGTATCATACTCTACACGCACCATGCCGGATGCCGATACGGAGGCCTCCAAAATACCGGCTATACCCCGAAGATCCCGCTCTATATGACGGGCATGGCGGGTATGGCGAATGCCTTCTACTTCTATGAGTTTGTGACCAAATTTTTGCGTGATTTCCGCTCCGGCTTGCTCTGCCAGCGACTGGATACGGTCTATGGAGATCAAGTTCGAATCATAATGAAAACATAGCTGTGGTACGCCATTGTCCGTTTCATCTGTTACATGCACTTTTTCTAGGCCTTCTTTATCCTGAAGCTGTTGAATAAGTTTTTGCACGCATTGATCCTTCTCGTCCGGTACTTCAGGCAGGAGAAGTGGTATTTTTATTTGTAGTTTTTTCATTTTCTGATATTTTTCTTTTTTAAAAAAGGGAAATGATGTGAAATCAATAATAGAATAAGCAAAGCGGATGTGACACTCCCGATAAGGTACATGCCATATCCAATAGCAATTCCTACAGCAGCAGTGGCCCAAATAGTAGCTGCGGTTGTCAAACCTGAAATGAAATTTTTGGATCCATCTCTGAAAATAATACCCGCCCCCAGGAAGCCAATGCCTGAAACAATATTGGCAACAATTCGGGTCTGATCTGCAACTTCAATGTGGGAGTTGATAATTGTGACTAAAGCCGCACCCAGGCAAACGGCAGCATACGTTCTGATTCCTGCGGCATGCCCGTCAATTTCCCTGTCTAGTCCTATCAAAACACCGAGTACAAGGGCGACAAGTAACCTTGGTATGAGCGTTATTTCAGTTTGAAAATCCATTGTTAATATTTTGTGTTATAAAACATAATAGTCTGTCGGTTTTTTCTTTTCAGGAACATCCGTTTCTCCAATCATTTGCCTGATGTTTATTTCTATCGTTTCCGCCAGGTCTGTCATGGGCGTGTCCAAAGGCTGGTTCTCAAAAGGATCCTGCATGAGAATGGAGGTTTTTTCGATGGCAATAAAAATGATCGGGATACCAATAGTCAGGCCTATTTCTACTGCCAGGTACTCATCTGATAAGCCAAACGGTAGCATGGTGGCAAACACATAAATGATCAAATGGATCAACAGGCTGTGTGCTTTGGGAAAGACCGTGTTTTTTATGCGTTCGCACTTGCCCATAGAATCACATAACCTGGCGATGGTGCTATCGATTTGCACCTGCTGAAAATCATTCACCATACCTTTTTCTTTTGCCTTTAGCAAAGTTTCAGAATGTTCTGACAATAAAGCATTTGGAATATTAAAAGCTTCGGTCTTATTGGATTCTTTATATTTAATGACCCTGTGGGAAAAAGGTAGTTTTCTTAGTGATTCTCCGAGCGCATAGCACCAAATGATCTGACGATTGGCCATTTCATTGACCAAGGTATCGTACTGCCCGTTGCTCCTTTTGAAAAATGAAACACATTGTCTAACCAGTGTTCGGGAATCGTTAACAATAGCACCCCAAATAATACGGGCTTCCCACCACCGTTCATAGGCTTGATTGGTTCGAAAACCCAACAGCAAGGCTACCGCAGTACCAAAAACAGCAGTAACACTAATAGGAACCGAAATTTTGTCAAGAAATCCGTATTGATCGAAAATGCCTACCACAACCGCATACGAGGAGATAAGTACTATATCAACCTTAATGGTTTTGATAAAGTCAAGTATGGATATTCTTTTATTTAAGAGCATTTTAATTCAGTTTGTTGATCTGATTTTGGTTTTATAGTTACTCCAATAATAGAGCTGTGATAAATTCCTTGTCACAATGAGCGACCATTTAAGTTTTCTTCGATATAATTTAACGCTTCGGGTATGTCAAGCTCACGCGTACCATTTCCTGTACGGATATAAAAGTGTGAACGGTCGTCCTGATGCAGATAGACCGGAGAGTGCGCATGTTTAATCTCAAGATGACAGACATCAAGCCCTTCTATTTGGAAAAAAGAAACATCTATCAGAGCGCAATAATTTGTCCCTAATTTGGTGGAGATCAGTTGCATTATATACTGCTCAAAACCATCTCGTCCCGGTTTTTTCAGGCTTGCATAATCTTCATGTAAACCTTGTGCCTGTCCATCATCGTCAATACCAATAAATAGGTGCCCTCCCCGGGTATTCATAAATCCGGCAATTGTTTTGGCTACTACGTCTTCCAGAGCCTTATTCGGCTTAAACTGTCTCAAATCCCACCTTAAGGTAGATTTGAACTCAACTTGCTGGTTTTCTCCTGCCGCAATCAACTCCCTGATCTCCTCCAACCTATCCCTTCTTATGGTAAGCTGAAATATTTTTTGCCTGACCATAAACATAAGCGACAAGGCAATGCCCAGCAACCCGAATAGCAATTTGATGATGGCCTGATCCAAATCCCATGAACTAACGACTTGCTGATATGAGGCAGGCAGATATTCCCACCAACTGCCGTTATCTCCTTGCATGTCATACATGTGAAGTGAAATAGTCAGGGGCTGTATCACAAATAGTCCAAAGGTTAATCCAATAAGTATATAAGCAAGAAATCTCTGGTTTTTCATTTTACAATATCCTTTTATAAACCACAGGTGTCACCTCGCTTGGGATACACCTGTGGCTGTGTAACTACTTCTTCTTATCCTGAAGGACTTTCTTCTTTTGTTCAAATTCCTCATCGGATATCTCGCCCCGGGCATATCGCTCTCTCAGGGCTTCCATGGCCTTATCCTTCCGTCTGTTTTGTCCGGGCGTAGGGTAAGGGATTAAGAATATCCAGCATAGGAGGATAAGCCACAAGATCCACCAGATCCAATGCATTCCTCCGAAATACCAATCGTGCATCATAGCTGTAGATTTTAAGGTTAAACATATATTTAATTGTCGTTTACAATTACCGGTGATTTACCATCGGTTACAATTACTTTAGTGTTCTTAGAGCCGACCAGCTCCCTGGTGATTTCCAGGCTCTTGTATTTGATGAGCCGGTCATTCAGGGTGGCGTTGATGATGGCCTGCTGCTTTTTGATAGCCTCTGCCTCAATCAATAGCCTTTCTGCTTCTTTCTTCTGCTTCTCAATGTTGAAATCGATTTGCAAACGCTCTGTAATGATGGCCATCTCCCTGTCTCTTA
>JAMWZA010000108.1 GCA_024305105.1 Marinoscillum sp.
ATCTTCAACTGAGTAAAAATGTTAACTCTGACTCCTCTTTGGTTTTTGCAGCTATCCAACAAAAGCAAAGTGAGCTCAAGGTTTTTGATTTTAAAGAAGCAATTGATTTTAGGCTGAATCGCAAATACTTCTACTATTTAGGAGCGTTTTCTCTTTTGGTCCTGCTGGTATCGTTTGTCAGTCCTGATCTATTTACTGGTAGTTCTTCGCGCATTGTGCAATTCAACAAAAACTTTGAAAAACCAGCACCTTTTCAGTTTCAAGTTCTTAGTGATTTAATTGCTTTTAAAGGAGATAGTTATGATCTCAAAGTTCGCTTAGAAGGTACGGCTATTCCCGAATCAGTCTTCTTAGTTGATGATAATCAAAGGCTTAGGCTAAACAAATTATCAAACAATGAATTTAGTTTCAGTTATCCTAGTCTGAACAAAGACAAACGAATTCGGCTCAGTGCTGCCGGTTTCGATTCCAAGTTTTACGAACTTCAAGTAATTAACCGACCGGAGTTAACGGAAATGTCCGTGTCTATAGACTATCCATCTTACACCGGATTGTCTGATCAGCAAATGGTCAATACCGGCAGTTTTGTCGTACCTGAGGGAAGTCAACTAACCTGGAAGATATTATCCTCTGATTCTGATCAAGGTTTTTTTATTGTTAACAGTGATTCCACATTAATGGATCTCACCGCAAATGAATTTAGGCACAAAGAGAAGCTGATCAACTCATTGAAGTACGAAATAGCTCTTAAAAACGAATACACCTCGAACAAATCTCGGATTATTTATGACATTTCGGTGATCAAAGATGAGTCTCCACAAATCGAAGTGAATTATCTACCGGATACGGTTAGTTTCAGATCAATTGCTTTTACGGGTAGCATTCAGGACGATTATGGTTTTACTGGTCTTAATCTATACTACAAACGCAGTTATGAAGAACATTTTCGCAGATTAACAATTCCTTTTGATCCAAAGGTCATCAGCCAACAATTTTTCTATCAATGGGATATCGACAGCATTGATCTGCAAGAAAATGAGTTTTTAGAAGTGTATGCTGGAGTACGAGACAATGATGCGGTAAATGGATTCAAATCTACATACGCTCAGAAATATTTCTTCAAAATGCCGAGTGAAGAAGAGGTAGAATCACTGATTTCCAAAAAAAGTAAGGATTCGGAAGAAAAACTCGATGCTGCTTCGAGCAAGGCGGAAGAAATAAATGAGCGATTAAAAGATCTCGAGGATCGTTTACGGAATAAGAAAGAACTAGACTGGCAAGATGAGAAATTGATAAATGATTTAGTGAAGGACAAAGAAAAACTTAGACAAGAAATAAAGGAACTCAGCCAGAAGCACCAGGAACTTCTAGACAGCCAGAAGGAATTTGGGAAACAAAGTCAAAAACTGCAGGAAAAGTCCAAACAGCTTCAGGAGCTGATAGAAGAAGTATTGGATGAAGAAACAAAAAAACTCTATGATGAACTACAAAAGCTCTTGCAAGATAAAAGTGATACCGATCAGGTTCTGGATGAGCTCTCCAAAATACGTAATAATGAAAAGAATATGGAAAAAGAGCTAGAGCGTGCTCTTGAACTATTCAAAAGACTCAAACTAGAAACCGGACTGGAACAAACAGCTGAGAAGCTTGAAAAACTTAGTGAAAAACAGGACGAATTAGCAGATATCACCAAAGCGGAGGCCGTGCTAGATAAGGTCAATCCAAAAACAGAAACCGCAGACAAGCAAGAATCTGATCAATCCACAGAGGAACAAAATCAGTCGAACTCATCAGAAACCCAAGATAAACAACAGGAAATAAACAAGGAGTTTGAAGATATTCAAAAACAACTAGATAGTCTTAAACAACTCAATCAGGATCTCAAAAACCCTGAACCTTTAGAGGATTTTGATAAAGAAGAGCAGGACATTCAGAAAAAGCTGGACGAAATTCCTCAGGATCTTCAAAACCAACAGAAACAAAAGGCTGGTCAGAAGATGAAAAATGCCGGTGAAAAAATGAAAAACATGGCTGGTCAAATGCAACAAATGCAAGCTGGTATGGAGATGACCATGATGCAGGAAAACATCGATCACCTACGAGATATTCTGGATAATCTGATCAAATTATCTTTCGCTCAGGAATCCATCATCGAAGAAATAAAGGGTGTACAGCAAATTGACCCTAGATTTATTGAACTCTCTCAAGAACAACTTCAACTCATCAGCAATGCAGAGGTAATCGAAGATAGTTTGTTATCACTGGCAGGAAGAGTTGCGCAGATCAGCAACTTTGTCACACGAGAAGTAGGAGAAATCAATAGGAATCTGGACAAAACCATGCAGGAACTTCGTGATCGCAATAAAGGCAAAGCAGCCTCATACCAACAATTTGCCATGACATCCATGAATAACTTAGCTCTCCTACTTGATGATGTATTGCAACAAATGCAAATGTCCATGTCGGAAGCAATGGGCAATCCACAGAAAGGCCAGGGAGAAAAGCAATCTCTTCCGAGCATGTCTGAGATGCAAAAGCAACTTAGCGATGAAATTCAAAACTTGAAAAACAGTGGTAAATCTGGACGTCAGCTATCTGAAGAGCTAGCCAAACTTGCGGCAGAACAAGCAGAGCTACGAAGACAACTGGAAGAAATGCAGCAACAGCTAGCAGGACAGCAACAACCTGGAGAAGATGGTAAAGATGGAGGATCTCAGGCAGGTGATCAATTAGGTAAGGCTATTAAGCAAATGGAAGAAAACGAGGTAGATCTAGTCAATAAGCGATTAACACAAGAGCTCATTGAACGTCAAAAGGACATTTTAACTCGAATGTTAGAGGCAGAAGAATCCATGAGAGAACAAAAACAGTCTCCTGAACGTGAGGGTGAAACTGCATCTCAGCAACAGCGTAAACTACCTCCTGCGATCGAAGAATATTTGAAAGCAAAAAAAGAAGAGATTGAATTGCTAAAAACAATACCTTTGGATTTAAATCCATTTTATAAAAAAGAAGTAAACGACTATTTTAGACGCTTAAGCGGAGACGAGCAATAATGGACAGCATACAAATACAGATTCCTTCCCTCTCAGAAAACATCAGAATCGTTGAGAGTTTCATTGACAATGCTAAAGAGCGATTTCATCTGGACGATGATATTTATGGCAACATTATGATTGCTGTAACCGAATCCGTCAACAATGCAATTGTTCATGGAAATCAAAAAGCATCTGACAAGAATGTATCCCTGAAACTAAATGTAGATGAAAACATGCTACGTTTTACAATCAGTGACGAAGGTACAGGTTTTGATTACAACGATCTTCCTGATCCTACGTCTCCTGAAAACCTGGATAAACCTGGCGGACGCGGAATATTCCTCATGAAAAACCTATGTGATGAAGTGCATTTTGAAGACGAAGGAAGGGCTGTGTCTCTAGTATTCTATCTTAATTAATGAGTTCCATCCAGTTCTTTTGCGAAGATGTAGACTTTCAGTTGGATCAATCTGAGCTCCTATTAGATTGGCTGACCCATATAGCATCTGATCATAACGTGCCGATTGAGGATATAAACTATATCTTTTGCTCCGATGAATACCTTTTAGAAATCAATCGTCAATACCTCGATCACGACTATTTCACTGACATTATCACTTTTGATAACTCTAGTAAAGGACAGCCTCTTCTTTCAGATATATTCATTAGCGTGGATCGTGTAAAAGAAAATGCCAGCAATCAAGGGGTTGGTTTTGATCAGGAAATGCATCGGGTACTGGTACATGGTCTATTACATCTCCTGGGATACAACGATAAAGATTCCGATGATCAAATCTTAATGAGGCAAAAAGAAGACACCTGCTTATCTTTGCTAAAAAAATAGTTCCACCTGGAACACCTTATGGTGTTTCAATGTTGGTTGATCAACTGTTTCACGTGAAACCTTTTACACTATATGTTTCCAAATTATGATGTCATTGTAGTTGGTGCAGGACACGCCGGATGCGAAGCTGCAGCAGCAGCAGCTAACACCGGATCTAAAGTTCTGTTGGCAACTATGAACATGAATACCATTGCTCAGATGTCCTGCAACCCCGCAATGGGTGGTGTTGCCAAAGGACAGATTGTTCGAGAGATAGATGCGCTTGGAGGATACTCTGGTATCATATCAGATAGGTCTATGATTCAATTTCGTATGCTCAACCGTAGTAAAGGCCCAGCTATGTGGAGTCCAAGGGTACAATCCGATCGTATGCGCTTTGCGGAGGAGTGGAGAATTGCACTCGAAAAAACACCCAATGTAGACTTTTGGCAAGAAATGATTACAGGCATCATTGTCAAAGACAAACGTGTAGTAGGTGTTAGAACTAGTCTTGGTCTCGAAATCAAAGGCAAATCTGTTGTACTTACAAACGGTACCTTCCTCAATGGACTAATTCATATCGGTGAAAAACAATTCGGTGGTGGTCGCTCAGGAGAACGTGCAGCCAAAGGAATCACCGAACAACTCATAGAGTTAGGTTTTGAAAGTGGCCGTATGAAAACTGGAACGCCTCCTAGAGTAGACGGACGCTCTCTTGATTATTCCAAAATGGAAGAGCAATTAGGAGATGAAGACCCACAAAAATTTTCATATTTAGACACAACCACTCCATTAAAAGAACAGCGAAGTTGCTGGATAACCTATACCAGTCCTGAAGTTCATCAAGTTTTACAAACAGGATTTGATAAATCTCCAATGTTCAATGGACGCATCAGAGGTCTAGGGCCTAGGTATTGTCCATCCATAGAAGATAAAATCAATCGTTTTGCGGAAAGAGATCGTCATCAAATCTTCGTAGAACCTGAAGGCTGGAATACAGTAGAAGTCTATGTCAACGGCTTTTCCACTTCACTTCCAGAAGATGTTCAGTACAAAGCCATAACCAAAATTGCAGGATTTGAAAATGCCAAAATGTTTCGACCTGGCTATGCGATTGAGTATGACTTCTTCCCTCCTACTCAATTGCGTCAAACATTAGAAACCAAACTTATTGATAACCTCTATTTTGCTGGTCAAATCAATGGAACAACAGGATATGAAGAAGCCGGCTGTCAAGGATTGATGGCTGGAATAAATGCTTCATTAAAAGTGAAGGAAAAGGATCCATTCATTCTGAATAGATCTGATGCCTACATCGGTGTGCTAATAGATGATCTAATAAATAAGGGTACGAATGAACCCTATCGCATGTTTACGTCCAGAGCAGAGTTTAGACTTTTACTCAGACAAGACAATGCCGATCTACGACTTACACCGTTGGCCTATAACCTTGGTCTAGCATCAGAACATCGCTATGAAATGACCATGAATAAAATGCACGCTACCAAACGACTAATCAATGATCTGAAACAAAAGAAACACAAACCTGCTGATTTCAATCCGATGTTACAAACTATAGATAGTGCGCCTGTAAAAGATACTTCATCACTTTATCAGGTCCTCAAACGTCCTGAAATCTCTATTGAAAAATTACTTCAAATAGATCCATCATTTAAAGAGTACTTGTCTAGTTATTCCAGGGATGTGCTCGAACAAGCTGAAATACAGATTAAATACGAGACATATCTCCAACGCGAAAAAGAGAACTCTGAGAAAATGGCAGCTTTAGAACATCGTCAAATCAATCCTGAATTCGACTACAGTAAGATATCTTCGCTTTCATCAGAAGCAAAAGAAAAACTATTAAAACTTAAACCTTCTACCTTAGGCCAAGCATCAAGAATATCTGGAGTATCAGCTTCAGACGTTTCAATATTAATGGTTTATCTAAATAAATAGCATGTACGAAAAATTGGAGGAGTGCCCATCATGCAAGCATTCGAAATTCACAAACCATATAATATGTAAGGATCATACCGTCTCAGGAGAGAGTTTTGCTTTGATGAAATGTACAGCCTGTGAACTGATCATCACGAACCCGAGACCAGATGCATCCAACATCGGTAAATACTATGCCGATAGCAATTACATATCTCATACCAATAAAGCCAATTCTCCAATCAATGCCATCTACAAAATGGTTCGATCTGTAACATTGGCACAGAAACTAAATCTCATCAAGAAGTATTCCCCAGGGAATAAACTTCTTGACTTTGGATGTGGAGCAGGTGTCTTTGTCGATTATTTGCAACAACACAACTACGAGGTTTCTGGCTTTGAACCTCACACCGCTACAGCCAAAGCCGCCTCGGAATTATCTAGTTCTACCATTCACACCGATCTTAAACTGCTTAAGAAAGGATCATATAATACAATAACTGCCTGGCATGTATTGGAACATGTACATGAGCTGAAAACTACTCTGAATACCTTACGTAAATCGTTAACTTCAGACGGAGTTCTAATCATAGCAGTACCTAACCACCACTCACATGACGCACAATACTACCAAGAAAATTGGGCTGCTTATGATGTACCTAAGCACCTCTATCATTTCGGTCAGCACTCAATGAAGACACTAGCGAAGAAATGTAAACTCAAACTATTGAATGTCCATCCCATGAAGTTTGATTCCTATTATGTTTCTATGCTAAGTGAAAAGAATAAGACAGGCAAATCAAATTATTTTGCAGCTTTGCGTACAGGTCTCCGTTCTAATCAAAAAGCAAAGCAGACTGGAGAATACTCTAGTCTCATTTACGTATTCAAACCATGAAGCTATTCTTTAGACTCCTTGTAATCATATCCGTAATAGAACTGCTGTCTTACAGTTGTGCAAATCCCATTTCACCTACAGGTGGACCAAAAGATACCATACCTCCCACACTCCTGGAATCCAGTCCAATGGATCAACAATTAAATTTTTCTGGACAAAGTATCACTCTCGCCTTTGATGAAATAATTAATACAGATAAACTCAAACAAAACTTAATCATCACCCCTACCACAGAGGTAGAATACAAAACACTTCCAAAAAAATATAGAGTTACACTTCAGTTTGAGCAACCTTTTAATGATAGTACTACATATACATTCAACTTTTTTGATGGCATTACAGATATCACAGAAAAGAATCCTGTAGAGAACCTGATCATTGCTTTCAGTACAGGCAATTACATTGATTCATTAAAGCTCTCTGGTCAGGTTACTGACTTACTAACTGGAGATTTACAAGAAAAAATCACAGTTGGTTTATATGCCATTTCCGATACTTTAGATTTTGAAATTAATAAACCTACCTACTTCAGTGCCACCAATGAAGAGGGGCTATTCTTTCTCCAAAACATAAAAGCTTCTAAATATCGTCTCTTCGCTTTTGGAGACGAAAATCGTAATCTTACTTTTGATGCTGCAACCGAAGCATATGCCGTATATCCTGATACGCTGAATATGGCTGAAATATCTGGAGATACAATTGATTTACAAACCATCAAGATCGACGCTAGTGAGTTAAATTTTATTTCGGCAAGACCTTCTGGAAAATACTTCGAGATACGCTATACCAAACCTCTTACAGATTATAGTTATCAAAATGAGGATTCAATCTTTCTTCCTTCCAAGCTCGTTGATGAGAATAAGACTTTACGATTCTATGACAATAAATCCTTTCAGGATAGCTTGTATACCATAATCAATGTTATAGATAGTTTAGGTAATTCCAAAATAGATACGTTATTTATCAAATATCGTGAATCATCAAGAAAATTAGAGGACTATACCGTATCATTAGAACCTAAAAATGGTACTTCAATCACTAGTGATACCAGATACACTATTAAGTTTAATAAACCATCTAACATAATCAAAGATGATTTTCTAAATGTAGTCTATGACACCCTGGTTTCTTTCGACTATCTACCAAAAGACATTACCTTTTCAAAACAACGTTTGTCCTTTAATTTCAGTCTCCAAATTGATCAACAGCAGTATACCGATAGCCTAAATCAACTGATCAATGCTATCGTTATTGACACTACTAATATAGATTCTGCTAAACTCAGCATTAAAAGCAGACTACAAAAAATTGATCCAGCTTCATTTAAGTTTTCTATTCTTCCTAACTCATTTCTTTCTGCAGAACTCGATTCATCTCAATTAATAGAGGCTTCATACAAATTTTTGAAGCCTACTAATTTTGGAACTATACGACTCAATCTGACTACCGATCAATCTCACTTTATCGTACAGCTAATGTCTAAAACTTCAATCATCGCAGAACAAAAAAACTGTCAAGCGTGTGTTTTTAATTCATTGAATCCAGGTAGTTATTGGGTACGAATACTTTTGGACAGCAACAAAAACGGCAAATGGGATGTCGGTAATTATAGAAAAAATATACCAGCTGAACCCGTTATACACTTCAAAGAGGAAACCACTCTACGTGCCAACTTTGATAATACACTTGATTATTCATTCTGAATAACCTCATAAAGCTGTGGACAACTATACTGTTTCACGTGGAATAACTTCACATTAATCCACAATCCACTTATTCACACAATGAATCATGACCAATAAACCAATAAGTCCTCATTTATCAACTAGCTATCCCAATTGAGACGATCAATCCTAATTCACATAACCAATGAAAAAGTTATCTACACAAAAAACCAACCATCAGATTTTCAATTAGTTAACGTATAGATCAACTGTGGACAACAACATAATAAGAATATATTTATTAACATCCCTAAATAACAAATCTAATTTTGATGATTTACCCACATATCCACAGCCTTAATAATAGAAATAGCTTTTAATTTAAAACATATATATTGATTATAAAGTAGAAGAATAAAGTGGATAACTTCAAGGTGATGTACAGCAGGAATATTTTTATAGTCATAATGATTTTGTCGGCCAGCATTTCTTTTGCTCAAACGGATAAAGCAAAACTGGCTAATGAATATTTTCAACAAGGTGAATTTGAAAAAGCAAAAACACTTTTTGAAGATTTGGAAAAATCACGTGCAGCCATCCCACTGATTCATTCCAATTATCTCCGGCTACTCATAGATCAACAAGATTACAAATCAGCGGAACAATATCTCGATAGAGTCATCAAGTCGTTCGCTGGAAATTTGAATTATCAGGTAGATCTGGCATTTCTGTATCAAACCATGGGTGAAGAAGATGATCTCGATAAGTACCTGGCTCACCTAAAAAAAGAGTTTCAGGAAAATCAATATCAACTCAGCACTATAGCTCAAAATTTGGTATCCCATCAGATGTATGAATATGCCATAGATTATTACCAGTTGGCCAGAAAGGTAAATGGTCGTAATTCGGCATTTGCTTTGGATATGGCAGCACTTTACCGAATGAAAAATGACAAGCGTTCGATGACTGAAGAGTACATCAATTATGCAGAGGGAAATCCGGCTAATATCGCCTACGTAAAAAATCTTTTTCAGAACATACTCACAGAGCCAGAAGATCAGCAATTTCTGGAAGAGACGCTAATCCGAAAAATTCAGAAAAACCCGGATAATAGCATGTATTCGGATTTACTAATTTGGCTGGAACTACAGCGAAAAAATTACTATTCAGCCTTCATCCAGGCACGCGCACTGGATCGTAGAAATCAAAAACCAGGTGACCAAAGTATGCGCATCGCCAGAATTGCCTACGACAATGAAGCCTGGGAAGATGCAGTAGATATTTATACATATGTTATAGAAACATATGGCAATGACTATAATTATCCTCAAGCCAGAAGATTTTTAATCAAGTCAAAGGAGAATAGAGTTAAAACCAATTATCCCATCGATACGATGGCTATTAGAAATCTGGTGAAAGAATACGCTGAATTATTTGACCAAATTGGTCCCAATTTTACCACGTTAGAGGCTTTGCGAAATCAGGCCTTACTTCATGCATTTTATCTGGACGAATTAGATACAGCTAGCCGAATACTGAACTTCGTTATTGAAAATCGGCGCGCTTCGCGCGCATTGGTAGCTGAATGTAAGCTGGATCTTGGTGATATTTACATTTTACTTGATGAGCCTTGGGAATCAACACTACTATACTCTCAGGTAGAAAAAGATAACAAGGAATCGCCGCTGGGATATGAAGCCAAATTGAGAAACGCTCGACTCAATTACTTTACTGGAAATTTTTCGTTGGCAAAAAGCCATCTTGATATTTTGAAACTAGCAACAACCCGCGAAATTTCGAACGACGCAATAGCTCTGAGCTTGTTGATATCAGATAATACAGCCTTTGATACTACTGATGTCGTAATGCAGGAGTTTGCAGATGTGGAGCTTTTGATTTTTCAAAATAAAACGACTGAAGCCAAAGAGAAACTCAATCAACTACTTGAAGACAATCCCGGACACAGCATTACCGATGAAATCTATTGGGTAGAATCCAAACTGGCCATAGAAGCTGGAAACTATGAGATCGCTGTTGAGTTCCTGGACAAGATAATTCAATCCTATTCATACGATATTCTCAGCGATGATGCTTTCTACAAAAAGGCAACGATCATTCAGGATTACATGAATGATGAAAATCAGGCGATGGATTTATTTCAGGAATTTTTAAAAAAGCATCCGGGCAGCATGTACGCAGCAGAAGCAAGACAAAGAATTCGGGCAATGCGTGGAGACTTGATCAATTGACTTTTTCCCCTAGAGGATTTCGCACATCATCAATTCTCGCGCGAGTTCGGCTGACTGAACGATTTCTTTGGCGAGGTAATGGTTTGGTGTTTCTTCACCACCCTGCCATTTGAGCAATCCATCAATCTTCAGATCAAAGTAGTTTCCACTTAAATCCCGGCACTGGTTCAGCAATACTTCCGGATCCTGACTGTATATTTCTTCTCCATAATGTACAAGCATGCTGGTAAGGTAATTGACTAATGACTTTTTTGCATTAATGCATGTTAGGTAGGCCACGTCACCTTTTTCAGAATAATTGATCGCTTCGTGAGCCATTTGCAAAAACTCCTCACCCAGATCGAATGCGTTATTAATTTTGAGCGTTTCCATGATACTAGAAATTGGTTCGTCAGAATTTTGTATCAGGAAGTTAAATAGCCATGAAATGGAAAATGATGAATCAAATCACACCATTATGTGAATTTGATCAGGGTTCATAAATTTTTGAGTATCATAAATCACATGTGATATTTCCAAATCCCCATACTAATTTCGCAGCTGTCCGTTCATCTAAAAAAAGTAAGTGATACAGCAAATTATTCTATCTAGTTTATGCCTGATTTGGTCTATTGCATCTACAGCCCAGATTCTAAAAGTGGATAAAACCAATGTAGATGCCGATACTTCTGGCGTATTTATGGGAAGCTTAAAAGCAGACTTCAATTTGAACAACCGCAGCGCCACTGCAGAACAGAACATTACCTATACCGGATTAAAAGCGAGTGCCGATCTCGTTTATCTTGGTCAGCAACACGCTTATATTTTGATCAATCAGCTCAATTATTTTAAAACGACTGGCGGACCACTCTTCAGTACTGGCTACACACATTTCCGAATAAATTTTCTTCGAAAGAATAAACTGTCGTATGAATTATTCACTCAGGTGCAATATGACGAAGGTCGTAAAATGACCTTGCGGTACCTTAATGGAGGAAACTTCCGATTCCAATTGGTCAATAACAAGAAAACCCGCCTTCACCTGGGAGTAGGTGCGATGCATGAACAGGAAAACTGGAAAAACCTGGCGGATGAATCAATGCTCATTAAAAAGGATATTTTTAAATCGACCAATTACATCAATTACCAGCAAAAGCTAAATGACTTTGTTAACTTAAACCTGATTGCCTACTACCAGGGAGGCTATGATCAGGAATCCTCCGTTTTTCGGAACCGTATCAGTGGGGATTTTGATCTGAATGTGAAACTGACGGATAAACTTGCTTTTAACACTTCTTTCACTGCTCAATATGAAGATCGCCCAATCATTCCGATCAACAACTGGGTCTATTCACTGACCAATGGATTGAAGTATAGTTTCTAAATCAATCTAAAAATATACACCTGCTCCAAAACCAATAAGCCAATTACCAACAGGAGATGTTAGATCAGCATCTACCCATCGACCTTTGGTTCTGACAATTGGGTCATTATGCATTTTTAAAAGATATTCTCCATATAAACTG
Source organism: Marinoscillum sp. (assembly GCA_024305105.1). Taxonomy (GTDB): domain Bacteria; phylum Bacteroidota; class Bacteroidia; order Cytophagales; family Cyclobacteriaceae; genus Marinoscillum. The sequence continues at coordinate 12,116 of JAMWZA010000108.1, forward strand.
TATGAAAATGGCGGATAAAAAAAGCTGATATTCAATCCAGCTATAGATTTAAATTCTGTCACTCTTAGGTCAATAATCGGATCTTCTAAATAGTCATTAATGTCTATATTCTTCTTTATTGGCCTAGTTAAATGTTTAAATCGAAATGATCTGAATCCAATATAGCTGGAAAGAATAATATTTTCTGAATTTATCAAGTTGTATCCAACTCTGGCAGAAAGGCTATTTTGTCTAAGTTTTGATTCTAATCCGAGAGAATCGTTCTTCACTTTATCAATCATTGAAAAGGAATAACTAACACCGTAAAACATTTTGTCAACTGCTAGATTCATCCCAATCAAAAAACCTTGTCCTTCTACATCTACAATAGGAACTGAAGGAGAACTAAAGAGATCACGAAATAAATCTTTCTCAACGAAAAATCCTTCGACAGAAGTTATCCCATAACCATAAAATCTTGGTCCATAAGCTATTGAATAGGTTGTGTCAAGATTCAAATGTCCAAGTGAATCTTCTTTGATATTTATTTTGTAATTATAAGGATCAATGTAACTAACAAAATCTGAGTTGAAGGAATTATAAATTCTTTGGAAATCGTCGACGTTTTCATGTTTCACATTGGAATAACAATAAACAAGATCCTTTGATGCCTTTTTTGCTTTCCAAACCCTTTCAGAATTTATCATATTGCCAGACCATGTCCTTTTAGAAGTACTTGTTGTATCAAATCCTTTCTGAAATCTTAATCGATCTAAAACATCTTCTTCAATGTAAATACTAAACAATTGATTATCTGAGAATTCATAATCAATATATAGTGCCCCGTTGAGACAGTTAACATACATATTAAATGGCTGTAACACATCGAGAACAATTTTTTTATCTCTGTAATTGATGGTATCCTTTTTCCAATCCTGGCAATAAGATGAGAAAGCGAGAAATGTTGCTAGAATAAAATAGAGAACCTTCATAAAATTTAAGAGTCTAAATCAAAATCAATCGTGGGTCGGGCTCAAACATTCCGGGACTCGGGGAAAAGTGTTTGTTGAAAAACCCGTTGAGTTCGTCTCGGGTTTCGTCGGATAGCAACTCTGAGATTTCATCGAGTATAGGACCGGATACCATATAAGGCGGCATTTGCAGATTCATCTTATCACCACGACAAAAAGCAAACACCTGATATTCCTCACAGTTGCTTTTATCTTCGTTGGTAAACATGCACTTTGAATACAATTCATCTACGTTAGTCAGATCTCGTTTCGCAAGATCTTGATGGCGGTCCAGCATCTGCTTTTGCATGTATTCCTGAATTTTGAACATGGACTCTTTCGACATGCGCTTTTGAATCTCCATGGCACAATCCATACAAATCGCATAATCGAAAATCACATCTTCAGCTTTAAACCCCTGATAATTTCGAAAGGCTTTTTCGATCACATAGTCACAATCTCCACTCAGTAGCTCACGGTCACATTCGATGCAATTAGTAAATAAGCCATCCTTCTCATAAGAGTGAAATTCTTTGGGTATGTCCTTGTACTGTGATTGCTTCTCATCCATCTGTACCAAAACTAAAAAACTCGATCTCTAAAACTGGACGAACGAGCATTTATTTCAAGAGAGAATGTAAAGACCTGGCAAATTTCAAAATAGTATGCATGCATAACATATTTTCACTATCTTTGGTTACCTCAGCTAAATGCGAGCAGAAAGGACTATTGGCAAGACCCAAAAATGATTAGATGAAAAGAGAAGAAACCATCGATTACAACATCAAAGTGGCATGGCATGCCATCTCCAGGATGTATAATCAATACGGTGCAGACATGGATGTAACCGCATCTACAGGATTCGTCTTGCTAAATATTGATCAGGAAAACGGAACACCAGCTACCAAGATTGCACCGCTAATGGGACTTGAAGCAAGGTCGTTGACTCGAATGCTCAAAACCATGGAAGATAAGAAATGGATTCGGCGTGAGAAAGACCCTACAGATGGTCGCTCAGTCCGAATTTTTGTAACGGATCTAGGAAAGGAGAAACGAGAGTTTTCAAAGAAAGCCGTTCGGGAATTCAATACGAAAGTACGAGAGTTGGTTCCTGAAGAAGACATTCAGGCTTTTATCCGTGTCACCAACACTGTAACTCAATTAATAGAAGATAAATCTTTACTCGATAAACTAGCAGAAGCCTTTATTTATGAAACGAAGCATTAAGAAAGCAGTAGTACTGGGCTCCGGGATCATGGGATCGCGGATTGCCTGCCACTTTGCAAACATCGGCTTGGAGGTTTTACTTTTGGACATCAGTCCGAAGGAACTCACCGACGCTGAAAAAGCAAAAGGACTTACGCTTGATTCCCCACATGTGAAAAACCGAATGGTCAACTCGTCACTCGATGCGGCAGTGAAGTCAAAGCCATCGCCCCTGTACGACAAAGACAAAGTTGCTTTGATCAAAACAGGAAACTTTGATGACGATCTGACAAAAATCAAGGATTACGATTGGGTGATTGAAGCAGTTGTAGAAAATCTGGAAATCAAAAAATCACTTTTTGACAAAGTAGAAGAGCATCGGAAACCAGGAACTTTAATCAGTTCTAACACCTCGGGTATTCCAATCAATTTCATGCTCGAAGGCAGAAGTGAAGATTTCCAAAAGCACTTTTGTGGAACACACTTCTTTAACCCTCCGAGATACCTCCGATTGTTAGAGATTATTCCAACGAAAAAGACGGATCCGGAAATCGTTGACTTCTTCCTGAAATATGGAGATCTCTACCTGGGTAAGGAAACCGTATTATGTAAAGACACCCCAGCATTTATCGCCAACCGTATTGGTATTTACGCTATCATGTCTGGCATGCACACCATTGAGAAAATGGGACTTTCAGTCAATGAGGTGGATAAACTGACAGGTCCGGTTATTGGCCGACAAAAATCAGCAACCTTTCGTACCATGGATGTGGTTGGTTTGGATACTGCGGTAAAAGTGGCGCAAGGTCTTTACGAGGGACTTCCAAAAGATGAATCTCGCGATACCTTCAAACTTCCAAACATTGTACAGGAATTGTACGAACGTAAATGGTGGGGAGATAAGACCAAACAGGGATACTACAAAAAAGTAGTTGAGAATGGTCAAAAAGAAATCCTCGAATTAGATCTGAAAACGTTTGAGTACAAGTCAAAAGACAAGATCAAACTGGACGTATTGGATAAAACCAAAAACGAGGAAGATCTGAAGAAGCGATTTCAAATCATCATCAATGAAGATGGCCGAGAAGGAGATTTTTATCGTCAATCATTTTTTGATTTGTTTAGGTATTGTACCAACCGTATTCCTGAAATTTCCGACGAGCTCTACCGAATTGATCAGGCAGTAGCTTCAGGGTTTGGTTGGGAAATGGGACCGTTCGAAACATGGGACGCCATGGGTGTCAAATCCTGTTTGGACAAAATGAAAGAAATGGATTTGGCTCCGGCCGATTGGGTAGCAGATATGCTCAATGCCGGAAACGAAACGTTTTATAAATACGAGAACGGCAAAAAGTATTATTACGACATTCCATCCAAGTCTTACAAAGTTGTACCGGGAACCGAAGGGTTCATTTACCTGGATGCATACAAAGACAACAATGTTGTCTGGAGCAATGATGGAGCTACTATTTATGACATTGGAGATGGCGTTTTGAATCTGGAATTCCATACCAAGATGAATGCGATCGGAGCAGAAGTCATTGAAGGAATCAATACAGCGATAACGATGGCCGAGAAGGACTATCGCGGTGTGGTAGTTGGAAATGAATCTTCCAATTTTTCTGCTGGTGCGAACCTGGCCATGTTGTTCATGTTTGCTGTAGATCAGGAATACGATGAGATCGACTTGATGATTCGTCAGTTTCAGCAAACCATGACCCGAGCCAGATTTAGTTCAGTACCGGTGGTTGCAGCGACTGCTGGTCTTGCTCTTGGTGGTGGTTGTGAACTTTCGCTTCATTGTGATGCTATTCAAGCTCACGCCGAAACGTATATTGGTTTGGTGGAATTTGGAGTAGGTCTGATCCCAGGTGGAGGCGGTACCAAAGAACTTACCCTTCGTGCTGCTGACAAATACATGCCGAATGATCCGGAACTAAATATTCTTCAGGAGTATTTTATGAATATCGCGACGGCCAAAGTGGCTACTTCAGCGGAAGAGGCCAGAGGAATGGATATCATTCAACCGTTTGATCGAATCACGCTCAACAGATCTCGACTAATTGCGGATGCAAAAGAGCGTGTATTGGAAATAGCAGATGCTGGATATACCCAGCCGGTGCAGCGTAAAGACATCAAGGTACATGGTAAAACCAGTATGGCAATGTTTGAAGCTGGAATCATCGGAATGAAGTATGGTTCGTACATTTCTGAGCACGATGCAAAAATTGCGAGCAAGCTGGCTTTCGTCATGAGCGGTGGCGATCTAAGCGCAGAGACATTGGTATCTGAAGAATACCTGCTTGACTTGGAAAGAGAAGCTTTCCTGAGTTTATGTGGAGAGCCAAAAACCCTTGAACGAGTCCAGAGCATTTTGTTTAAAGGAAAACCATTGAGAAACTAAGTTTCTCAAGACAAAAGATGTAAGACTATAGACATTAGATCATGCATAATTTCAAAGAACTAAAACTCTTTCAAAAAGGAATTCAGCTGGCCGTCGATATGTATACAGAGACTTTTCCAAAATCAGAAAAGATTGGATTGATCTGTCAGATGCGACGATGTGCTGTTTCTATTCCATTCAATATTGCAGAAAGCTGTGGTAGAAAATCAGACAAAGACTTATCCAATTTTCTCTCTCACTCTTTGGGATCTCAATTTGAGTTAGAAACTCAAATGATAACTTCGAAAGAAATTTATTTCATAAATGGCTTACATCAGAACTAAAAAAACTACAGAAAATGACACGGACATTAAAAGAGAAGTTCTCAAAATCTAATGTCTAGAGTCTAATTACCTAAAAAATTAATATAATGGATGCATATATAGTAGCCGGATATAGATCAGCAGTTGGAAAAGCCAAAAAAGGAGGCTTTCGATTTTATAGACCTGATGACCTGGCAGCAGACGTCATCAAACACCTCGTCGGCTCAGTAGATGGCTTTGATGCCAAAAGAGTGGATGACCTAATCGTGGGAAATGCCATTCCCGAAGCAGAACAAGGAATGCAAATGGGAAGAATGATTTCCCTCCTTTCTTTACCAATCGAAGTACCGGGAATGATCATCAATAGGTATTGTGGTTCCGGATTAGAAGCAATTCACCTGGCTTGTGCACGTGTTCACTCTGGAACAGCAGACTGCATCATCGCAGGTGGAACAGAATCCATGTCGCTGGTACCCATGCTGGGATACAAAACAGCACTGAACTGGAAAATCGCTAAAGACAACCCAGAGTATTACCTGAGTATGGGCTTAACAGCTGAAGAAGTCGCCAATGATTTCAATATTTCGGCAGATGATGCCAATCAGTTTGCCATGCAATCACATCAAAAGGCAGCAAAAGCAATCGCCGATGGCAAATTCAAAGATGAGATTGTTCCTGTGGAAGTAGAAGAAACATTTATGCAGGATGGTAAGCGTAAGAAGAAAACTTATACGGTGGACACGGATGAATGCGTTCGACCTGAAACCAACATGGAATCGCTGGCTGGTCTTCGACCAGCATTTAAGCAAGGCGGTCAGGTTACAGCGGGCAATTCATCGCCTACTTCAGATGGGGCAGCATTCGTGATGGTGATGTCTGAAAAAATGGTAAAAGAATACAATCTCGAACCGATTGCCAGAATGGTGAGCTATACTGCTGCCGGTGTAAATCCACGGATCATGGGAATTGGGCCAGTAGAAGCAGTGCCGAAAGCATTGAAACAAGCCGGTTTGAAACAAAGTGATATGGATCTGATCGAGTTAAACGAAGCTTTTGCTGCTCAGTCTCTGGCAGTAATTCGCGGACTTGATTTAAACACAGATATTTTGAATGTTAATGGAGGAGCAATTGCGCTAGGTCACCCACTCGGATGTACTGGAGCAAAACTATCCATTAGCCTGTTTAATGAAATGAAAAGACGTAAATCTAAATATGGAATGGTTACCGCCTGTGTAGGTGGTGGCCAGGGAGTAGCCGGGATTTATGAATATTTAGGATAGATTTTAAAAAAAAGGCAGCTTCGGCTGCCTTTTTTAATCTACGTACTTTCGTTTGATTTTGTTGATTTCTGAAGTAAGCTTCACATTAGCGTGAACAAATCCATATAGGTCCATTACAGCTTCCAGTGGATAATTCAGTTTTTTGGCCATGCTTAAGCAGTACATGATTTCCTCATCAAAAATTTCTCCATCCACTTTCATCAAGTGTACCAAGTGATAAAGAGTGTCAAACCGGTCTTCATTGCTTAATTTCTTAAGATCCACTTTTTCCTCAGGATCGTTAATCAAGTCTTCCACTTCGTCTTTACTCATTCCATGAGCACCACCGATTTTAAGAATTAGTGACTTTTCGGATTCATCTACTTCCCCATCGGAATTCGCGAGGTTAATTAATACAGAGAGTTTGGTCTTGCTCATATAGCTGGATTGTTGTTCTCTCAAATTAAAAAAGTCTCCCATCATGATCATCATAATTGGGAGACTTTAATGGATAACCTCTTCAGATTACCTTTTGACTTGCAAAAAAAGAAACTCTTGATAACAAGGTTTCCTTACGACTTAATACTAAGTCCCATCAAATGGGTAAAAAGTTGGAAGAGATTGAAATAAATTTTTGAAGGTAGGGTGTGAGTGTAAAAAGAGAAAGAGCCGAAGAAATATAGAAGAGATTTTATACCAAAAGATTAAGCGAAATTTCCATACACTTCATGCTCTTTCTGCAACCATCAACCTAGCAGCTAGACAAACTGCTTATCAAATATAATTAGAGGAATTAATGATACCGCATGGCTAAAAACCCGAAAGTGCCTTCATCGAGTTTAAATCCACATTTCATTTAGAA
>JAMWZA010000109.1 GCA_024305105.1 Marinoscillum sp.
ACTCCTTCCTTGGTGAAGTTATCGTTAACTCAGTTTCTGGTTTGGTATCAGGAATAATGGATGAACTAGAAATTTACATGGAATTTCGAGCAAGTGGAGAGGTCAAAGTGACTGTGGAAGCATTTGGTGAGCGTGAAATCGAGTACTCAGAATGGTCCATTGACAGCAAAGGTAGATTGCGAATCTCCGATACCGATCGGTTTCAAACGGATGATGATGACTACTGGCTGATGGAAGATGGTGTATTAATCTCCTTTGAGGAAAATGGCGACTTGAATGAAAATGTGTACTTAGTCAATATAGAATAGAAAAATACCCACTTCTGGGTATTGCATAATCAACAAATCCTGATTTAATTTGTAAAATCAATGAATATTAAACTGAAATGTTTGTAATTTTACAACGAAATCAGGATTTGATATGAATAACAAAAAAACCATCAAATTACTCTCTTCACTAACCGCCTATTTTCTTTTAATGTTTGGCCTTGGTTGTGACCAGAAAATTTTTAACGAATTGTTCGAACTACAGAACAATTTGGTTTCTACCATCTCTTTCGTACTTCCTATTTTATAATAGATTTTAAATCGGCTGGAGAATACTTTATAGACTTTAGAGTCTTGTTATCACCTTTACGGTAAACCAGAAATTTACCATCCTCTTCGACGAAGTATGCTTCAGTATCCTTATTGTCTTTATAGTGTTTTATAGTTGCTTCCGCCTCCTCTTGAGTAGCACAAGCCTTGCTCATGTTGGACCGCTGGACTTCATTAAACAGCTCAACAAACTTATCTCCTAGTCCAAACTCTAACACAGCACCAGATAACACGTACTGGATGTCACATAATGCATCCGCTACTTCTGTCAAATCATTATCAGCAATGGCTTCCTGAAGCTCCTTTAACTCTTCTGCAATCAGCGAAACCCTCAACTCACATCGCTCCGCAGACGGAATTTGTGGTGCCTTGAGTACCGGATGTTTAAAAGTTCTATGAAATTCTGCTACTTGATTTAAAGAATCAATTTTGTCCATTTTTCGTTCTTTCTTTTTTCATTGCCTGCACCAAAAAGTAAAGGAAGCCTCCTAAAACAACAGTAACAATCAGTACCATACTTATTATCGAACCTGTAGCCATACTATTTGGTGTGAATGCAAAACTTATTATACAACCATTTATTAATTAACAATCCCGCGAATATAACTGTCCCCCATTGTGTCACAATGGATGCATTGCTATAAACATCTAACCAATTCCAGTCACCATCAATTGTAAACCATGGCTCAGCACTATACCCCTGAGACATCCACCAGTAGATTAAGCCTACAGCCATGATTACATTTACATAGATCGCAAATTTGAAGTACTGGTTATTTACCTTAAAATCAGAATCGATATCAATTAACTCAGACTTGAATTTAATTGGCCCATGAATGGCGGTAGCGATCGCAATAAACAATCCACTAACTATCAACCCAAGCCCCCAAACCCAGTCCTGATTACTGAAAAAGTCCAGGCTATAGGCACTAGGAAACCCAAAAGCAATAAAGACAACAATCATCACTACTAATACCATTTTCTTACTCAAGTCGAGGTTCACCACATTGGTTTTGAATAACTCCAACATTGGAAGGAAAGAACTAAAAGCAGCAAGTGTTAATGCCAGAAAAAACAGAACGGTCATAAAGCTTCCGCCAGGAATTGTAGCAAACAACTTTGGAATAATGGTGAATGTTAGGGCTTGACTACCCGCTTGCAAATGACTTACCGCTTCCTGCTCAGAACTCGCCAGTGCAAAAACGGCTGGCAAAATAGCTACACCAGCTAAAATTGACGCTGTGTTGTTCCCAAACGCACCAACAAAAGTATTCAGGGTGACATCTTCCTTTGACCTGGAGTATGACGAGATCGTAATCATAAGTCCCCAGCCAGCTCCTGTAGACCAGGCTGATTGTGAGAGTGCTTCAATCCAAATAGTGGCATTGCTAAAGTCGGATAGGTTAATGGCAAACATGTAATCCAAACCCTTGATACCTCCATCCATGGAAAGTGCAGAGACCGCCACAATCACCAACAACACAAATAGACTCGGGATGAGTACTTTGTTGGCTGCTTCTAACCCTTTCTTGACCCCTTTGCTAACAACAAAAACACCCAATATTACCACGATCACATAAAGCGCGACTGTCAGCAGACTTCCATTGGAAAAACTATCCCATTGATCATCCAATAAACCAGGGTTAACTGAAAGCTGATCTACTAAGGAGACATCATTCACTAATTTTTGATACAGGTTTACTACAGACACGCCGAGATATTCGATAGACCAAGCGGTCACAACAGAATAATAGAATGCTATTCCGAGGGTGCAAACGGTAATAAAGAAACCCATCCAGGTGAGTTTCTTTCCTGCGAGCTGACCAAATGAGCCAATCACTCCGCGTTTATATTTTTTTCCTATAGAAAACTCGGCCAGTAAGAGCGGAATACTCCACACAAAGAGGAATAAAATCCACAAGACAATAAAACTACCTCCGTATTGACCAGCCAATCGTGGAAAACGCCACAAATTCCCTGCTCCAATCGCCATTCCAAGGGAAGCAAGGATGATCCCCCAACGATTGCTAAACTCTTCTCCCTTCGACATGGATTATTTCTTAGAAACGTGGATAACAGACCTGTACAAATAGACTAGTATAAGTATTAGTATCGCTAACCCTAGAAGGCTACCTCCAATTGGTTCATCCGCCAGTGATAAATTAAACTGGAAAGTTGCCAGCAGCGCAATCAAGATCCCCATCAATGCCTCTCCTGTTATCAAACCTGAAGCAATGAGTAGTCCTGAATTCGATGCTTTTTCCTGCTTTTCTTTGGCAATGTTATTCTTCCGATAACTCCGTTCGATGAGGTATGCAATGACACCTCCAATAAATATGGAAGAATCCAACTCAAACGGTAAATACAAACCAACGGCCACTGCCAAAACAGGCATTCTAAAGCTGCTATCAATCTTCTTTAGATATTGATCCGCTATAATAATTACCACACCTATGGAAGCGCCAATACTGATAATCCCCCACGGCAACTGACCACCGAAAATCCCAGTGGCTACACTCATCATCAATGTAGCCTGTGGAGCTGTTAACGGATTGGGATGATCGACTGTAGGGTTGCCAATACCTCTTGATTCCAATAGTAGGTTTAACACCGGAGCAATTAACAACGCTCCTGCCAGAACGCCAATCATTTGCATGATCTGTTGGTTTCTAGGAGTAGCTCCTAAAACATGTCCTGCCTTGAGGTCTTGCATGTTATCACCGGCGATTGCCGCTGCGCAACATACTACAGCACCTACTAGAATAGCTCCTGCCGCACCACGCCCGGGATCAGAACTCCCCATTAATAGTAAAAGCAAAAGTGAAGTACTAAGAATTGTCGCAATTGTCACTCCCGAAATAGGATTGTTGGAACTACCCACTAGTCCAGCCATGTAACCAGCTACTGCTGAAAATAGGAACCCCGCAACGACCATTATCACAGCCATGAATATGGTGATAGGAACATCCTGAATAATGGTGAGGTAAATAAAAAATATCGGAACAATCAGTGCTCCAATACCAATTAGCACCCACGACATTGGAGTATCTAGCTCTGTTCTGAGTGTGTCTGAAACTTTTTGAGCTCCTTCTTTGAAAGCTTGAACACCCGAATTAAAAGCGGTAGTTAAAGCAGAACGTAAACTAAGCAGTGCCCATAGTCCACCAATAACCATAGCACCCACACCAAGGTACCGCATCTTAGCACTCCACAATGCTCCACCTAAAGCTTCCGGTGTAATTCCATCTAAACTAGCAAACTTCCCCGCAGCAACGAGTTCTGCGCCTACTGCATCGTAACCATTCATACCTACATAAGCCGGAATAGCAATCCACCAGGTAACTACACCTCCCAGAAAAACGAGCGTTGATACATTCAGTCCCACGATGTAGCCAACCGCAACCAACGCAGGAGATAAATTGAGACTAAAATAGAGATAGGCCTTTTGATTGAGAATAGTGGCCTTTTCAAACAATCCATCCCACAATCGAAAAGCTTCATTTCCCAGTTTGAATAAACCGCCGATCAAACCACCATAAACCAGGTATTTCACAGATTCCCCTCCTGTTTGACCCGTTTTCAACACTTCTGCTGTAGCTACACCTTCAGGAAATTTGAGCTTTTCTTTTACGATTAATGCGTTTCTCAGTGGAATAGTGAACAATACTCCAAGAACTCCGCCGCAAATAGAGATTAAGGTGGTCTCCACATAGTTGAACTCTTGCCAATACCCCATGATAACAAGGGCTGGAATAGTGAAAATCACCCCCGCAGCAAGCGATTCTCCTGCTGAGGCAGCCGTCTGCACCATGTTGTTTTCCAATACATTGGAGTTTTTTAACACTTTTAAAATCGCCATCGAAATAACGGCCGCAGGAATGGATGCTGATACTGTCAATCCAGAAAAAAGACCGAAGTAAGCATTGGCAGCACCCAATACCACTGACAATAATGCCCCAAGTATGATGGATCTAAAAGTGAGTTCGTTTAAGCGAGTTTCTGGACTTATGTAGGGTTTATCCATTGGTTAGTAGGTTGTTTGATTTGAATTTTTGGAATCTAACAAAAATGCCTATTAAAAGGGTAAAAAAAAAGAGCTGCCAAAATAGTTGACAGCTCTTCGTTCTTTGTCGTTTGTACAGAAATCACAGAAACTCTACTTCTCCATTTGAAAGCTTGTAATACCCTGAGACCACCTGAACTCCGGACTCTTCTACATGCTTTGAGATGAATGGTCCTGTGCCTCTCAATTGATCAGCAACCATTGTTGCGTTGGTTTTGACAGAATTAACCAACAAATCTCCATCCATCTCTTTGGCTTTATTTACCGCAGGTTTAATCAGTTCGACAAGTGAGCTGATATGGCCACCTGGATCTTCATCTCCCAGACTTGCTCCTACTGCTCCACAACTTTCGTGACCCAGTACCAGGACTAATTTAGTTCCAAGATGCTCTACCGCATATTCTATACTACCAATCACACGATCTTCAGCAATATTTCCTGCCACTCTGATAACGAATAAGTCTCCCATTCCCTGATCAAAAATTAATTCAGGAACAACTCTTGAATCCGCGCAGCTTAGGACAATAGCAAAAGGCTTTTGACCCCCAGCTAGTTCATCTCGTCTTGCGTTTGTTGTATTGGGATGTTGCAGATTACCATCAACGTATCGCTTATTTCCTTCTTTTAATTTTGTAAGTGATTCTTGTGCTGTCATTTATGAGTATTTAATTAGTGTACGTCTGATCGCCACTGGTGCTAATTCCAGTCACCTGGATATCCCCTCGGCGAATCATGAGTCGATCCTCACCGTCCAATCGACCCACTTCTAAATCTCCTGAGGAAGCTCGTAGATCAAACCCAAGGTCTTCGATATCATTTTCAAGCCCAATATAAATATTTCCTGACGTAGATTTAAATCTAGAGTCATCAGTTAGCAAGATATACTCTCCTTCTATATCACCTGAAGTAGATGAGGCAGATATACTGCCTTTCACATCATCTAGTTCTATATCGCCACTCGTCGAACCGATATCCAAATCTCCTGTGAGTCGGATGACTTCAATATCACCCGAAGTAGATCCTGTTATCATGTCTCCGTTTATCTCAAAGAACTCCTGATCTCCACTAGTAGAGCGGGCTGACACTTCACCTGTTATTTTTCGCATGACCAGATCTCCAGAAGTGGTTCTGGCTCTCACATCAGCTTTCACATCCTTTAGAAATAAATCCCCACTGGAAGCACTTACAATAAGTATGTCTCCGGTGTAGCCATTGACTCTAACATCACCTGAAGAGTTATCAATATCCAAAGCAACCCCTTCCGGTATTTCCAAATCCAAACGAGCTACATCTATATCATTCCAGCCCCAGTTGCGATCTTTCTTACGTTCCACTTTGATAATGAGCTCTCCGCCACTTTTAATAGTTGCGATTACATAATCTCCTTCATCTCCATCACCTTTGATGATTCCATCAAAAATCAACCGATCAGAGGGTTCTACATTAACATCACAAAAACTCCCGCTGATTCTCACCGATCGAATATTGTCACCTTCAAAATGGCTCTCCGCAAGAGTGTTTTGAGCATAACTAGTTAGGACCATCCCAGAAAGAATGACACTGATCAAAGCATATAAAAATGTTCTCATAGTTTGTCTTTAAGTGTACAGATGAACAAATGCTCCAAAAGGTTGCTTGTCAACCAATTTTAGTTTTGGCTAATTCCGCCAAAAGCCGCAATCCCTCTTTTAAATAAGGATCTTCCGAAAGTTTTTTAACGTTGGCCTCATCTGTAAACACCTCTCCAGGATCCAGCGATGTGGAAAGATCATCCTGCACATCGCTTTGTTGCTCTTGAAGTGCTTTTCGCTCTTCCAGGTTCAGCGAAACCTTAGTCTGACTTCTCAACTCTTTAGCCTTCTGAATATCTACGACCAATTGCTTTAAGTCTTCATCTTCTTCCAGATGTTTCCCATAAAGCTTTTGCAGGTTCGCAATTAGCTGCTCATCAATTTGGTTCGTTTTTTTGAACTTAGCTCCTTCTATTTCGTCCCATGGCAATGCGGTTGGCCTGCCACTTTCACCAAATATTTCATCTTCGTAAGGAGATGGAAACTGAATATCAGGTTGTACACCTATTCGCTGAGTACTGCTACCCGTCACCCGATAAAACTTAGCCAATGTCATTTTCAACTGACCAAGTTCCACATCTTCCTGACGCATGTACCTTCCTATATCGATAAGGTTTTGTACCGTACCTTTTCCAAAGGTGTTTTCACCAACGATAATTCCCCTGTTGTAATCCTGAATAGCACCAGAAAATATCTCAGAAGCAGATGCGCTATACCTATTGGTAAGCACGGCAAGCGGTCCGTCGTAGAAAACGTCACCCTTATCCTCATCTTTCATTACATCTACGCTCTTATCGGTATTTCTCACTTGAACCACTGGGCCCTCTGGTACGAACAACCCTGTCAACTCAATGGCTTCCTGCAATGACCCTCCGCCATTGTAGCGTAAGTCAATCATTAACCCATCGATTCCTTCAACTTTGAGACTATCCACCAACTTGCGAACGTCACGTGTAGTACTCTTATAGTCCTTAACACCTTTATTCATTTCATCAAAATTGATGTAAAAACTAGGGACCGATACCACGCCCAGGTTATAAGACTGATTGCCGTCAATTAACGGAATTATTTCAGCTTTGGCTGCAGCTTTTTCTAATTTGATTTTATCACGGACCAATCGCAACGTGTCTGGAAGAGAATTGATATCCTGATCATGTTTGATAATTTGTAAGCGTACAATGGATCCTTTTGGTCCACGAATTTTCTGTACGACCTCATCCAACCTCCAGCCGATCACATCGACAAACTCGCCTTGATCCCCTTGGGCAACACCAACAATTCGATCATCTTTTTGCAAATACTTGCTCTTGTAGGCTGGACCACCAGGAATAATGTCTGCTACTTTTGTATAATCCAGTTGCTGCGTCAACTGAGCTCCTATTCCCTCAAGGGACAGACTCATGTCTATTTGAAAGTTCTCTTTAGCAACAGGTGAAAAATAATCCGTGTGAGGATCATAAGAACCTGTGTAAGCATTCATATATGCCTGATAGACATCTTCGCTGTTGTACTGATAAAGCGCCTTCTCTACTCGCTGATATCGCTTTGCTAATGCATCAGAGATGTATTTCCAGTCCTTACCGCTAATCTTAAAACTCAGGGCCTGGTTCTTGATAATCTTTTTCCATACCTCATCGAGTTCTTCTCTGTTCTTAGCCCATGGCACCTTTTCCCGATCTGTTTCAAAGAATTCTTCCTCATCAAAATTTGGCTCTATCTTCAAAACTTCGTGCATGTAATCCATTCGTTCGAGTGAACGCTCTCGGTAAATGCTGAAAACCTGATAAGCAAAGTCAAGATTGCCCTCTGGCAAATGATCATCGATGGTGTATCGATACTTCTCGAAATAGTCCAGATCAGATTGTAGGAAATAGGACTTATTAGGGTCTAGTGACTCAAAATAATTGTCGTAAACAATCGAGGACAACGAATCATTCAATGTTGCTTTGCGGTAATGGTATCGGTTTAGGAGATTCACGATAACAAACGTTTCGCTTGCATGCTCTGGTTTTGGCTCCAAAACTTTTAATGTATCTCCTTCCAGTATTTGATAGGATGCTGATTGCTCTTCGGATGAATCTCCGATAGCCATCTCTCCTACTCCATAGGTCATTATTACTGACCCCAATATTAAAAGCAACTTGTTCATAAATTCTTTTTTAAGTCTTCCCTGACAACAATCTTACCAAAACAACGAATAAGTAGGGATTTAAGTTAGTTAAATTTTGCAAACGGCAATAGCATAAAACGATGAATGCGGTCAGCTACACAACGAACTTAAGATTCGGTGTTGTTCCATACCAATGCTGCAGCACCCAATATGGCGGCATTTTTATCCATCATACCTGATGGAAGGAGTTTTACTTTTCCCTGATAAAAAGGAAGTAAGTTTTTCTCTAAATGCTTACGAGTTGGATCAAAAATCCATTTACCTGCTTTTGCCAGGCCTCCCAGCAGGAAATAGGCCTCAGGATGTGAGAATGTCGTAAAGTTAGCCAGCTGTTCTCCAAGAATACGGCCTGTCATCTCAAATGCCGCCTGCGCGATCGGATCGCCTTCTTCGGCAGCTTTGGAGATCATTTCCCCATGGAGATCATTGTAAGAGTAATCACGTAAAACACTATCATCCATCATGTCGCTTAACAGAAAAAAAACAGTCCGTTTGAGACCAGTACTAGAAACGTATGCTTCCAGTCCACCTCTTCGGCCAAGACCAGTCAGCCTTCCTCCTTTTTCGATCATTACATGACCCAATTCACCTGCTTGTGAATCATGGCCATAAATCAACTGGCCATTGGCTACAATTCCACTACCTAATCCTGTACCGAGGGTTATCACCATGAAGTCTTTCATATTTACTGCCTCGCCGTATATCATTTCTCCAATAGCAGCTGCGCTGGCATCATTGGTTATAAATACCGGAAGATCGTATCGCTTTTGAAGCTCTTGTGAAAAAGGTACGACTCCCTTCCAGAGTAAATTGGCAGCATGTTCGATTGTCCCTCTAAAGAAATTGGCATTAGGAGCACCCACGCCTATGCCAGTGATTTCATAATCAAAATCCATTTTGGACTTCAGTTCTTCGATGTGACTCTTAAGCTCATCCAGGTAATCACCAAATTCTTTGTGCTTTGTAGTAGAGAAATCTGTGTGGGCAAAAAGATTGCCTTCTCTATCCACTATTCCGACTTTAGTAAGTGTCCCTCCAATATCAACACCGATGGCTACTTTCTTAGACATTTGCTCCTATTTGATTGCTATATTTCAAAAGATGAAACCAAATATATGAAGTTCATGTCAAGGAATTGAAAAATTTCACATTCGGTTTTCTAGTAAAAACAATACAAACGTATGCATTGCGATTAAAATGATTCTAACTCATCAACAATCGGCTGAACATCCCGATTGTAGCGTTTCATTTTGACTTTGTAAGAGATGTAGCTAACTAAGACAATGTATAACCAGTTGATATTGGTGATCCAAAAAACGAATTCACCAGATGCATGATGAATGAGTGAGTAGGCATACACATTGATTAAAATACCTAAAATCAATCCGTAAAGTGGGGAATATTCGATAATCCGCTTGGACCGCTTCAGCTTTTTCAACTGATATGCCGTATAATCAGCAGCTGACAGGGTCATTTGTTTGGAAGAGTCCATTGATCTCGTCCAAAGAACAATCGCAGCACCTCCTGAGAGCATGCAAACAGCAATCAATGAAGCAGTAAACAACCAGCTTTCATCGTTGTAGATAAAAATTAAGCTGATCAGAAAGGTGATGGTAAAGGCTATCAATATAGAAGTCACAATATTTGTTCTACGGACTTTCTTCTGATAGCGTGCTATTGCATCCGCTATTTGTGGACTGGTTTTTTGCTGTTCTATAGATACAGCTGGCCCGTTGGATTTCCACAGTTCCTTTATTTCGTCAAGCTCATCCATGCTGCATCCATTTTGTTAGCCTCTGTTTAATTCTTCCGATATTTACACCTACATAGTTTGTGTCCTTACCAATAACTTCAGCTATCTCTTTGTAGCTAAGGTCCTCCAGATAAAGGCCAATAATCATGCGGTGTTCTGGTTTCAACTGCTCAATCGTCTTTAAAAGCTTATTGTATTGTAATTCCTTTTCTTGCTTGAAGATGGTATCCGAATTGTCGTACTCCATTTGATCCAAAACATCCGAATTCCCATTGATTATGGGTTTTTGTTTTCTTCGATGAGAGATCGCGGTATTAACTGTGATGCGGTAAATCCAAGTGGTCACTTTTGAATCTCCTCTAAACTTTGGTAGCGCTTTCCAGATGTTGATCAGTGTCTCCTGGTACACATCAGGCAGATCATCCGTATCACCTACATAGGCTTTGCATAGCCTGTAGATAGATCCTCCGTTTTCCTCTACTAACCGATCAAAATCTACTTTATTCAATTAATCTGCAGATTTGATCGCGCTGTAAACATAACCTCCAAGCTGTGATGTAAACTGATTGGTAACGGACTTAGTCGTTGACTTTAGGCTATAGGTAAATTTCGGTGAAGATACGTTAGAGAAGCTATCCGTATAGAACAGAAGAAAGGCAATTGCCAATCCTAAAAGTATCAAGTATGTCCTCAAGTTCTTTCTCATGTGGTTAAGATGTCGGATTCAATAACTTAGTTGCGCACCCTCCCAGATTATTACAGTTTTTATGAAATAATTTTTATTGCAGGCAATTGATTTTGTATTTTACCAAAGAACAAACGCTCGATTAACTATGAAAAAAATACTCATGCACGGCGCCTACATTCTGGTGATAGTATTTTTTGTGGTCTTATCTCAGATCAAAGCAGCTGAAGCTGAAAAACAAGCTGTTCAGGCTCAAGAACTAGCAACTAAGGCTGAAATGGCAGCTGAAGATGCAAGAAAATCTGCTGCAGAGGCCTTTCGACAACAAGACATTGCCAATCAATACAAAACACAATTAGAAAACTGTAAATCAGGAGAATGAATAGTAAGAAGTTTATAGTCCATGGAATTTATATATCGCTAATTCTTTTAAGTGTGGTTTACGCACAAATTCAACGATCTGAAGCGATAAACCAAACAGAATTAGCATTGAAGTATCAAACCATGGCTGAAGAGAGTGCTGAAGCCGCACGACAAGCTGCTGCTCAGGCCCTAATGGCTCAAAATGAAGCCGAACAGGCTATGAAACGAGCAGAAGAGCAACGTCAGCTATCCCAAAAAGCCCTTGCCAAATGTCAGGGCAAGTAACACCATACCTCTTTGCTTATGGGTTTCTCAAACGTAAGTATCATGGAAACCTCAAAACGCAAACGCCCAATTTTGGTCATCGATTTGTTTCATCTGGCACCCTATCAGGGTATATTTATAAAGTGGATGTTTATCCGGGTGTCATATACAGTGAGTCAAGTGACAGCCAAGTGCATGGCGAAGTTTTCGAACTTATCAGTCCGGAGATCGCTTTAAAGATTTTGGATCGTTATGAGAATGCCCGACCACTTGTGCATCTGAACCCCGATTATGAACGACATCTCAGACCGATACGAACAGATCAGGGAATCATCGAATGTTGGGTATATGAGTATATTAAAATAGTAAATCCAGCAACAAGAGTAGAATCTGGAACTTTCTAACTTTCAATTATGAGCAACAAAGAACCTAAAGTCGTCGGTATAGGCGGCATATTTTTTAAAACCAAAGACCCAAATAAAACCAAAGACTGGTACCAAAATCACCTGGGCATAACCACTGATCAGTATGGCTCATTGTTCGAGTTTAGAAACACCCACAACCCGAATGAAATCAACTATTTGCAGTGGAGTCCTTTTAAAGAAGATACGGACTACTTTGATCCCTCAGATCAGGAATACATGATCAATTATCGGGTCCAAAATATGGAAGGTCTGGTAGACAAGCTTCGGTCACAAGGAGTCACCATTTGCGATGAAATAGCTAGTTATGACTATGGCAAATTCGTGCATATCCTTGATGGAAATGGTATTAAAGTTGAACTTTGGGAGCCTGTAGATGAGGTATTTACAGATACGATGGATGGTAAAACCACAAAATAATTCGGTCATCTTATTGCTGAATTGGCTATTTTAGACCAAAACTAATTCTGACCATGTCAAAAATTATACTCACTAAACTCCAATGTATCGTTAATGACGAAGTGGATGAAGATGAAGTATTCCTGAAATATAACGGAGACAAGATCTGGCCCGAATCTGGTCTTTACAAAGGGATTGACATCTCAGAAACATTTGAGTTGGATATAGAAATAAATGTTGATGATCCAAAAAAAAACATTGCTATCGAATTATGGGACTTTGATTATTTAAGCGCTAATGACTTTTTAGGAACTTTTGAAATGGTTCTGGGCACTGACACCAATGGCGCTTTCTCCACCAGTATGAAGTTAAAAGAAAAGGGTTCCACAGCCTCCTACATTCTCTATTGGGAAATAGTAGAATAACTGCAACTATTCATTGTAAAACACTGTTGAGTTAAATTATGTCACAATTCCATGAACTGATCAACAGAAACACGCCAACCCTCGTCGACTTCTATGCAGACTGGTGTGGACCCTGTAAAATGATGCCGCCGATCCTTAAACAAGTCAAAAATGAAATGGGTGGTTCTGTCAATATTCTTAAGGTGGATGTGGATAAAAACAAGAAGGCTGCTACCAAATATGGCGTCCGTAGTATTCCTACCATTATTCTCTTTAAAAACGGCAAAGTAGTATGGCGCAAATCCGGTGTGGCTCAGGCTGGGGAAATCAAACAAGCGATTAAGCAAGTTTCCTAATCTCTGACAGGATGATAAATGCGTGCTGCATTACCACGTACCTCTTCCAGATCAAGGGTCATGGGCTTTCGTTTTTGGTTAACAAACATCAACATTTGATCATCGTAATGCGGACTATCTGACTGGTTGGAAGCGCCGTATGCATTAATCGTTTCGATTATGGGCAGTCCTTCTTCGGGGTATCTTACAAGCATGATATAGGACTCACCCTGAACTGCCTTCACTCTTCCATGCTTAAAAGGTTCGCTGTATATGGCGGTAATAACATCCGGTATTCCACTTACAGGAATTTGTTTATCCCCACGAATCAAAAGCTGGTAATCACCCAGATGAATATCCACCCTCTTGAAATGCTTCTTCAGGTAATCGTACGTATGAGCTAAAGCATCCACCACTTCATAATCTGTCAGCACTTTTACTGAATCCAAATAACTCGTATTATAGGTTTCTTTTAAGTAATTATACAAAATCACAAACTGAGCTGCTCCGATATTATCGTAGCCTGATTTTCTATCCCATGACTGGATGATGGCAAGTAACTCCGCGTATTGGGGGTACTTGCCAACTGGCAACTGAAACAACCTATTCATATCAATTGGATAGCGGAATTCCTCTGGCAATTGACCGTCGTATTTGATGGCTAAAAACTCCTCCCAACTAACCTTATTTTGCTCCTTCATGAGTTGAAGAAATCGGGTACTTCTGTTGTTCTCAAACACCCGATAACCCATCGTTTTATCGTACAAATTTGGATCAGGATTATTCAATGAATCCGTACATGAAAATGCGGAATTATTGGTATTAAAAACAAAGCCCGATTTTGGATTCAATACCTGTGGGAGATCTTCAAGAGTATGGTATTTACTAAGTAATGTTTCTGCAGTATTTCCTGGTAAAGTCCCTTGCCAATCGAACTTTGGATTTCTAATTGGGATCTTTGCATTGCCGAGGTAGTAGATGTTACTCGCCTTATCTGCATAAACAATATTGAAACCCGGGATAGCCACCATATTTAGAGCCTCTCTAAACGCTGACCAGCTTGTTGCCTTATTCATCCGGTACCATTGCTCGGGTGCTCGTAAGTCGTGAAGGACTCCAAGGTCAAAAGCGAAATATCCTTTATCATTTTTAACCACGGGACCATAAATACTGTTAAACACATCTCTTTTAACCTTGATTTTGATGCCAAATAATATTTTGACTGAAAGTGTAACTTCTTTTTTACCAAGCACTTTCCACTCATTATCAAACTTATACTTCAATTGATTTTCTGGATGCATTTCCAACTCGAACACGTCAACCTTATCCGGATAATTCACTGTATGCCCCCACCCAAGATATGCATTGGTCCCATGAAAAATAGTTGCTGCCCCTGGAAACAATCCGCCCATAGCATTCCATCCTTCGTCACTAATCAAGTGGGCTTCATACCATGACGATGGGCCCTCCAGAGGCTGATGAGAATTGATGTTTAAGTATACATAATCATCTGCCGTCTTGGCTCTGGATAGAGCAAAAGCATTGCTTCCACTACTTTCAAAAACTGGAGCCGAATCAACTTCACCATCGACCAAATCCCCTATCACTTGATCCGCTCCTGAGATTACTGCAAGTGATAGCACATAGGCAGATAAAACCTCCTCTACCGTTATTGGAAAAGACCCTTTTACCAACACCTTTTCTGGATAAGAATTCGCGTAAGCATTTATACCATCCGTATAAGCAATAATCAGTTGTTTATAATCATCAGATAGATAGGGCCACTCGGCAGCTACTGTTTCCTGACATTTCAGAAGCTTTACTACATAATCAATGGCAGCACCTTGCTTGCCAAGATGGTGTCCTAACATTCCTTTTCCAGACAGCATGGTCAACTGTATGGTTTGGAAATCATCTTCTGCATGAGCCCATGCCAAACCGTAAGCCACTTCGGGATCTGTAGTTCCATGGATATGTGGCACACCATAGGTGTCTCTTATGATCTCAATATTGTCTGGGTCAATTTGAGAGTAAACTTGTAATGAAACGATTAATATGATTGCAATGAGTGGGGCTTTTGATTTCACGTCTGTATGATTAAATGCTCAGGCAAAAGATAGGCAATAAAAAATGACTGTTAGCGGCTACAAACTTCGTGTAGAGACTTGATCAAGCTTCAGTCACTATTTGATATTGATTAATTTTTGGGCTAATATCACATTTTAAACTAACCTACCACCTCCATGAAATTAATTATTTACCTGGTTTTCGGACTGGGACTCTCCTATTCCGCTTGTGCGCAATTGTCCATCTCAGAAATGGCCGCAGCTCCAGAATCTGAATACATCAAAAATATTTTCATCAATTATGATGTTTCAAACTACAGTAAACTGATTAGAAAAGAGGTAATTGATCCCAGGGTCCTCTTTCCAAGGCGTATTGGATTAATTGCATTTAATCACTTTGAAACAGATCATAAAAGAGAGAAATCACTTATTGCTTATCAATACCAAAACGATGGCCTAACGATTATCCAACGAATTTTCAATGATTCTAAAAAAGCCATCATTGATTCACTTGCTCAACATGATATTACACTTCTATCATTAGACGATTTTGATGAGGCCCAACTAGCAGCTTACAAAAAAGCTCAGAGTGAAATCGCACAGCACTATGATCGAAAAGTAGACTTGTATAAAACGCTCGAAAAAGCAGATATCAGTGTCTGCCCTACTCCGTTTAACTTCATCCCTAGCTTTTACAACGAAGGAAAAGACAAAGTGCTAAACGACATTTTAGGTAACCTGTGTGAAGAGTTAGGCCTTGATGGGTTGCTGAGTATCCAGTTAACAACCAATACTTTCAACTACAGCATTGCTTTCACCAACGCGATGCTGTCACTAAATATTCCAGACCCAGATCCGGATAGAAAAGTAACAGGAACTCAGCTTGCAGGATACTTTTACTTAACACAGAGTCCTGTTGGTTTTATTGGTCTGAAGAAAGGAGAAGTTACTGGTGAAGACTTATCTGGGTTTGATAAGCTTCTTGCACGCATGAGTGGCGATGTGTTTCGTATGCTCAGTTTGGAACAAGAATTATATATGGACAACTAGTCATTCTTTAAGTAAGCCTTATCTTTGAAACAAAAAAGCCTTATGATGAACCCTTGGCATGATGTACGAATTGGTGAAGATGCTCCTGAAGTTGTAAATGGAATCATCGAGATTCCGAAGAACACGCGTGCCAAATATGAACTGGATAAAGAGTCAGGAATGCTCATTCTGGATCGTGTTATTTATTCATCCATGTATTATCCTGCAAATTACGGCTTCATTCCCAAGACCTATTGTGACGATCAGGATCCTTTAGATATCCTTGTGTTAACGCAGATTGTCGTTGACCCTTTGTGTATAGTACCTGCCAAGGTCATTGGTGCCATGCAGATGTTGGATCAGGGAGAAAAAGATGATAAGATCATTGCGGTGGCTACAGGTGATATGAGTGTTAATCACCTCAATGACATTAGTGATCTAGGTCCGCATTTTGTTAAGGAACTTCAAAATTTCTTTGAAGACTACAAGAAGCTAGAAAACAAAACGGTCGTTATTGAAGACTTTCAAAACCGACAAACAGCTCTTGAAATTGTAGAAAAAGCCATGGCTGATTACGACAAGAAATTCAAAAAGTAGAGCTTGATTTCTTGCGAAATAAACTTTTAACAAAGCGGGCTATAATCGAACCAAACTCATTACACAGCTGACTGATTAGCCAACCCGCATTCCGTACAGGTAATTACACCTTTGAAATTTTCTGCGCCACATGCCAGACAGTTATAGTAAGAAACACTGTCTGTAGCGGTACCATCTTCTTTATAAAAAAGAATTACATGATCACATTTGGCACATGAGTAATTCTGCAGTTTATCCAACCGCTGATCATTACTACAATTGGGGCAACGTACCGTCACTCCTTTTTTGATCTTGTTGATTGATCTGACCCGATACCAAAAGAATAAAGGAATGACTATCATCAATGTGACGATTACCCAAATGTTGTCCATATCTGAAGTTAATTAAACATTTCTTTCCAAATTCTACTAAAACGATAGTTTTTATAAGCCATTGAATAATCAGCTTAAAGATTAATTGAGAAAATCACCTCAGAGATGCTATATTTAATCTCTAGACAAGACCACAGAGGTAACAACTGACTTTTTTATGTCTTCAGAGGAGACCGCAAAAAAATACATTCGCAACCGTGTCGATGACATCATCAGGCTACTGTATGAAGTAGCTGAAGGCAACTTTGATTATAAACTGGAACTACAGGAAGACGAAGATGAGCTGGAAGGACTCATAGGCGGCATCAACATGCTTGGTGAAGAGCTCAAATCCAGTACAGTTTCTCGTGATTTCATGGAAAGCATCTATCGTGGTGTGGCTGATATCCTGATCATCATCAATACTGATCACAAGATTGAACGTGCCAATGATGCGGTAAGTAGTTATCTGGGCTATGCGCCCGATGAATTGGTCGGCAATGATTTTGAAATTATACTTAAGAACACAGAACTGGAACGATACGAGTATACTAAAGCACAACTCATTGAAAGCCAAACACATCACGAACCTGACTTCACTCTCCATCGTAAAGATGGCACCACCCTTTCCACTTACGCATCCTTCTCTGCACTCTATGACAATCAACGCAAGAGGCTGGGAACCATTGTTATTGCCAAAGACATCACTCAGCTCAAAGAATCACAGCGCGAGTTAGAAGAAGCCAAGGAACGCGCAGAAGCTGCTAATCAAGCAAAATCCAGCTTCCTTGCTAACATGAGCCATGAGATTAGAACTCCACTCAATGGAATGTTGGGATTCATAGAATTACTCGGAGAAACCGACACCACCAAAATGCAGGAAAAATACCTGAAAATGGTTAAGGTATCTGGGGAATCGCTTTCAAAACTATTGAATGATATTCTCGACCTGAACAAGGTAGAACAAGGAAAACTGAATCTGGAAAACATTCAGTTCATCTTAGAAGAATCGCTGAAATCCAGTCTCCACCCATACAAATATTTGGCAAATGAAAAAGGGCTGAAGTTCAAAATTCACTTTGATGAACAATTGCCCAAAGTAGTGACTGGCGACCCCTCCAGAATCAACCAGGTGATCCGAAATCTAGTTGGAAATGCTTTGAAATTTACGGAAGTAGGTTCTATCAAGATATCATTTACCTCAAAGCAGGTGGGCAAGCAGTTTTACCTTGAATCTTCTATCGCTGATACTGGAATTGGTATACCTGATAAAAAAAAGGAAAGTATTTTTGATAGCTTCACTCAAGCCGATAGTTCCACAACGCGCAAGTATGGAGGATCAGGTCTTGGACTTACCATCTCCAAACACCTAGTGGCGTTGATGTCTGGTGAAATATCCTTTCAAAGCCCTCCTAAAGGGGAAGAAACTGGGACTGTGTTTACTTTTAGTGTACCACTTGACGTGGAAACTACAACCGCAGTAGAAGACCTGGAGAGAATTGCCAAGGAAAAAATCTACTTCTCCAATCCTTATGAAGTCCTGGTGGTAGATGACAATGAAGTCAACTTACTCCTTGCTCAAAAAATATTGGAGTCCATGAACCTAACGGTCACTGTTTGCAGAAATGGTCAGGAAGCCGTTGATGAAGCATTGAAAAAGATTTATGACGTCATATTTATGGACGTACAAATGCCTGTAATGGATGGATACCTCGCTTCTCGCCATCTACGTAAAGCAGAGTATTTAGG
>JAMWZA010000011.1 GCA_024305105.1 Marinoscillum sp.
TAAATTAGCTGCTTCCCGCGAATCTTTTAATACTTTTTTCATTTCAATAATGGGCTCCTGATCTGGGGTCACATTTAAGTCTCCACTCAAAACAACCGGATAGCCAGCATCGTTCTTTTCCTGTATCTGACTCAGAATCAATTTCATGGATTCTACTCGTGCTTGCTTACCAACATGATCAAAGTGGGTGTTGAAAAACCAAAATCGCTGCCCATCAGATTTTTCTAAAAGTACATAGGTGCAGACTCTTGGCAAAGCCGCATCCCAACCTTTGGAAACCTCCCCAGGTGTGGGAGACAACCAAAAAGTGCTGCCATCAATGATTTTGAATAAATCCTTTTTGTAGAAAACAGCACTGAACTCTCCGGCACGCTTCCCATCATCTCTACCTACACCGATGTAAGCATATTCCGCGAGTGTTGAATCCAGATGATCCATTTGCTGAGGCAATGCCTCCTGCACCCCAAAAACATCCGGTTCATAAAACTGAATTTGTTTGACCAGCTCATCTTTTCGGTGATGCCAGTTGTTTTCATTATCACCTGCATGATCCAAACGGATGTTGTAAGTCATGACCTTCAGGTCTTGAGACTCTAAAGACAGGGAAAATGCAAAAAGAACTATCGCTATAAGGTGCTTCATGATCATTAAATTTGGGTAATACAAATATGCTTTAAAGCATACAGAAAATTAGAGCTCTTAATGATGTATGTCTTAGTTTGTTGATTCCAATTCTCCAAAACTGTCACTTCGGCGCTAGGAGAAGTCTTCCTTTAGAAACAGAAGTATTTCATTAACGACACATTCGCTTTTGAGATGGATATCTCCACTTCGTTGCGATATGACATTTTGGTGGGTTTATTTGCAGCATGTTTAGTCGGGAAGAAGCATCACGAATTAAGGAAGAGTTCTGGACTACTTTTGGTCAGTACATGAAACCCGTGCCGTCGGCTGACTTTATGCCTATAAACTGGATCAACTACAATACGGGCTTGAAGGATGTTTTCTTCCGAATGTATACCAAAAGAAAATCAGCGGTAATAGCCATCTCCATGGAGCATCGAGATCCGGAAATACAGGAGTTGTTCTTTGAGCAGTTTCTCCAGTTGAAAACATTGTTGCATAATGGACTTGAAGAAGAGTGGAAGTGGGAACTCAACTTTCCCGACGAAAATGGAAAAATCATCAGCCAGATTTACAAAGAACTACCCGGTAAATCTGTTTTGAATAAAGACGACTGGCCTGACTTGATTTCCTTTTTCAAACCTCGAATCATCGTACTGGATGCTTTCTGGGAGAATGCGCAGTATTCGTTTGATGGGTTGAGGTGATTATTCATAGTGCGTCCACATTCTAAGTACTTTAACTACCTTCTCTTCTTCCAGAACTTGATAAATTAAACGGTATTGGACATTTATTCTCCTCGAAAAAACTCCTGTTAAGTTTCCCTTTTAAACTTTCGAATGGGGGATAATCCTGAAAAGGATTTTGTTCTATTATACCGATCTGTGTTTCTGTCTTGAGCCTAAGTCCTAACGAAGCAACTTTCTTAGCCTCTTTTTGGGGTTGTTTGGTAAAAGCAATCTTGTATTCACTCACCAGTCTAATTCATCGGAAGTTTCAGAAAGAGGTGTCTTCATTCCTTCAATAATCGATTCTCTCATGCCTGGAATTGATGTTAAATAAAGTGTCTCCTGTAATCCTCGCCACCATGATTCACTGATTAGGACGGCATTTTGCTGTTCACCTTTTATCAAAATAGGTTTTTTAACATTATCAATTAGTTCGTCAAAATTTTCCATAACCTGTTTTGAAGTCAATGTAATCATAGCTAATCCACCTTTTACTGCTTCTCCAATACCAATACGACTCTACTCGGCAAGTAGACACTCAAAAAGTGCTCGCCAAACAGCGTCACTGTTGGGTAGATCATCTCATCGTCAATTCGATCAAAGCCACCATACTCAGCGCTATCGCTATTGAGTATAATCTTGTATTTCCCAGATCCAGGCACCTTAAATCGGTAATCCGGTACCGAGTTTGTCGGTGAGAAATTAAACGCAAAGATCAGGTTGTTGCGCTCAAAGATGATGGCTTTATTGTCCTCATCCATGTTCATTTGCTTCGCTGGAAGTGCTGCCACGATCTCATGGTCATTGGCCATCTTCACCATATCCGCACCGAAGTTGTACAAAAACTTATACTTCAGGTCTGGATGTTCCTGCAAACTCCACTGACGCCTTGCATATTTATAGCTCCAGTCATTACCCTCTCGTGGAAAGTCTACCCACTCAGGATGTCCGAACTCATTGCCAATAAAATTGAGCCAACCTTCCCCACCTAGAGCCAAAGTGAACAAACGAATTAGCTTGTGCAAGGCAATACCCCGGTCAATGATAAGACTATCATAGTCTACATGCATGTGGGTATACATCTCCTTATCCATTAGCCAGAAGGCAATGCTTTTGTCACCTACAAGTGCCTGATCATGCGATTCTGCATAAGCAATCGTGCGCTCTCCATATCGTCGATTAGACAGGACATCCCACATTTCATGGATGCTCCATTCCTCATCGGTTTTATGTTTGAGTACTTTGATCCAGTAATCGGGGATACCCATGGCGAGCCGAAAATCAAACCCCATACCACCTTCCTTTACCGGTCGACAAAGACCAGGCATCCCACTCATGTCTTCGGCGATTACTATCGCATCCTCTTTAATGTCTTTGATCAGCGTATTGGCCAATTGGAAATAAGTCAGCACATCCCAGTCGGTATCTCTGAAGTACTTTTCATAGTGGTCAAAACTGATGTCTCCATGGTGAAAATACAGCATGGAAGTGACCCCATCATACCTAAACCCATCCATGTGAAATTCTTCCAGCCAGTATTTTACGTTACTCAACAAAAAGCGTAAAACCTCCTCTTTCCCATAGTTGAAGAGTTTAGAATCCCACTGGCTATGGAAGCCTCGGCCTCCAGGATGAAAATAATGATCATCAGATCCATCGTACTCATTAAGCCCTTCGGCAAGATTTTTAACAGCATGTGAATGAACGATGTCCATGATCACCGCGATGCCCATACTATGTGCCTGATCCACCAGATACTTCAGGTCGTAAGGTGTACCAAAGCGACTACTCGGTGCGAAGAAATTGCTGACATGATACCCAAATGAACCATAATACGGATGCTCCTGGATTGCCATTACCTGAATGGCATTGTATCCTTGCTCCTTTATTTTTGGCAGCAGCGTATCGGCAAACTCTCTATAGGTACCAACCCCTTCCTTTTCCTGGGCCATACCTACATGACACTCATAGATGTATGGGTTCTTGTAAGAATCCGCACTTGTATATTTCTTATCGGTCCATTTGTATGGTTTTTCTGGATCCCAAAGTCTGGCAGTAAAATCATACGTTTGCTCATCCTGAGTCACGTATTTGGCATAGGCTGGAATTCGATCATTGGTTCCATTAGCTCCCGTGATTTGAACTTTCACAGCACCTTCATGTACCAGCTTGCCTTTATAGTCTTTGTCTGAAAGAAAAACTTCCCAAATCCCATCATCACCCTTTGTTAAGGGACACGTTTCTCTATTCCAGTCATTGAAATCGCCAATCAGATACAGCGAGTCAGCCGCAGGTGCCCATTCACGGTACCACCATCCTTTTTGCTTCTTGTCATAATTGAACCCCAGGTATTCATATCCCCTCGCAAAATCATCTAGAGAACCGTACTTTTTCTCCAATTCCTTTTTGCGATCCTTGAAACGTTTTATTCGGTCATTGATTTCACCAGTATAAGGTTCCAACCATGGATCATTCTTCACAAGAATAGGAATGCTACTTGTTGCCATACTTCTTCATTCTTCGATGTATCATGTAAGTTAATCACTGGTCTATCACTGAACAAATATTTTAAATGAAAGCGTAGTTTTGTTACGATATTTTCAATATTTATATAGTTCTATAATTCTATTTGCATTGATTAGGAATTACAACTCAAATAATACCATTTTACTCAGCACATCCTGATCAAAGAATTTTTTAAATTCAGTGTAACCTCTCACAAAAGGTTCAGTTTCCCTGAATGATGACGGCACAGAATTACGAATAATGAATGGCAACATGACCCTGTGACAAGAAGTCTAAAATCTCAACTTCACCACTTTTCACACATAATTCTTCTTTCAAATGCAACCTTTCGTTTAAGGGAAAGTACTTTATTCGATTGTTTACCAACTAACCCTCACCATGATTAAGAACTTCATCAAGGTTGCTCTCCGCACCATTCGCAGAAATAAGGTGTATAGCGTCATCAATATTTTGGGATTAGCTATTGGCCTGGCTTGTGCCATTCTGATCTTACTCTGGGTGCAAGACGAAATCAATTTTAATACCTACCATGAAAAAATTGACGACATCTACCAGGTGATGGAAAACCAAAATTATGAAGACCGGATCGGTACAACTTTCTCGACACCTGGACCTCTAGGCCCGCACCTCAAAGAAGCCTACCCGGAAGTGGTTCATTCGTCACGACTTACCTGGGAATCCGAAAACTTATTCACCGTAGATGACCGATCCTTCTATGAACAAGGACGCTATGTTGATGCGGATTTTTTCAAGATTTTCACTTTCGATTTTATTCATGGAAATCCAGAAGAACCCTACACCACGAAAAATTCGCTGGTTCTGACAGAAAAACTGGCACAGAAATACTTCAAAGATGAGAACCCTGTTGGCAAGACAATTAAACTAAACAATGAAGATCTTTTCACTGTATCTGGAGTGATCAAAGAGTGGCCAGAAAATACCTCCTATGGCGATTTTGACTACCTGGTAAACTTCGAATTCTTCTGGGAGGACAATGCTCAATGGCTACATCAGTGGGGAAACAATAATGTACGATGTTTGATAGAACTTGCTCCTGGAGTAAACTGGGAAGGATTTTCGCAGAAGATCACCAACCTTCTTGAAGAAAAAAATAATGACAATGCCATTCAGCTCTTTCTGCATCCACTGAGTCGATTGCACCTGTACTCCAACTGGGACAATGGAGTAGCAGATGGTGGCAGAATCCGATACGTTCGAATCTTCACCATCATTGCTTTTTTCATCTTGCTAATTGCTTGTATCAATTTCATGAATCTGGCAACTGCCCAAGCGGTGAAACGGGCGAAAGAAGTCGGACTCAGAAAAGTAGTTGGCGCCTATAAATCCAACCTAATTGCTCAGTTTCTAAGCGAGTCAGTCATTTTCGCCTCCTTCTCTGGACTCATCGCGATGATTATTGTTTTCATCCTCATTGAACCCTTCAATGCGCTAACCGACAAATCCATCGCTTTTAATTTGGATAGTGATATGGCGCTGCTCCTTATTGGACTTGTGCTCATCACAGGCCTGGCATCTGGCAGCTATCCGGCCTTTTATATCTCCAAATTTCAACCCGCCAGTGTATTAAAAGGACAGATAAAGAGTGGTCGAGGTGCTTCTCGTTTTAGAAAAGCACTTGTTACCACCCAGTTCATTCTGTCTATCATCATGATTTTCTGTACAATCGTGGTTTATGAGCAATTGGTATTTGTTCAAAACCAGGAAACTGGATTTAATAAGGAAGGCTTGATCTATGTGGAAATGCATGAGAACATGAATGACAAATATGAGATCATCAAAGACCAGCTCTCCAAAAATCCAGACATCAAAATGGTGACAGCCATGAGTCAGCCTCCGCTTGGGTTTGGCAACTCCACGTGGGGTTTTGACTGGCCGGGAAAAGATCCGCAATCAAAAATTTTATTCAGCAACTTATCTATCGACAATACCTGGACAGAGACGTTTGATATTCCGTTGGCTGCAGGCCGTAGCTTTGACAAGAAATATACTAGTGACACGCTGCACTTTATGGTGAACGTAGCTGGGGCCAGAGCGATGGGTTTCTCACCTGAAGAGGTGGTGGATCAGAGTGTAACACTATGGGGTGAGCGCAACGGAAAAGTAATTGGGGTTTTTGAAGACTTTAATTTTACCAGCTCCAGGAGCAAAATTCATCCATTGCTCATGCTGCATGATACAGACTGGTTCAATTACCTTGTAATAAGAGCACAGCCAGGAAAAAACAGGGAAGGAATCACCATTCTCCAATCAATCTATCAGGAGTTCGCGCCTGCTTACCCATTTGAATACAAATTTGTAGATGACCGATGGAAGGAGTTTTATGAAAGTGAAGCTCAAACCGCCCGCCTCTTTAACACTTTTGCCATAGTAGCCATATTCATTTCCTGTCTGGGACTATTTGGACTTGCTGCCTTCACCATACAGCAGCGCACCAAAGAAATTGGCGTGCGTAAGGTATTAGGTGCTTCCGTCTTCTCTATCATCCGAATAACTACGCGAGAGTTTACCATACTGGTAATGTTGGCAGCTATTATTGGCTCTCCAGTGGCATGGTACCTCATGGATCTATGGCTGGATGATTTCGCTTTCAGAATAGACGTTACAGTCATCATTCCCATAGTTACAACCATCATTGCCATCATGGTCGCTGTGTTGACAGTAGCCTATCATGCACTGCGTGCGAGTAGGACCAACCCGGTCAATGCGTTAAAATATGAGTGATATTCTAGGGCGCCCGCACTTCGCGATTTTATGATGATCTAATGCTCAAGGTGGTCCAATTTCTTCAAAAAATACTATTAGAGGTAATAAACCCAATGCACGTTTAATCCATGTTAAAGAAGTGGATTACCAGTTTCGGTGAGAATATTTCTTCGTAAAATGAGTCAAAAACTCAAGCATATCCCTTCCAAAATCGCCGTTTTAGGCACGTCTAGAGCTAAGAGACTTTTCTCCAAAGCCATAATCGGATTGTAGGTGATGCTAAGAAATTTTACGATAAAAAAAAAGAAGCGCTCGATTACCTCACATCATAGATAGCGATCAACATACTTGAGCACCTGTGTGCGATTTACTGGCTTACCATGTCCCAGATAGAATTTATTAATATCTAATGACAGAACCTTATCAAAACTCTTCTTTAATGCTGATAAATTATCATGAAAAGCAGGATGCTTCACTCGCGAATGGAACAAAACGCCGCCAAGCCCTATTCCTGCTGCCATCATATCCATGATGATTGCTTCTCCGTTATCAAGAACTATAGATAATGAGCCAGGAGTATGCCCAGGCGTATGAATCACCTGAGTACCTCCTATCCAATCAGCCAAAGAATAACTTCCCTCTTTCATTACAATATCCGGAGTAAATGGATGTGTTTTTAAATCTTTTACCATCTTTTTAAAGAGTCTGGCCCAAGCTATTGTGGGTTTCATGGAAGCTACATTGGCCATCCCCTTTTGATAAAACGGTGTGTCTTCGGCATGAGCCAATACTGGAATCTTTAGCCTTTTCTTCAGTGCTGCCACACTTCCAAAATGATCAATATGGCTATGTGTTACAATTATCAATTTGATATCATGAGGATCAAGGCCGGCATTGTGAATGGCTTCCATAATTTTGTCTGCACTACCTGGTATACCCGTATCGACTAAAATGTGCCCATTATCTCCCTTGATTAAAAAACAATTCATCATATGTGCTGGCCAAATGCTAATTGGAATAATCATAGTTATTTTATTTTTTCAGCTAAACTAGATGAGAGGATGCGCTGAAAAAATCACCTATGTTATTTTCGTTGAGCTCTGATTCTGCTTAGAGATTGTGGTTGTACGCCAATATATGAGGCCAAATACTTTACAGGTATGTTCATGGCTAAATCGGGGTTCTTTCTAACCAGTTTTTCGTACCGGTCTCTGGCACTTAAACGCTGCATGTCCAAAAGTCGCTCACCCGATGATAGAATTATCTCTTCATAAAAACTATTGCAGAACTCCGGCCAGGACTTGATCCGCTCATACAATGCGTCATAGTCTCGTTTCGAGATTTGTATCAACTCACACGCACTAAGAGCCTGGATGGACTCAGGTGCTTTTACACCTTTTTGAAAGCCTTCGTATGATGAAACCATTTTGCCCGGCGGTATGAGCGAAATAGTATACTCTTCTCCTGTATTCATACCAATGTGAAATGCTCGCAGATACCCGGAGTTAACAAAGTAGAGGTGGTTAACAAGCTCTCCCTGTCTTATCAGCAGTTCGTTCTTACTTACCTCCACTCGATTAAAACTACATTTGATCAGCTCTTCCTCCTCTTCAGAAAGAGATTTGAAGGTGGCAAGCTCCCGAATCAGCAATTGATAGTCATCAGCTAATGTCATACCAGCAGTCATCTATTTAGATGATTAATAATATTTCAATATAGCAAGAATTCATTTTTCGAATTGACAATAATTTATCATTCACATTGAAATAATGAATGTCTAACTCCTTATTTTTAGAAATAAAAGCCAGTATGTCTGACACTTCCAATTCTTCCGCGCTTAAGAAAACACTCGGTCCGTTAATGCTATGGGGCCTTGGAGTTGGTTACGTCATCTCCGGCATGTACTTTGGGTGGAACCTCGGCCTTGCTGAAGGTGGTACGCTGGGGCTGGCGATCGCTACATTTTTCATCATCATCATGTACATCACTTTCACCTTTAGCTACACGGAGATGGCTTGCGCCATACCGAAGGCTGGAGGTGCATTTGATTATGCAGATCGAGCATTGGGAAAGAACCTTGGGTTTCTGGCCGGCATGGCCCAAAACGTAGAGTTCATCTTTGCTCCTCCTGCCATTGCTGCTGCCATTGGCGCTTATTTTCATATTTTCATTCCAGAAATAGATACCATCTACATTGCAGTTTTCGCCTACTTGATCTTTACCGGATTAAATATTGTAGGAGTAAAAGCTGCTGCGATATTTGAGCTAGTCATTACCATTTTGGCTGTGGCAGAACTCCTCATTTTCGCAGGAGTCTGTCTCCCCAACGTAGAATGGCAGAACCTTAAAATGAATGCGTTGCCCAATGGTTATCTAGGTGCGTTTGCAGCGATCCCATTTGCTATCTGGTTTTTCCTGGCCATTGAGGGAGTTGCCAATGTCGCAGAGGAAGCACGAAATCCACAGCGTAGTGTATTGATTGGGTTTGGATCCGCCATTGTAACACTGGTCGTTCTATGTTTACTCACCTTCGTATCGGCAGTCGGAGTGGATGGATGGGAATCGGTCGTTTATCCTCCGGGAAGCACAGAAGCATCGGACAGCCCACTACCATTGGCTTTAGCCAAGTTGGTAGGCAATGGACATTTCTTATATCACCTGTTAATTACGGTTGGGTTGTTTGGGTTAGTCGCTTCTTTTCATGGGATCATTTTAGCGGCCGGACGGTCTACATTTGAGTTCGGACGAGTTGGGTACATCCCCAAATCATTGGGCAAAGTGCACCCGAAAACCAGCACCCCAGCCAATGCGCTCATCATCAATATGATCATAGGAATCATCGCGCTAATGTCCGGTAAAACCGGAGAAATTATCACCATTGCCTGCTTTGGGGCGCTGACACTGTACATCATCTCCATGATTGCGTTTTTTCAATTACGAAAGAATGAACCTGACATGGAGCGCCCTTTCAAAGTACCACTTTACCCGCTATTTCCTGCAACCGCTCTGGTCATCGCTACGCTGGCCTTAATAGCGATGACTGTATACAATCTGAAGCTTGCTGGAATCTATGTTTTGATCATGCTAGCCACCTATTTGTGGTTTCTGTTTACCAATAAAAACGCCTAACTTAACTCGATACAATTTTGTGCTATGGACATGCCAAATCGACTTAATTTCAACTTTCCTTGCCCCATCAGATTTGGTGCCGGAGTTATTGATGAACTGGCCGTTCACCTGACTAGTCAGGGACTAAGACATCCATTGCTGGTTACGGACCCAGTGGTGTCTGAGCTAGACTTTTTCAAAGAGATTGTGAGCTCACTGGCAGCCAATAACCTGGCAGCAGATGTATATGCGGACATGCATAAAAACCCAGTCAAATCTGATGTGCTGGCAGGGGGACAGTTTTACCACGAATCAGGTTGCGATTGTGTTGTTGGTATAGGAGGTGGAGTAGCGCTGGATGTTGCACGAGCGATCGTTCTTCGAATCAACCATCATCGGGACCTCTTCGACTATGATGATCTGATCGGGGGCGACCAATACGTGACGGAAGCAGTTCCCTATTTTGTAACAGTTCCAACTACTGCCGGTACTGGCAGTGAAGTGGGCCGAAGTGCAATCATTTCTGAAGATGAAAGTAAAAAGAAACGTATTCTCTTTGCTCCTAAACTTATGGCCAGACAGGTATTTGCTGATCCGGAATTGACCATGGAGTTGCCACCACATGTCACTGCAGCTACAGGAATGGATGCGCTGACACACAACATGGAAGCGTATCTGGCAAAGAACTACCATCCGATGTGCGATGGCATTGCGCTGGAGGGAATGGCTCTAATTGCCCGGTCCATTGAAAAAGCGACAAATCATCCAGACATTCAATCACGATCAGATATGCTCATGGGGTCCATGATGGGCGCTATTGCCTTTCAGAAAGGGCTGGGTGTGGTGCATAGCATGGCACATCCTTTATCCAGTTTGCTAGACACGCATCATGGCTTGGCCAATGCCGTAAACCTTCCCTATGGAATGGCTTTTAACTACTCTGGGTTTGAAGCACGATTTGATAAAATGGCTGAATTTCTCGGAGTAATAGATGGAGATGGAGAACGAGTCGTCGACTTTCTGTTTGAATTAAATCAACGCCTACAAATCCCTACTCAACTCAGAGACATTGCGGTGAAAGAAGAACACCTTGAGCCCTTAGCGCAGTTAGCCATCGCCGACTTTGCACACCCAAACAACCCAAAACCAGTAAAGCTGGAAGATTTCAAGTCACTATATCAAAAAGCATATTAACAATGCTCAAAATCGGCATCTCTGCTTGTTTCATGTATCCTGATCAGGAGCGTCCGGTTTTCGGACCAAAAACACTGACCTATCTGGAAAACGATATGGCTCGTTACTTAACCAAGATCGGTGTTTTACCAGTGTTAATACCAGATATTGAGGATAGTCTATTGCATCCTCTCATTGATGAAATGGACGGATTTGTATTTCAGGGTGGTACCGATCTAGCACCTGAAGCCTACAACGAAAAACCCATTGGTCGATGGAAAGGAGATCCGATCAGAGACAAATACGAACTCAAGTTGTTTGACCTTGCATTGGCTAGCAAAAAACCAATTCTAGCCATCTGTCGTGGCATGCAATTGATGAATGTTTACTTTGGCGGAACGCTTTATCAAGATACGGACACCCAACTGGAAGAGGTCCTCACACACCGCGATGCAGATGCATATGACTTTTTATACCACGACATTCAATTTACTGCTGATAAAATCTTAGAAAAAATTTACAAGGATGACCCCAATCATCGGATAAACAGTGTTCACCACCAATCGGTTAAGGCATTGGGAAAAGGCTTGGAAATATTGGCCGAAAGCCCAAATGATGGGATCATTGAAGCGATTGGCTATACCAAAGCTCCTGAAGGGTGGGTGATGGGTGTCCAATGGCATCCTGAGTTTTCCGACACACTCAAAGAAACCGTGATCAATGCGGACACCCTTTACGAATTCTTTTTATCACAAGTACGATCATTAAAATCGGATCAATAATGCAAGTAATTAATCCAGCTACAGAAGAAATCATTAAAGACCTAACGGAAGACACCCAGACGTCTATAGCACAGAAATTAAACCAGCTGAAAAAGGGACAAGCACTTTGGTCTCAAAAAACCATCGATGAACGCCTTGAAATCATTATACGATTTGGTGGCCTGGTTAAAGCCAATGCAGATGAACTGGCTGAGATACTGACAAAAGAAACTGGGAAACCCATCACCCAGTCGAAGGGAGAAGTGACCGGATCACTCAATCGAATCGAACACTTAAAGAGCAACGCAAAGAAATGGCTAAGCTCTGAAAAGATCGCTTCAGGAGAAGTCATTGAATCGATCACCTATGAACCTCTGGGAGTTATTGCCAATATCTCTGCCTGGAATTTCCCTTACAATGTGGGTTACAATGTATTTCTCTATGCCCTGGTTGCTGGGAATGCGGTGCTCTACAAGCCTTCCGAATATGCCAGCCTCACGGGGTTAAAATTCAAGGAGTTGCTTCATCAAGCTGGAGTACCAAAAGATGTTTTTGAAACAGTAATCGGTGCGGGATCTGTAGGGCAGCATCTTTTGGAAGCAGATCTGGATGGCTACTATTTTACAGGCTCTCATAAAACTGGCGTTCACATCGCTACTACTGTTGCGCATAGGCTTGTTCCGGTTCAGTTGGAGCTCGGAGGAAAAGACCCACTGTATGTCATGGACGATGTTCAGGACATTAACCAAGCGGCTATCAATGCCGCAGAAGGCGCCTTTTACAACAATGGACAGAGCTGCTGTGCAGTGGAGCGCATCTACGTAGACGAGAGGATTTACGATGAGTTTGTGGCGCACTTTGTCGCTGAGGTGAAAACGTACAAAATAGGAGACCCTATGGATGAATCGACTTTCACAGGTCCGCTTACTCGTGCGCAACAAATAGACATCATTCTCAACCAGATAAATGAGGCAAAAAGCAAAGGAGCCGAGGTGATTCTTGGTGGTGACCGACCAGATTCTAAAGGCTATTACCTGAACCCCACGGTGCTCACACAAGTCACTCACAACATGGGTCTGATGAAAGAGGAATCGTTCGGTCCAATAATCGGGATTCAAAAAGTAAGCACGGATAAGGAGGCGCTGACCTTAATGAATGATACTCCTTATGGCCTGACAGCAGCTGTTTATTCTTCTGATGAAAACAGAGCCCGAAAACTTCTGGATCAGTTAAATGTCGGAACGGTCTATTGGAACTGCTGTGATCGGGTAAGCCCCAATACACCCTGGTCTGGCAGGAAAAACTCAGGTCTCGGGTCTACTTTATCCTACCAGGGAATTCGTTCATTCACTCAACCAAAGAGTTATCAGATGAGGGGCTTATAAAACGATTCGTAGGTTAGCTTCGTTTATGTTTAACTAAATTAACTGGACTATGAGTGACACCATTAAAGAACTAATTAAACGCTTTGATAAGCACAAAAACGTATCTGAAGCTAAATTCCAATTTATGCTAGATCGACAAAAAAGCATGGAAAATACCTTAATGGAAATGCAAGAGGAGTCTTCGGGTTTTTATACTAACGCTAAATCTTTTCTAACCGATTTAGATTGATGGGTAATATTATTCTTTAGTTTTTCTTCTCTTAACAACTTCCTCTGTGTACCCTGAAGCAAGAATTCCCGACGGAAGGGCTATTAAACCAATGCCAAGTAAGGTTACTATTCCATTAAGTATTTTACCCCCTACAGTAACTGGATATACGTCACCATATCCAACAGTAGTTAAGGTTACAACTCCCCACCAAAGTGACTTAGCTATACTTGAAAACTGTTCAGGTTGTGCTTCTCTCTCAAAATAGAACATTAAGGTAGAAATAACGACAAGTGCAATAAGTATAAAGATCATAGTAATTATCAATTCTTCTTTTTTGTTTACCAACACTTTCTTAATCATTTCAAAAGCACTAGTATATCTGGCCATTTTGAATAATCGAAAAACCCTAAACAGCCTCAATGATCTCAACATTCTTAAATCCACACCGATGAATGGAAGGTAAAAAGGGGCAATCGCCAATAAATCAATTAATGCCATGAATGAGGTCATGTACCTTAACCTTCCCAAAATCCCAGAATATTTGGGGTCTTCAACACAAGTCCATAATCTTAGTAAATACTCAACAGAAAATACGATCACAGTACAAATCTCAAATACTGTAAAATAAACACCAAACTCTGTCTTAATAGCCTCCTCAGATTCAAGAATTATATCAATTACACTTAGCACTATTAAAATCATAATCGTCAAATCCACATAATAACTAGCATCACGCTTTTTTGACGGCTGGAGTAATCTAAAAACCCTTTCCCGTAATTTCATAAACTTATTTTTCCGCAAACTGCTTCAACTTATCCATCAAATCCTCAGGACTAAATGGTTTCGGTAGCATACCGTCCAAATGCTTTTCTTTCAGTTCTTTAGGAGTGACTGAAGCGGCAGTCAGGGCAATGATCGGTTTGTCAAATCCCATTTCACGGAGCTTTAGTGTAGCTTCAAACCCATCCATCACCGGCATCTGCAAATCCATTAAAATCAAATCAAAAGACTCTTTACCGACCTGAGCCAACGCCTCAGCTCCACTAGATGCCACCACCACTTGAATGCCTCGCTTTTCTAGCTGTCTTTTAGCAATCAGCACGTTCATTTCATTGTCTTCTACCAAAAGCACTTTTAAGGAAGACAAATCCACCGGCTCCTTTGATTGAACATGCAATTTCACTTCATCCATTTTTTGACAGGTTAGGACAAACGAAAATTTGGAGCCAATTCCGGGTTCACTCTTAATTTCAATAGTTGACCCCATGAGTTCAATTAGCTTTTTACTAATCGCCAGTCCGAGACCAACACCCCCATACTCTCTGGTTAGGCTATTGTTCGATTGCTCAAACGCACCAAAAATCTTTTGAATATCCTTCGCTGCAATCCCACTGCCCGTATCTTCCACTTCCAATCGCATGTCAATATCAACATCACTTTCACGAAGAAGAGCTACTCTCAAAATTACATGCCCTTCAATGGTAAACTTGATGGCGTTTCCTATCAGATTGGTAAGCACCTGACCTACTCGGATACGATCAATACAAACCTGCTCAGGTAAGTCCTGATCGCACATCAGTTTAAGCACAATTCCTTTCTGATCCGCAAGTGGCTGCAGGAGCGAAACCTGTGTCTCGCAGTAAGATTTCAATGAAACAAATGACTGGTCCAGTTCGATCTTTCCAGACTCGATCTTGTTGTAATCAAGGACATTGTTGATCAGAGAAAGCAAGTTTTCGCTTGAGTTTCTGAGGCGTTTAAGGTCATCCACCTGATCCGGTTTTGGGTCACTCTCCATGAGGTGATAAGCCGTACCGATCACCGCATTCAATGGAGTCCTGATCTCATGGCTCATCACCGAAAGGAAATCCGACTTGGCCACTGCCAGTTGCTCGGCCTCCAGCTTAGCTTGTCGCCAATTTTCTGTGAAAATTCGCGATAGTATCAATGCCTGAAAAATGAAAAAAATCAACTCTCCCGCAATGGAAACGAGTCTGTTTTCTTCTACTACGTGTAAGTAGTTTAGTGATTTGAATATAAAAACTGCCAAAACACCCATGACACTATAAAGCGAATACCTGGCACCCGGGCGTTTATTCAGAACAGCCTTGATCAAAATACCAACCATGAGAAATATCCCCACTAATAAAATGTAGAGATACGGAATGTTAAATTGGGTCAAGATCTGAACAGGAAGAAGCGTAGAAAATGTCCAGGCGATAGACAAATAAGCAAAAATACGGGTAAGTACTTTTGGTGCTTCATGCGGAAATAATTTCTCCAAATACATCGCGAAAAAGGCCCCGCTGAGATAAAACGTACTGTATTCAAATATGAGCCCTAGCCGGTAAGGGATGTTGATCATGTCATGAAGCACGTAGTTGTGCCAGCCAACAATACGATAGGCATATACCAGAGTGAAAAGCGCAAAATAAAGTATGGCATAATCCTGCCTGCCATTAAAGAAGAGGCCTAAAAAGAAAAAGGTGGCCAAAATCAGGAATCCGGTCAGAAACATGTCGTAGGAATCATCCAAAAACTTCTGATGAAGCACGGCCTTTTCTAACCCTAAAAGAACCTTACCACCTACTCCTCGCTTATGATGCGAAAAATTGGATATCGCAATGGCCAAACGCACCGTGTCGCTGGATAAATCATGTAGCGGTAAATACAACATTTGACGCCCAGGCGTGGTGCTTTCCTTATCGGGTCCTGAGACTCCAACATTCCCGATCAGCTCACCATTTACATAGACCTCATAAGCACTAAATTGATCAAAAACCTTAAGCATTAAAGGGAGTTCATGGTCTACAATAAACTCCAGGTAAAAAGTCCCATATCCAAAGCTCGGGAACCCCATTTCGTCCAACCGAACATTGGGCACATCAACTGAGATGGTTGGATTACACTCCGAGGGATACAAGCAGGAGTCTGCATAAGACCACTGACCATCAAGGCTTATGATTTGATCAGTGTCAAAATCATGATTTCTTAAATCCATCGGATCATCAATGGCACTGGACTGGCTGGAGAGGTCTATGCTAAGAGATAAGACCAATAGATATAAAAATAAGTGTGTTCGCATGATTGACCTGCTAAATATAACACCTCTAAGAGTCTAAATAGTTGATTCCTATCATAATGAGCTTCCAGCTAATCTAATCATCGGATTTGATCAGAAAATTTTATATTGCAAGGTTTAGTAATGGAATCGATAGATAACATAAGCCTCAATTTTTCAGAACAGAACATC
Source organism: Marinoscillum sp. (assembly GCA_024305105.1). Classification (GTDB taxonomy): domain Bacteria; phylum Bacteroidota; class Bacteroidia; order Cytophagales; family Cyclobacteriaceae; genus Marinoscillum. The sequence goes on from JAMWZA010000011.1 coordinate 16,494, forward strand.
CTCATTCTGAATATTAGTTTGGGAATCATCATGTTTGGTGTAGCCCTAAAACTAACTATTGAGGATTTCAAATTGGTCCTTTCCAATCCACTAGGAACTTTTGTGGGTGTACTTTCCCAATTTGTCGTACTGCCCTTCCTAACCTTTGTGGTCATCTGGCTATTGGAGCCACGGCCAAGTTTTGCGCTGGGAATGATGATGGTGGCAGCATGCCCAGGAGGAAACATTTCTAATTTCTTCTCTGCTCTGGCTAAAGGTAACATTGCTTTGTCTGTAAGTCTTACAGCCATTTCCAGTGTGCTGGCCATCTTCATGACGCCTATAAATTTAGCTTTCTGGGCAAGTATGTATGAACCCACATCGCAGTTATTGACTGAAGTGAGTCTTAATTTTTGGGACGTACTACAAACCATCATTATCATCTTAGGGATACCGATTATTTTGGGTATGGCCTTCCGCCATAAATTTCCTAAAGCTGCGCAAACACTTCACCCCTACATGCACTATGGATCAATCCTGATCTTTGCAGCCATCGTTATTCTGGCCTTTACGGCCAATATCGACATCTTCCTGGATTACATCCATATGGTAATTTTGCTGGTATTGCTACACAATGCCATCGCACTTACCACCGGATACCAGCTTGGTCGATTATTCAAGCTTAGCGAACCTGACAGAAGGTCATTGGCCATAGAAACTGGCATCCAAAATTCAGGACTCGGATTACTCCTTATATTTGCCTTTTTTCAGGGGCTCGGTGGCATGGCTATCGTGGCGGCATGGTGGGGCATTTGGCACATCATATCAGGCATGTCTCTGGCCTATTGGTGGAATTATAGAGTTTCGACAGTTATAGCAAAATGAACGCACACTGGTTTTACTACCTCGTTAAGATAACAGGTTGGATAGGATTGAAGATCTTCTTTGGAGGAGTCAAGATCATTGGGAAAGAAAAGTTTCCAAAAGATGGGGCTGTTTTGTTAGCCCCTAATCATCAAGGCGCTTTTATGGACGCCGTGGTGGCAGGTGTGTATACGAAAAAGCCAGTTTCATTTCTCACAAGAGCTGATGTATTTAATAAATGGACCAATCCCATCCTGAAATCTCTAAACATGATGCCGATCTACCGGATCAGGGACGGGATTCAAAGCCTTTCGCAAAACGATGCGGTATTTGATACCTGCTTCAAGATGCTTTCTGAAGAGAAAGTAATCCTAATATTTCCAGAAGGGAATCATGGCAAAGAGCATTTCCTAAGACCTTTATCCAAAGGTACTGCACGCCTGGCCCTAGATGCCAGAGATCAGATCGATCCTGAGAAGAAAATCTACATTGTACCCGTGGGAATCAATTACCTGTCTCACAGCCGACCGCTAGCAAGATTATTTCTCAACTATGGAGATCCTATTGCGCTGAACGAATACATGGAATTGTATCGAGAGCACAAGCAGAAAGGCTACAATAAATTGAAGCAGGACCTGTCTGAGGCTATGAAGGATACACTCATTCTTCCTGAAAAAGACGAATTCTATGAGCAGAAAAAGGAATGGATTTTTCAGCCCAAGCACGAATCCTTGTCCTTTGATGAACTCAAAAAAATGGGCCGTGGAGATCACTTTGAAGTGGTAAAACCCCGAACGAAGAACTTCTTCACAAAAATGCTGATTGCTTTTTTCTCGATCTTTAATTTGCCGGCGTTGCTCGGCGTGAAAAAGTTATTGAAACTGGTAAAAGACCCTGTTTTCAAGGTATCGCTAAAATACCTTGGCGGAGGATTATTTCATTTAATCTGGTGGACGATTATTTACACTATTGGTGCTCTTTGGATAGGATGGGAAGCTGGTTTACTATTCGTTGCCACAGCGATCATTTGCATGTTTGCCCGACAATCGCTGATTAAATTCTAATTCACCCGGGCATTGTATCGTTTGCGATCATAGATGATGTGACCTTCCTTGTCCCATTCCTTGCTGATGTAAGGTGGAGTTTCATCGAATGGCTCCAGTGGATAAACCACTTCACGCTTGACTCGTCGATTGTCATAGTACTCGCGCCAGATGCCCACCCTATTATCAAACTGGTAATGCCCAACCACTGCCAGGTTTCCGTTCTCATGGTATGCAAAGTACTCGCCTTGTCGCTCACCAAAGTGGACAGGAATCATTTCTTTCAGTTTTTCTCGATCAAAATCATAGTATGCCAAACGTGATTCTTTTGGCCAACCTTTCCAATAAATCTCCTTATCCATCAAGATATCTGAGCGATTGTATCTGACCCACCGGCCATGCTTCATGCCGTAGTAGAAATGCCCTTCCTCCAGCGTCTGATCTCCCATTTTCTTTTCATAATGACCATGAAGCACTCCAGCATAATCTTTTTTGACATTGAGTGAATTGACAATTTTCTTTTTCTTGAAATCATACCAGTAAAAATCACGCGCATACTCATCCGGCCCCACGTAATCTTTGTCTTTCAAATAATGAAAAAGCTCCACTGTTGTCCGGTTTCCAAAACCCGTTTTAGCAAACCCACGTTTGGTTTTGATCCCGTAGTAGATTTTCGGATTAACTTTTTTCTCTTTCTTCTTCTTTTTGGAATCGTCATCATCCTTGTCTGTCCGCTCCAGATCCTGTTCGGCATCTATCGAAAGAGGAGTCTCGTATTTGGTCTGAAACAACTCATCTACAGAAGTGATCTCCTGAGCTTGGGGCACACATGTTATGACCATCAATACAATGGTTAGCAGTATAGGCGAATGTCTATGTTGCATCATATCCAGTTAACGCAAATCCGTTAAGAAAATTTCATTACTCCGCCGCTCCTGAGCTTATGGTTTGCCCAAAGAAAAGGGCGTTCATAAAAAGCTTGTTGGTGCCGTACCAAAAGGCTCTGAAGTTCGGATTATCCGTAAAGTTAATGACTCTTCCCCGACCCATTTGAGAAATGGTTATCGCTGGAGTAGATTTCAATTCTGCCAGCTTCTCTTCAGACACATAGCCACTCAATAACGGGGCGTCGGTGTACACGATTGGGTTAGCGTATTGGTTAGTTGACTTCTCCATCATCAACGAATGATTTCTAAAAAGAGGAATTGTTTCACTTACTAGTCCATAGGTTATCGGGTGACCCAAATCCAGTTTTGCTTCGAAAATGGTTCCGCCAATGACTTGAGCACCTCTTGTCTGACTTAAGTCAACGTAGCGCTTGTATCCCTCTTTATCCTCTTCTGGAGACACGTATTTAGCTCCTGAAATCTCATTATCGGCCAACCATTTTCCGCCATTTTTCCAGGTGACAATAACACCGCCAGATGACACCCATTTTTTCAGGTTATCAATGCCTCTAGCCGAAATGTCTCGATAGGACCCATTCGGAAAGATCAATTTGTTGTATCTGGATATATCCCGATTTACGGAAGCAACAGGCAGCAACGTAACTTGCATGCCATAGCGCTGATCCAACAGATGCCACACTTCTCCAGCTTCATAGCTGCTGACACCATCTCCCACCAGAACCGCTACTTCAGGTTTTTCTAAAACTTCAAATTCTCTACTTCCCAGGTCAGAGCCTGCTGTCGATAGGCCTGTATTTAAGGCATACACGTCAATGCCATCTTCTTCTGCAATCACTTTTACCAGATTGTCAATCTTCTCCTTTTTTTCACGCTGAATCCCTACCGGAATCACAATGGATCCACGAGCAAAAGTCTGAGTCGACGTTCCATGTGGTGCATGAGAAACCTCAACAACTACTTCTTCCTCCACAAGCCGCATGATGGCGCGCTGTGTATAGTATCCATAGGGTTCGAAGATGTACGCATAATCAGAATTACCAGAAACCGTTCCCTTTGGGGTAGTTGGAGATTCCGAAATAAGTTCTCCCAAATTAGAACTGCTGTAATCCTTAGCGCTAAGTTCTGCATAGTCCAGATTAAAAGCCAGAGGCAAGGTCCAGGTAGATACGTCATAAAATAAACTGTCCTGAAATGCTGTCCGCTTCTCAAACATGGATTTAATCAATCGATACTGAGGTTGATTTAGCGGCACGATGTAGCTGCCCTCTGCGAAGGATTTGCCGTTCTTTTTAATAGATCCTTTGACGGGATGAATAGCAATGTCGTGCTGGTTGATTAAATCCATTAAGTGAAATGAGCGCATTGGGTCTTTCTCCGATCCAAATACAATGGCTTTCACCGCATCATTACCTGCCATTCGAAGCGATTCTTTGTAAAAGTCATTTTGCATGGAGAGTAACTCTCCGCGCATTTGATGAACAGCCCGAAGTGTAGAAAGCGATGTGGTGAAATGATTTAGAATCGCCTGAGGAAATGAGATGGTTCCAAACTGGTTTTCCTGCAAATGACCTCTTGCGCTTCCTTGTTCGAATAAAATTCCTACGCCTCCATTGAGGTCTGGATAAGTAGATCCCTTACCGACATAGTAATCATCAAAACTTTCTTCAGAGTAATACAAAGAACCAATACTGTCCAGCATGCTGGCATGATACTCCGCTATTTTTTCAGTCATTCGCACATTTGCCATTGGGGTCAATGGGTTCTTGCGAGACAATATCCCTGGTTGAAAAAAGAACGTACTGTTTGTCCCCATTTCATGATGATCTGTCAGCACATTGGGCTTCCAATTGTGAAACTGTGCAATTCTTCCTTTCGACTCTGGAAGCTGTACAGGCATCCAATCCCGGTTCATGTCAAACCAGTAATGGTTTGTACGACCACCAGGCCACATTTCATCAAATTCTCTGGCCGCAGGATCTGGAACCAGATTGGACGACTTGTGCATATTCACCCAGGTACTGAAGCGCTGCAATCCATCCGGGTTATAAGAGGGATCGAATACAATCACTGTATTTTCAAGAACATCGTTGATCATAGGGCTTTGTGCCGCAGCGAGATAATAGGCAGCGACAAGGGCCGCATTCGATCCACTAGCTTCATTTCCATGAATGCTATACCCCATCCAATGCACGAGCTTGACTTCCTCAGGGCTCACACCAGAGCTGGGATCTGTCAGCGCAACGTGTTGTTGGCGTATTTCCTCCAGATTCGAATGATTCTCTGGTGCCGTAATGATCAAATGCATCAACGGTCGATCTTCATAGGTTTTAGCAAATTCCTGAAGCACAATTCGCTCAGACGACTTTGACAATGTTCGCATGTAATAAATCAGCTGATCATGACTTACATGCCATTCGCCCACTTCGTATCCCAAAACCTCTTTCGGAGTAGGAATCGATTGATCATACGATACATCTGTAGGTAAATAATAGGCAAGGTCTACCTGACCAAAGGCGTTGAAGGTGAGCACCAACAACAGAAAGGTCAAAACGGGTATGTTTCTCATTCGAATTCTGGTTTTTTTAGTGAAGTTCAACGATGTAATGACAAGTAAACGACTCCTTTTGTTTGAGAGGCATGATCCCCTCTTTGGTAGTTAGTTCCTGATCATGATTGGTACTGTCTGCATGTCCATACCATGGCTCAATACAGACAAATGGCGACTCTTGATCCTTGGACCAAATACCCAGGTATGGAAATCCTTCTAGGTGAAATGTTAACCACTTTCCCTTGGCGCTGGCCAGGCTAACGAATCTTGATTTAAAGTCTTTGATAACCAAAGCATCTTTATCGAATAGTTCTGTTCTAATGGGAAGCTTATTTTCCAATAAGTTGACCTTTTCGGTTTGATCTGATAGTAACCCTCCATCAATTAGATGTGTTTCCAGGTTCTCCGCATATTCAAACTCAAGCCAATAATCAGAGCGTGTCTCCTCATCAGTCATCGGGCACTTGAATGCTGGATGACCGCCAATAGAAAACCACATGGTGTCTTTCCCATGATTTGCAACCGAATAAGTTGTCTTGAGGCTTGAACCTATCAGTTCATACGTAATGACCAGAGAAAATTTAAAGGGGTATACTTTCAGGGTTTCGGGGCTACTGTGCAGCTTAAACGAAACCGTATCTGAGTCATGCGATACAATTTCGAATTCCATATCACGAGCAAAGCCGTGTTGGCCCAGTGTATAACTTAGTCCCTGATACTTAAATTGATCCTTTTTGAGTTTCCCGACAAATGGAAAAAGGACAGGTGCATGTCGGCCCCAGTGTTTTGGATTTGCCTGCCAGATATATTCCCGACCCTCCATGGTCAGGCTTGTCAGTTCCGCACCTTTGCTCTTAAATGAAGCTGTAATATTCTTATTGGCAATCTTCATAAGCTAAAAATAAGGAAAGCACGTTTGCTAAATCCCATGAAAGTGAATAATTACACTGACGGGCGCTCCTTTTAAAAAATAACGACCATAGAAAAAGGAGCGTAAGAACGCTCCTTTAACATAAGATTAGTCGGAAAATAGGCTATCTAATTAGTATAGGTAATCTAAAGCAGTTTTATCATCGTTGTTGAACGGTCTGTCACTTCCATCAGTACATGCCAACATCCATGACTTGTCAGATAAAGATGCTCCAGCGTCAGTTCCAGGAATGTAGTTCGCACCTACTCCACCGTCGCCTTCGTTAGCAGTACCACCTCCACATGAGATGCTTCTGTCGAAGAAATCGGTGTGACGGAAACCAATGCAATGTCCCATTTCGTGACCAATAATGGTAGCGATACCTCCGGTACTCAATCCGTATGAAGATTCAAGAATGCCACTCATTTTGATCTCCCCATAAGGATCTCCAGAAGATGTTGGGAAACCGGCGGAGCCAAGTACTCCTCTTCTCTCATCTCTTTTGCTAAGTCGAGTCATGACAATGTCAGCGGAATTAGATGAAGAAACTCTCTGGAATGAAACCTCAAGGTTTTCAGCATTGTATCTTGCAATAGCTAAGTCAAGACCAGCGATCATTCCGGCGCTATACCCTTTTCTTCCCGTAGGGGCATAAATGGTAATCACTCGACTACCGGTGGTTGAAACAAGGTTGTCGGTGCTGTACTGCTCTTCAACAGGTAGTCTGTTCCCTACTCTGAGTGACGCAATGTCAGCATCTGTTAGGTAAATGTCACCTTCTACGAGGTAACCGTTTTCAAATTTGAGAGGTGCTTGGTTAACAACATCGAATCCGGCATTGGTCAACGCTGATAATACAGCATCAGAAACCTCATCTTGGTTAACTACATCAGTCTCATTTGAACATGAAGCGAATAACATGCATGCTGCCACAGCAAGCGATGCTAAATAGCTTGTTTTTCTCATTTTACAGTCGTTTGAATTAGGTTTAACATTTCCTCGAATTTCTTCGAGAATATTCCTAAAGTATTTGAAATAATTCAATTCTGCAATAGAATATTTGGATTCAATATTAATTCAATAAATTCATTGCTTTCGAGATATTTTATTTGGCTAAAACACCCATTCAGTTCCTTCCATTTCTCGATGAATCAGAATTCTTGCAGGATCAACCGAAACCTATTATCGACGAATGTTTACAAATCATGAACTTTCCATTACCTGGCACCTATTGGAAGCAATGACGTTGCTTAAGTTGTTTATATTCGCTTTATGCGTTTAGTGATTTGGGCGATCATATGGCTAATGAGCTACGGCCAGCTTTTTGGACAACTGACAAGTTCTCCAAACTTTGATGCCATTAGAGAGACCCGACTGGACCCAAATGAACTGGATACGTTTGTCGTATCACTCAATAAAATTCCTGAACTCAGGGATGACATCAAGATTCTCTACAGCGATGAAAGTCATCTTGCCTATACCATCGTTACTTCCTGGCAATCAGCTCTAGAGTTATCCGGCTCTTCACAGACAAAATTCATAGACATGTACCGCGCTCCCAAGGAAGAATCCGTGCTGGATGACCCAAACTTTGCTTTCAATCGTATAAGAAAAGCACAATGTCTCTACCCTGAACTGGCTGGGAATGGTCTGGTGGTATGCATTAAAGAAAGGCGTTTTGACATAGACGACATTGACTTATTAGGGAAATCAATTGAGTTGAAGCTTGGGGCTGATAGCGAATCTCAACATGCCACTGATATGGCAACCATCATATCCGGAATGGGAAACACATCTCCTTTCAACCTCGGCGTAGTTCCTGCTGCCACCATCAGTACATCTGACTTCAATAACCTACTTCCTGATGATCCGACCTTACTCCAATCAAATGGCGTTTTTACTCAAAATCACTCGTATGGAGTAGGTATAGAAAACTACTATGGAGTAGAGGCTGCTGCATACGATCAGCTAGCCAATGACTTCCCAACATTGATTCACGTATTCTCCATTGGCAATGCCGGCACGCAAACACCCCTTACTGGCACCTATGCCGGATTACCCTTTGCAAACCTGTCTGGCACATTTAAGCAAGCCAAAAACATCATCACCGTAAGTGCTGTGGATACGACGCTTACAGCCAGTGCTTTAAACTCCAGAGGACCCGCCTACGATGGTCGAATCAAACCTGAACTTACAGCCTACGGCGGTCGAGGCACCTCAGATGCCGCCGCACTTGTGAGCGGGATAACAACAATGCTACAAGATGCCTATCGCCAAAAAGAATCCGTTTTTCCAGAATCCAGCCTTATTAAAAGCATACTGATAGCCAGTGCTGAGGATATTGGAACACCTGGTCCGGATTACATCACGGGATACGGCAAAGTAAATACCGTTAAAGCATTAGAGGTTATTCAGAATGACTGGTTTAGATCCGTAGACTTAATTCATGGAGACACCCTCCAGATTCCAATTGATATCCCTGCCAACATTAACCAACTTCGAATCAACATTGCGTGGACAGACCCGGCTGCCAATGAAGGTGCAGACAGTGCGCTTGTGAATAACATCAATAGCAGGCTACTCCGAAATGATGGCGAATGGCTCCCATGGGTACTTAACCGTGAAGCTTCCGAAGAGGCTCTTTCCGCACCAGCAGTGAAAGGAATCGATCATCTCAACACCGTAGAATTGATCAGTGCAGACACACTCGCAGAAGACGCCTACACCTTAGAACTAATTGCCGATCTATATGCAGATTCGCAAAGAGTCCATGTCGCATGGCACTACGACTATCTCAATGAATTTACCTGGGATTACCCCTCAAGCCGCGATCTTTTGATCGCAGGCACTCAGAATCAGATTTACTGGACAGAAACCTTTGGAAAAAAAACAGCAGAGCTTGCTTATGAATTTGACGGAGTCTGGACTACAATTTCGAACAACCTAAACTTAGATCGAGGATATTATAAATGGAATACACCAGATAGTGTGGGACAATTTCGATTAAGTGCCACTATTGATGATGAGATTTACACCTCTGATCCATTTTTGGTCTCTCCAAGACCTGATGTAATCGTAGCCTACAACTGCGACAGCACCTTTGGACTCCAATGGCACCAAATAGCTGGAGCCAAGGAATATCAGGTATATGAAATGCAAGCGGATAGTTTGAGAATAATCGGAACAACTGCGGACACCTCCTACATCATTGATAAAAACAGCTATAACTTCTATGCAGTTGCTCCTGTATTTGATGAAGGTATTGGCCTCAGAAACCAGGCATTCAATTATCAGTTTCAGGGCAGTTTTTGCTATTTCAATTTTTTCTCAGCCCAAAAAACGAGAGATCAAATCAAAATCACATTGGAATTGAGTAGTTCATTAAATGTATCAAGCATTGTTTTTGTCAAAGAATCCGAAGAAGAACAGGAAATACTGCAAGAATTGATTCCGTCGAGTCAAACCTCATTCACACTGATCGACACTGTGCTAACACCAGGAAGTATTGACTATTATGCGGTACTCAACCTGGCTGATGGAAGTAGTCTTCAGTCAAATATCAGTACCGTATTGATTGACTCGCCAGATAATATTACGTTTTTCCCAAACCCTACAAATGATGCTTATATCAACACCCTCTCTAACGGTGAGTCCTATGTCCTGGAAGTCACTGACCGATCAGGCAAACCAATTCTACGACAAGAATTATTTGATCGCATTAATAGTATCTATGTGGAGCATCTCGATGCGGGTGTTTATCTCTATCGGATATTTCAGGATGACAAACAGGTCTACTCCGGCCGGTTTATCAAACTATAATTCGCAATTAAATTCGTACTGATTATTTTTAGACTGTAAAGTCACCGAAACAGCCCATGTCAAATCAGGAAATGAACAAACCCAACTGGCTCTCAGAGCTACAGCAAAAAAGCTGGGAACCAGAAATACTTCTATCCGGAATTGTCCTATATGGACTTTTTCAAATTCCCTCCATTCTGGATTCGATACTGCTGTATGGCAATGACAACTTATTTGGTGACACTACCGATCTGGACAATCTGGTAAATTCATTGAAAGTAGCGCTCTATTGGCTCACTTGTGGATTGATACTACATCTGGTTAGCAGGGGAATTTGGGTCGGCATGGTTGGCCTCAGCTTTACATTCCCAAATGGATTGAATAAAGACCGCCTGAAAGTTTCCGGTAAGTTTGAAAAGGTGTTGGACAAAATCCCTCCAATCGAACAAATCATCATCAATCTTGAAAAAGTGAGTAGCGCACTTTTCTCAGTCTCATTTATGCTGTTCATGGTGATGATGGGTGCTTACCTATTCATTCTGGTATTTCTAGTCACTCCTTTAGTCGGTTTTGATCTCTTAATCGATTTTGACACTCTGGGTGAGGTGGGGGAAGCCATCGTAGCTATCTATGCCATGACGGTTATTATTATAGGTTTACTGTCTCTCATAGATTTCATCACACTTGGGTTCTTTCGGAGGTTCAAGTGGGTTAGTAAGATCTACTATCCATTTTACTGGGTGGTTAGTGTTGTTACTCTTTCACGTTTTTACCGACCGATATACTACACAATCATCAGTAACTATGGGAAGTGGAAAATCGGAGTGTTTTTAATCTTTTTCGCGGTAACCAGCCTTTTCGGTGTGGGAGGATTGCAGGATAGTGTATTTCCCGGCGAGTCACTCACACAACTTGAGTTTTGGAACAACTCCAGAAGTACCAGTTCCTTTAGCGGGTACTACGACGACCAAAACGACGATTTTCACTCGGTTCAGGCACAAATTCAGTCGGACATTATTTCGGAAAATACCGTTCGGCTATTCGTCGTGCTAAAAGTGACTAGAGAAGACTCCATTCGCAAACACTGCAATTACGATTCTCTGGCTACTGAAACCGAAATGACCAGTAGTGCAATTGAACTGCAGTGTGCCTCATCATTTTATCAGGTATATCTTGATGACAGCTTAATCAATGATCAAAAGTGGTTATTTCACTATAAACAACGCACAGAACAGCGTGGACTTCTAACGTATATCGACATTCGAGATTTGGAACCTGGAATGCACACTGTATCGGTAACCGGCCCCAAGGAAATGTATGGATATCCTTTTGCGAGCATTCCATTCTATAGAGAATTAAGTCAATCTGGCTATTATGTACCCAAACAACCAGAAAAGAAAGATGAAGACACCTTCCTGAAGTTGAAAGGGGTGCTGCCAAAATAAGTGGATAAACCATTGTTTCCTAAATGGAAACTTATCATCTTTACAAAAAGATCTATACCCCACATATTCTAAAAGAAGAACTTATGAACCAATATATAAATGAGAATTCTTGCAGAAGCAACACTCAAGAAGTTTTACGTACTACACCCTGAAACAGAAACAGGAATAAAAATCTGGTTACGAAAAGTAAAGAAAGCTGATTGGAAGCAACCTGCTGATATAAACGAAGAATTTACTCATGCAAGACCAATAGGAAATGGAAGAGTGATTTTCAATATCAACAAAAATGATTATCGTCTAGTGGTACAGGTAAATTATGACAGTGGTCAAGTCTTCGTTTGCTTTATTGGCACCCACAGTCAATATGACAAAATAGACCCTACCACTATTTGGGACTATTAATAAGCTTATGAATAAGACAGCAACAGATATAGTAATCAAACCAATAAGAACAGAGGTAGAGTATCGAAATGCACTCGATAGTCTTAGAGATATATTTAATGCACCGAAAGGAACTCCCGAATTTGATCAGGCAATAGTCCTGGGATTGCTTATCGAAGAATATGAAAAGAAACATTATCCAATAGAATCTCCAGACCCGATTGACGCCATTAAATACCTCATGGAAGAAGAAGGGTTAAATCAGACAGATCTTGGAGAAATTATTGGGGATAAGTCAAAAGCGTCTCTTATACTGAACCGTAAACGAAAACTAAGTCTATCCATGATTCGCAAACTACAGCATCGATTTAACCTACCCGCTGAAGTTCTGATTCAAGATTACCCATTAGCAGATTAGAATAAAACCACAGACCTTTTAGCCTGTGGCTTTACTATGTTAAAAAACCAGTAAGTCAATTTACACCAAGCTCAAACCACCATCTACTTCCAAATTCACTCCGTTGATAAAGGTGGCATCTGTAGCCAGGAATAATACGGTATTAGCCAACTCTTCTGGTGTACCAAATCTCCCCAAAGGTACCTGCTGCGCAAAACCAGCACCCATTTCCTTTATGGCCTCCTCCGGCATTCCCATCTTGTCATAGATTGGTGTTGCGATTGGCCCTGGCGCTACACTCACGGCCCGGATACCTCTAGACTTCAGCTCACTAGCCAGTACTCTGGTCAGTGACCTCAGTGCTCCTTTGGTGGCCGAATAAACTCCAGATCCATCAAAGCCTTTCTGTGCTACAATCGACGTATTACTGATAATCACCCCACCATCATTGAGATGTGCCACTGCTTCTTTAATCAGGAAGAAAGGACCTTTCACATTGGTATCAAAGTGACTATCAAAATGCTCTTCCGTAATTTCAGAAATGGGTGCGAAGTGTGCGATCCCAGCATTTAAGAAGAGTACATCAATTTTCCCAAAAGTATTCACCGTTTCTTCCACGACTGATTTTGCCTTGTGGATGTCCGAGGCATTCGCCAAAATGGTCTTTACATTTGATCCAAGTTCTTTTTCTGCTTCATCAAGTGCCTCCTGCCTTCTACCAGTGATCACCACCTTGGCACCTTCCTGTATAAAAAGCTTCGCTGTAGCTAAGCCTATTCCGCTATTACCACCAGTTATCAGTGCTACTTTTCCGTCTAATTTTCCCATTATTAGTTATTTATAGTTTTATTTGAAATGATCAGTTCAAATAAACGGTAATATTGAAACGAACGTTTCAAATAAACCGAAAAAAATTAGATTACCGTTAGAATTTCTTTGACAACCAGCTCTACTTCTTCGTCAATCATGGACAAAACGCGCAGCCCTTGTAGACTGGAAAAGAGATACAGAGCTAGTGAATGGGCATTTCTCTGTTTGTCGATTTCCCCAGCTTCCTGAGCATCTTTGATTAAGATTTCAAACATGTCAACAACGTGCTTTTTGTTCTCAACTAGAAAGTTTTTCACCCGATCGTCATTACTCGCCATTTCGGTAGTGCAGCTGGTGATCATGCAGCCTTTATGGTTCCCTGCACTGATATCCCCGGCAATTCCTTCAAACAAAGAAATAATGGCCTTCCGTGGAGAATGCGCTCCTTTGGTAAAAGATCGAATGGTCTGGTCCTGCTGGGTTTGATAATGCTTCAATGCTTCCTGAAACAAAGAGAATTTATCGCCGAACGAATTGTAAAAGCTCGATCGATTCAAACCGGTCGCATCGACGAGATCTTGCATAGAAGTGCCGTTGTAGCCTTTTTTCCAAAAAAGCTCCATGACATTCATCATGACCTGTTCTCTATCGAATGTGACTGATTTCGGCATATTGAAACAAACGTTTCATTGCAAAGATAGTTTTTAAGCGCCTTTATTAATAGAAAAACCATACAGACGATATTGTCTGTATGGTTTTCGTTAGTGAGTGTCCCAGACCTTAAGCGTCTGGGGATCTATATAAATTCCGACCTCTGGCCGGGACTGAACTTACTTAGAGGCTAGCTCAACACTTCTATTGATGAAATCTGTCAATCGTTTACCACTCAGCATGCCCTGAGACAACATCGCCCAGTCGTATGCTTGCTTAGCCAGCTCCATTTGCTCCTCTTCGCTACTCGCCTCCACGATTTTCTTCGTGTATGCATGGTTGGCATTAACCGCCACAGAAAGGGTCATCGGCATTTCACCAAACATCATTGGTCCTCCTCCACCCGCAGCTTGCATGTCCTTCATCCGTCGGATAAACTCTGGTAAAGTGATTGTCACCGGCATATCATCAGTAGCCATTGGCTCTACAACTACAGAGTTCTTATCATCATTGATCGCCTTTTTGTATGCCTCTTCTACTTTGGTTTTATCATCATCAGATAGTACCGACTCCTTTTTCTCATCCTTGTCGATCAGCTTGTCAATCACATCAGAGTCTACACGTTTCAGCGTAATGCCTTCATATTTCTGCTCGATGTGGTTAATGTAGTGGCTATCCACAGGCCCATCCAGAATCAACACATCATAGCTACGCTTCTTAGCTGTTTCGATGTATCCGTGCTGTTGGTCTTCATTTGTGGTATACAAGAACACCACGTTCTTATCCTTGTTGGTTTGTGTGCCCTCTACTTGCTTTTTGTACTCATCAATATTAAAGAACTTACCATCGATGTTTTTGACCAAAGTGAAGTCTTTCGCCTTCTCTTCAAACTTCTCTTCTGAGATTACTCCATATTTGACAAATAGGCCAATATCTCCCCATTTCTGCTCGTAAGCAGGACGATCTTTTTTGAAGAGTTCACTCAATTTATCGGCTACTTTTTTGGTGATGTAGCCATTGATTTTCCGCACATTACCATCCGCCTGCAAGTAGCTTCTTGACACGTTTAGTGGAATATCTGGCGAGTCGATGACGCCATGTAGCAGCTGCAAAAAGTCCGGAACAATGTCCTTCACCTCATCGGTAATGAATACCTGGCGAGAGTATAGCTGAATCTTATTTCGCTGAATCTCGATATCCTTTTTCAATTTTGGGAAATATAAAATTCCCGTCAGGTTGAAGGGATAATCCACATTCAAGTGAATCCAAAATAATGGCTCCTCAGCAAACGGATATAGCTCTTTGTAAAATTCCTTGTAATCTTCGTCTGTCAGATCGCTTGGCGACTTGGTCCAAAGTGGTGCAGTGTTGTTAACAATGTTGTCTTTCTTAACTGTTTTCCACTTCTTCTTACCTTCTTCATCCTCGCCATCCTCTTCTTGTTGTTCTTTTTCTCCAAATCGAATAGGAATAGGTAAAAACTTAGAATATTTATCCAGAATTCCCTGAATGCGTTGTTCTTCCAAAAACTCTTCAGAGTCGTCAGCGATGTGCAGAACAATGTCCGTACCACGCTCCTTCTTCTTACCTTTTTTGATTTCGAACTCTGTGTTGCCATCACAAATCCATACCGCCGGCTCTGCACCTTCTTCTCTCGATAGTGTATGAATCTCTACTTGTTTAGCAACCATAAAAGCAGAATAGAATCCAAGTCCGAAGTGACCAATGATCTGCTGATCATCCCCCTTATCCTTATACTTCTCTATGAATTCGGTAGCTCCTGAGAACGCAATTTGATTGATGTATTTTTTGATCTCATCGGCGGTCATACCGATACCTCGATCAGAAACGGTTATCGTTTTCTTTTCCTTATCAACTTTTACATCCACGATCAAATCACCTAGCTCGCCGCTATATTCTCCTAGCTGTGCCAGTCGTTTGATTTTCTGTGAAGCATCCACCGCATTGGATACCAACTCCCGTAGGAATATCTCATGATCGGAGTACAAAAACTTCTTGATGATCGGGAAGATGTTCTCCGTGTGGATTGAAATAGTACCTTTTTCTGCCATTGCTTTATATTCAGTTTTTTGATTTCAACGAATAGCACATGACCAAATACTATTCCAGAGCAGAAAAACTGTCAAAGTGTCACGGTATAGGACTTGTTGGTCAAGGGGAGACTGACAAAAAGGTTTTTTTGGCGCGAATGTGGTCTTAAAAAGCCGTAATAATAGATGTCATCCTGAGGAAAGAATGATCCATCCTAAAATGGTAATGCCTTCTTTGAAATTTACTGACTTCTGCTTGGCTCTACCATGGAATGGCGAAAAAAGAATGACGGCTTTATTACCTTATCCGATCCGCACTGCGCACCAACTTCTCGTCCTTGCGGATATAGCGATTACCCAGTGAATTGAATAGCAGACCTACAGCAATGATGTAGAAGCCAATCTGGAAATTACCTACCGTATCGGGGTTCAGCATCTGGTCTCCTTTGGTAGAGTAATAATAAACGAAGCCCAGACAGCCGGCCATCAGCAGGGAGTTCAATGTATTCAGCTGCATTTGGCGTAACCTGTTTTTGTAAGTAAAAATAGAAATCAATGCTACGGCTGCCGCCAGGATAGCCAACACAGATATCCAATAGGTATCTACGGTAGCCATTGGCGTAAACTCTCCTGCCTCATCAAAGGAGGAGTAGACCAATTCGAAGGCATTCAACTCCACCACTTCCTGCGCATTGACATCAACTTTGTTCCACATGGGTAAAAACAAGATACTCACCATGATGATGGCCACTACCAACAAAAAGACAGACTGGATTCGCTGTAACATAACTTTTTAGATTTAGGACGCAAAATTGGTCATCCCTGATCAATTCTACAACTGAACCATAAGTTAACCGATAGTCATCCTGAATTTATTTCAGAATCTATCAGTAAAGATGCTTTAAGCTTGTCTCAATTAATAAAATACCTACAAGAGAAAGACATTGGTTCACTACTTTTGCGCCCGTGAGGTATTTTTTGGACATAGCTTATAGAGGAACAGCCTTTCATGGATGGCAAATTCAACCCAACGCCATCACGGTACAAGAGGAAATAAATCGTGCACTTTCCACCTTGCTTCAGGTAAATACCGAATGCCTTGGAAGTGGCCGAACGGATGCAGGAGTGCATGCCAGCCAGCAGATAGCTCATTTTGATGTGAAGCAAAAATTGGATTCGGATCAGTTTCAATACAAGCTCAATGCACTCCTGCCTCATGACATCAGCATTCAGAGAATTCGGCTGGTAAAAGATGAAGCACATGCGCGATTCGATGCAGTGAGCCGCTCCTATCAATACCACATGCACAAGCATAAGAACCCATTTAAAACCGGACTTTCATACCTGTTCTCCAGACCAGTTGATGTTGAGAGAATCCGTGAAGCCACAGAACTAATCAAAAGCTGGGAAAACTTTCAGGCTTTCAGTAAGGTTCATACCGATGTGAAAACGTTCAACTGCACCATTCATCATATTGACTGGTCAGAATCGAACGACAGCCATGTGTTTTCCGTAAGTGCCAATAGGTTTTTGAGAGGCATGGTGCGTGCGATGGTGGGAACACTGTTGGAAATTGGTCAAAACAAGATGAGTTTGACAGATCTTGAGCTCGTTCTTAAAAGTGGCGTTCGGTCCAATGCTGGTCGTTCTGCACCTCCAGAAGGCTTGTTTTTATCAGCCGTGGAGTACCCAAAAGACATATATTTAGATTAGTTAGACTTGGAAAACGAAAAGAAGATTAGTGGGAATATCCTGGACGTACAAATCCTGAAAAGGCTCTTTGTATTTGCCCGACCATACATGAAGCAATTCTACCTGGTCACCTTTCTGACCATTGCCCTGGCACTACTTACGCCATTGCGACCTAAGTTAATCCAAATGACCATCGACGATCATGTAGCCTACAATGATTATCAGGGGTTGGTGAAGTGGGTGATTATTTTGATCGTGCTGTTGGTGGTTCAAGCCATCGTCCAGTACTACCATACCTTCATGTCCAACTGGCTCGGACAATACATCATCAAAGACATTCGGATCAAGCTATTCAAACATATCCAGGCTCTGCGGTTAAAGTTTTTTGACAATACGCCAATCGGGAGACTTGTAACGAGGAATGTTTCAGATATCGAAACGTTATCAGAAGTATTTAGTACAGGTGTAGCAGGTATTATCGCTGATATTCTTCAGCTCGTAGTAATACTATCCTTTATGTTTTACGAGAGCTGGCAATTATCACTGGTTAGCCTTTCGCTCTTGCCAATCTTGCTTTTTGCAACTTATATTTTCAAAGAAAAAGTGAAGGTTTCGTTCAATGAAGTTCGAACGGCTGTATCCAATCTGAATGCGTTCGTACAGGAGCACATCACAGGAATGAACATCGTTCAAATCTTCAACGCTGAACGGCGGGAACATGAAAAGTTTAAAGAAATCAATCGCGAACATCGCCGGGCGAATATTCGGGCAGTTTTTTACTATGCCACCTATTTTCCAGTAGCTGAAATCATTCAGGCTGCTGGTATCGGTCTGGTCATTTGGTACGGAGCTGGTGGAGTGATTCGAGAGGAATTGACACTTGGAGTGCTGATTGCCTTCATCATGTACATTCAGATGTTTTTCCGTCCGATTCGCATGATCGCCGACCGCTTTAACACCTTACAGATGGGCATAGTGGCCTCCAACAGGATCCTCGATCTCATGGATAGTGATGAGCACATTCCTGACAATGGTGATTTCGCACCAGAGCAAATACAAGGTGCCGTAAAATTTGATAAAGTCTGGTTTGCCTACAACGAAGAAGACTGGGTACTCAAAGACATCAATTTCCAAGTACAAAAAGGGCAGGCACTTGCGCTGGTAGGTGCCACCGGGGCAGGAAAGTCTTCGGTGATCAACTTACTCACCCGGTCCTATGAAATCAATAAAGGATCGATCAGCATCGATGATCGTGATGTGAAGGAATATGAATTGTCTAACCTGAGAAAACATGTTTCGGTGGTTCTACAGGACGTTTTCCTTTTTTCAGATACTATTTACAACAACATCACCCTTCGCAATCCAGACATCAGCAAAGAGAAAGTGGTAGAAGCTGCTGATATGGTTGGTGCTAAGACGTTCATAGAAAAACTACCCGGCGGATTTGATTACAATGTCATGGAGCGTGGATCCACCCTTTCTGTAGGGCAGCGGCAATTGATCTCCTTCGTTCGTGCCATGGTCTACGATCCGAAAATCATCGTTCTGGATGAAGCAACGAGTTCAGTGGATACGGAAACCGAAGAGTTGATTCAGGATGCGATCCAAAAACTGATGAAGGGTCGTACGTCCATCGTGATCGCTCATAGGCTGTCAACTATTCAAAATGCCGATAAGATCCTAGTACTTGACAAAGGAGAAATTGTAGAAGAAGGCACTCACGACAGCCTACTTGATTTAGAAGGCTATTATGCCCAACTTCACCAAATGCAATACAAAGAAGTAGCAACCTCATGAAAATAAAGTGGCAACGCATCGCTTATTTGATGCTGATTATTGTATTTCTTGGAGCCATTTTCACCTCTGTTTACTACCTACTCGGAGGCTTTGAGCCAATTGAAATCTATCGAATAGTCGATGGGAAGCGAATCGTGGTTGGAAAACAATTCAACACCATGGTCAGCAACGACGAACCTAGAGTCTTTTTCGAAAAATGCCAGGACATGCTGGAAGCAGACAATATCGATGGGAAACTCACTGTCATCTCTTACGCCAATGACACCCTACAGCGGGGTGAAATTGCACAGTTCATTGGGATCGAATTAAACGGTGACATGGCTGAAATCCCCAGAAAATTTGAAGTACTGGAACTAAACTCCGCTGTTTATTACAAGATGTTTTTAACCATGCACCCATTGGTTCATCCACGCACTATAAATCACCTGACCATGCTACAGGAAGAGGCCAATAAAAACAATGAAAAGCTAATAGGACATTTACTTACGACATTCTATCCTGATAACTCCAAAGTAGCTGAGAGTTGGGTGGCTGATTACTGAATAGTTCGTAACGCCCAAAAATGAGTATGCCGTTTATTTATTTGGGTATGTTTTTTAGGCTATGATTTTCTTTGGTATAGAATTCACCAACTACCATATCAGAAGAATTGAGTTCTTCTGTTATATAGGATGTTGTGTAAAGCATTTGATAACTAGACCTATCATAAGCACCTACTCTATCAATTAGTAGTTTTTGTAGATTTTGAGCTCTTTTCATTTCAATACCTTTATCTTCCATATTGTCGGCAAAAATGAATCTTGGAAACCTCATATTGTCAATATGTAGGGATGCCAAGAAAACAGAAAATCGAGCTGATACTTTTAGGTAGAAATTAGAACTCGCCGAATATTTTGAGAATTTATTCGAAAGAAAAGTCAAGTTATTGGAATAGTCAATGAAAAAGTCACTGGCGTTTTTAAACTCATCTTGTCGATCTAGATCATGATTTAGGAGATAAACTCCTTCTTCTCGAACCTTTGCATTTATGTCAGCTTTAAGCTTCAATTGGGCTTGTTCGGTTCTATACACGTAGCTATTTAAGTATTCTACCTCTCGTTTTAGTTGATCCCTTTTTTCCAATAGTCTATTGTAAAGTTCTGCCTTCTCCAACATTGTTCGATACTGAAGAATCTCCCCCTCTATAAATCCTTTCTGGATATTTAATTCATCAATCTTTTCTTCATTGAATGATTTCACATCTTCAAGAGCTTGATTGACTTTATTCTGGATGTCGTGCAACTTACCTACCTCGGCACTATACTTAGATTCTACTTCAATCAATTGTCTTTTATTGATTTCCATTAGTTTTTGTGACTCTGCTATCTGGAATCCGATTTCAAGTTCCATTCGTTTGGCCTGAACTACTCCAAAAGATTCATCAATTGGTTCTTTACATAGTTTGCAATTAGCTCCAGATTCGGCAGAATTTATTTTTGTTAAACACTCAGGACAGTAATCTAAAGGAAGATTACCTAGAAATTCCCTAGTTTGAACTGAATTCCTAAGTGCCTTAATTTTGCGATTAATTGCATCAATAAAGTATTGTGAATCATTAATTTCATGATTTAATCGTGCAATCTCTTCATTTAAAATCGTAACCTTTTTCCTCTGTTGAATAGAATCATCATTCAGCTTTTGAAATAGCAGTTGAGAATCCTCTTTATATTCATTTGCTCTTTCTTTAGATCTTAAAACGACAATTGCCTCTTGAATTTTTTGCAATTCTTTTTCTCTATTATCAATTGTTGTAATAAGATGGGAAGGATTAAGGGATAGTGGGTCTGTGAAAAACTGAGATGTGGCCTTTATCTCGCTTTTTACTGAATCAAGTTCTTTTTGGGCAGAGATCAATCGCTTTTTATTCTCATATAGCTCCTCATTATAAACTCCTAACAATAAATCAGAAACCGTTTCTCTTGTCAATTGACTGTCAAAATGCTCATAGTAGAATAGTGAGTTCGTAGGAGATTCTTGGTCGATGTATAGCAACCTCAAAATCTGATGAAATGTAATGTTGTTATCTCCCTTAACGATTGGCAAATTTAAATTGTCAAACAGTACATTAGAGAAACTCTTCCTATTTTCTGTTGTTTTATATCCGAACCTTTGCCAAGATTTTCCTTCTGGGGGTTTGAAACTTTCGTCCATTGAGCCCCAAAATATATTTAATGGAGCCTGGGTGCTGATATTGCCCTCATCATCTTTTTGGAGTTCTCGCCTAATAGTGAAAAGTGTACCACTCATTTCTACTTCAGCAGATACCTCAGAGCATTTCCTAGCCTCTGGTACAAAATCGTTAAATGCACCCCCAAGTACAAAAAAGATGAAATGTGTTATGGTTGATTTTCCACTGCTGTTTTCTCCGCGAATGATATTCACCCCTCTATGAAATAGTTCATCAAAAGCTGTTTTACCATCCTCAGTTAGTATAAAAAGTCGATTTAGAAAAAGTTGGTTACGCATCGTATTTACTTTCAACTAGGTCTGTTCTGTTTTTTAGTCCCTCAGTCCCAAAAAGAGACATCATATAGAAATGAGATGTCATCAATGCGACCGTGTTTCTTTCTTTGGGAGTTAATTCTTCGAAGTTTTCTACAAATTGATTTAAAATTGATTTGTTTATAATTTTTACTTGTTGCTCGGACAATGACAGCTTGTCGATTATGCCATATGATGCCAAACAATTTAATGCAGCCAATTGATAAGGTCTTATCTTTTCAAAAATCTTTCTGTTCTCGGTAATCAGTTCATACGGATTGTTTGAGTCTTTGATAAATTGTTTTCTTAGCTTTCGTATATCGGCCTCATCTCGTTTAAGACGGATCTCTTTTATTTTGTTTGGGAATAAAAAATAGAAATCCCAAATTCTGATTCTTTCTGTTTCAATTGTACTTCCGTCATCAAACTTTTTCAATAGATGAATTATTCTAAATATCGAATGGTATAAATCGAATGCTTGATTATATACTATCATAGTTTTTCCAATTTATGTGACACTTACCGGTTAAGAAGTAGATCATTCCATATATATCTTCAGTTGAGTAGTTGAGATAAGTATCATGTTCTCCTTCCTCATTAATCAAATTGAGGGTCGGTCCAATTACTTTCTCTAATACGTTTTTAAAAATTTCACCTTTTTTTGAACCGATATTTATTAATGGCTCAATATGTGTTTCGAAATCAATAATAAGTTTTGCGAAAATTTCACTATCAATTACTTGGGCTGATTCATAAAATCTATTTAACTCTAGTTGCTTTGCATATTTCTCTTTTCTTCGAAGTGCTCTGATAATTTCTCTTTCAGTTAACCCTCCATCTGATAGCTTTACCTCTACTTCAACTCCATCTAGCTTTGTCAAATAATACTTCAGAGCTTCCATGACGCCCTCATATCTTTCATTTGAGGCAACCTCTTGTTTTAGTTTTTCAAATCTTGCTGAAAGCCTTGACCTATTTTGTAAATAGATTGCGCCGGAATTATCCTGAACAACGACTTGCCTATCTATTTTTCCTTCATTTGTAATTTTTTGAGCCATCACATTTCAATTTTTCCACTATTGTTTTGAACGTTGACTTGTTTCTTGATTTTTCCATTATTGGTAATATTCTGCTCGTTCTTAACCTCAGTATTCAAGTCATCAGATTCTCTAGATGATACAGCTTTTATAACCAAATACCCAATTACTTCAATCAACGAGACAGTCGTT
Organism: Marinoscillum sp.; assembly: GCA_024305105.1. Lineage (GTDB taxonomy): Bacteria > Bacteroidota > Bacteroidia > Cytophagales > Cyclobacteriaceae > Marinoscillum. Next base: position 39,517 of record JAMWZA010000011.1, read on the forward strand.
AATATTATAGGTTCTTCTTCCCAGTTAGAATTTACAGCCCAAATTGAGCCACCCACAACCCCAATTAGAGCTATAATGAAAGTCTTAATATTTGTGATGAGTGATTTCATCTTTAATTACGTTATGGCATACAGCGTTCATATAAAATGAGTATGCGTCCAAGTTGCTAAGAGCATTGAGTCTCCTGGTTTGTAATGTCTTATCAAATGGCTCAGAACGCATATTCATTTGAGTTTGTTGGCAATAGTTATTTCGTTAATATCTCTTTCAAGAATTCAGCTGTCAGTTTAAGTGTGTTTTGTTGTTCTGGATCTAAATTATCAGAAGAAAAATGCATGACATCATTTCTTATACCCCTCACTTCAACCAGTTTTTTCGTAAACTCATCTTTATCTAGAGGAATTTTGATTTTGGACCAATTATCTCCTTTTCTCATAAGTTCTATGTACTCATTGAAAGTTAAATCAGAAACCGAATCAATTGGTCTATCGTCATCACCATGTTTAATCTCTTTCAGTTCTTCCGCAGTAAATTTATCTTCTAGTAAGACCCTGATGCTTGTTTCAATCTGTCCGATTAGTAAGAATGGCTCAGCAAGTTCAAAAAATTCGTCAGCAATATCTGTAACTGTTAAAAGACCTGAAATTGATTGATTAATTTTTTGAACTAATACAACTTCATTTTCTTTGATAATGTGAATTGCCTCTAAAATCGGTGTGTCGTATGATATGATTGTACAATCTTTTTTCATGCAATCCTGAACTCTTTCAACGTTCTTTCCCTTCGCAGTTGTCCAACCGATTGAATGCCAGCTTATCATTCCGTCAACACGTTTAGAGTTGGGGTCATTCATTACAGGTAATTGAGAAAAATCATTAGACATCATTAAAGTCATTGCTTTCTCAATTGAATCATTTTTAGATACCGACTTAGGAACTCTATTCGCTGCATCAAGAAGCCTGACTCTCTGAACAAAATCTTCCTGCTCCGTGGCATCTTTTTCTCTTTTTAGTGATATCTCGCCATACAAATACGCTGTTTTGTAATCAGGTTCGGTTTTTATTTTGAGTTCACGAAGACCTTTGTCAATCCACCATTTTACATGAGTTTTTCTTCTACTTGTTCCAAAATGTTCAAGCAGCTTCTTTGGACTTATCTTTATCGCTTTTCCGTCCTTATTTATTTGTTTGGCGAGTTGCGTTATTTCATTGTCTGGTAAATATGCCATTCAGTATTTCTAATTATTGCCAACAACAGTGCAACAGGCACTGCCATCCTAATCTACGAAAAATCGCATTAAACGAACAGAACACCAAACTGAAGCCCATAAAAACACATTTTTATAAGTACTTATAGTCGGCTGTAAGCACTTATAGCTTGTTAAGTTCTAGGTTCGCTGCTTATACTTCTGGCGTGTGCCACTGATTTCTGGAGAATCTTCTCTAATAAACTTCTTCTTCGCTCTCGCTCTGTAGCTGTTTGTCGTGGAGTTCTTTATAAGCGCCATTTCTAGTTATCAAATCATCGTGCGTTCCAGCTTCTAATACGTATCCATCATCCAGCATGATGACTTTATCCGCCAACTTGGCTGAGGAGACTCGATGTGAAATGATCACCGACGTTCGGCCTTTCATTATGCGAGCCATGGCATTCAGGATGGCATTCTCTGTTTTGGTATCTACCGCAGACAAGGCATCGTCCAAAATAAGGATCTTGGGTTCTCTGGCAATGGCTCTGGCGATAGAGACTCGCTGCTTCTGACCACCAGACAAGGTAATGCCTCGTTCACCTACTCGGGTGTCAAATCCATTCGGAAAACGATCTATGTTCTCCAACAGGTCCGCATCAGCTGCCGCCTTCTTGATCTCCTCGAAGGTCATCTCATCTCTACCAAAAGCAATGTTGCCCTTGACCGTATCAGAGAAAAGGAACACATCCTGAGGCACATAGCCAATCTGACTTCTCACCGTGCTCAGGTTGTATTTTTTAATATCGTTCGCATCGATTTGAAGAGATCCTGCGCTCACATCATACATGCGACAAATCAGATTAGCGATAGTACTCTTTCCCGAACCAGTTGTTCCGATGATGGCAATTGATTCTCCAGGCTTGACTTCAAAGGTCACATTCTTCAATGCCTGAATTCCAGAATCGGGATAAGTAAACGAAACATCATTGAATTCTATATGGCCCTGAATATCAGCCGTAATATTTTCTTCTGAGACAATCTCGCTTTTAGTGTTCAGGAATTCGTTGATACGCTTTTGAGAAGCCGCTGCGCGCTGAATGATACTGGTAATCCATCCGAGAGATGTCACCGGCCAGGTAAGCATGTTGACATAGATGATAAACTCCGCAATCACACCCGTACTAATCGCTCCTTCAAATACCTCTACCGAACCGATATAGACTGTAAAAATGACACTAAGACCTATCAAACCCATGATAAGCGGAAAAAAGAGTGCCTGCACGAACGCCAACCCAAGCGATTTATGCTTATAGTCTTCGCTGGCCTTATCAAAATGGTTCTCCATATCTTCCTCTCGTACAAAGGATTTGATGACACGAATTCCTGAAAACGCCTCTTGCACGAAAGTTGACAATCCGGAAAGGCTTTGTTGTATCTCCTCCGACCGCTTATTGATAATGTTATTGACGAAATAAATGCTGATGGAAAGCAAAGGCAGCGGAATCAATGAATAAAGAGTCAGCCGAGGGTTAATGGAAAACATGAAAGGAATCACCATGAAAAACAAAGTGAAAAGGTTGATGCCGTACATGATGGCTGGCCCCACATACATCCTGACTTTGCTCACATCCTCCGAGATTCTGGCCATTAAGTCTCCCGTATTGTTCTTCCGGTAAAAACTCAGTGGCAGGGATTGGTAATGCTCATAGACCTCATTCTTCAAGTCATACTCCACTCTTCTGGACATCACAATGATGGTCTGTCTCATAAAAAACATGAACACTCCTTTGAGTAATGCGGACACCAAAATCATCAATCCAAGGATCAAAATACTCTGGGCGAACACCGAATAGGTCGACTCCTGAAGGTCAAATCCACTAAAAGCCTGAAATATATCGTAGCTGCGCTGCAGAAGATCAAAAGAATATCTTACAACCACAGCTGGCACAATGCCAAAGAAATTGGAGATGATGATGAAAATCGTCCCAAGAATCAAATGCCATTTATATTTCCGGAAGTATTTATTGAGATGAGCTAAGTCTTTCACAAGGTATAAAACGCTGAGATTGTCAAATGGTTATTTGATAGAAAACGACTAATTTTGAGGCCCTTTTGGTTAGTGGGAAACCCACCTTCGGAACCAAAGGCAGCAAAAGTAGTAATAACAACAACAATGATAGATACCCAACCCAAAGTAAAAAACAGCGAGATCTTCAGTGCCATGGCTGACCTGGAGCATGAGCAGGTGGTCTTTTGCCATGACCAGGCGCTTGGCTTAAAAGCAATCATCGCAGTACACAATACCGTACTTGGCCCGGCTATGGGTGGTACACGAATGTGGAACTACCAGAGTGAAGAAGAAGCAGTAAGAGACGTTTTAAGATTATCCAGAGGGATGACCTTTAAAAACGCCATTGCTGGTTTAAATATTGGAGGTGGTAAAGCGGTCATCATTGGTGATGTGAAGAAAATTAAAACGGAGGCGCTGATGCGTCGTTTTGGCAAGTTTGTCAACAGCCTGAACGGAAAGTACTGGACTGCTGAGGATGTGAACATGACCACTCGCGACATGGAATATGTTCGGATGGAAACACCATATGTAACCGGACTGCCAGGTAAATCTGGTGACCCTAGCCCGGTAACTGCTTATGGCGTCTACGTGGGCATGAAAGCCAGTGCTAAAAAGGTCTATGGCTCGGATGAACTCAAAGGGAAAAAAGTGATCGTGCAAGGGGCCGGTCATGTTGGAACTTACCTGATCGAATACCTTGTTAAGGAGGGCGCAGAAGTTTATGTGTCTGACATTTTCGAAGATAAAATCGCTGCTGTTACCAGCAAATTTAATGACGTGAAAGTAGCAGATCCTAATGAGCTTTACAGCATGGATATGGACATCTATGCGCCATGTGCTCTGGGAGCCACTTTAAATGACGAAACCATTCCTCAGCTCAATTGTGCGATAGTAGCAGGCGCTGCTAACAATCAGCTGGATGATGAAATAGTGCACGGTCAGGCACTGAAGGACAGAGGCATTATTTACGCCCCTGACTTCCTGATCAATTCTGGTGGAATCACCAATGTGTATTACGAGCAGCAAGGCAATTACAATAGAGATCGCGTGTACGAACAAACCGAGCGAATCTATGGTGTATGTGCCGAGGTGCTGGAATATGCAGACAACAATGAGACCACTACACACAAAGCGGCTTTGCAGTTGGCAATGAATCGTATCAGTGATGTAGGTAAGGTCAAATTAGCTTACTAGTGCCTCATGGCACAAATATTCAATAGTACAGATTGACTATGAAGCATAGCTAGACGAGCTTGTTATTAGTCTCTGAGACTTTTTCAATTGATAAGGAAAAGAAAGTTAAAAATATAATTTATGCTCAATCGTAGGATTCTTCGTGTCAAAGCCATGCAGGCACTTTACAGCTATTTCACGACACAGGAATCGTTGAAGGTAGTGATTCGTGAAAAGTTGGAAAGTCAGTTCTATCCAGATCCGGCCAAAGACGACTTTTCCGAATCGGACAAATTTGCAGCACGTCGAAAAGAAGCAGCTAACCTGTTTATTGAAAACCTTGCAGATCGCAAAGTACAGATTGCCGGTGAAGTGGATGAAGACATCATCGACGCTGTAAACTCCGCAATTGAAGACTACTACAGAGAGTTAAACAAGGAGCGTCGTGGCATCAAGCAATCCATGCTCTCAGATATTGATGATATCAATAAACTGTACCTCCGACTGTTGACGCTCCCGATAGAGCTGGCTCATATTGAAAAGCTGGAGCAGGAAAAAAAGCAGAAGGCACACATCCATAAAGAAAGTCCGTGGAAATGGCACTTTATGAACAACCCATTGATCGACCAGCTAACCAAGTTTGAGGAGCTGAACACATTACTTATTGATCAAAAAATCTCTTGGAATACGGATCAGATAGATCAGTTGAAGACGTGGTACAAGGACATTCTAAGAAAGGATGAAGTAATTAATGAATATCAGACGAAAGAGCAGCCTTCTGACGAAGATCACAAGGAGATCATTCTTCATATTTTCAAGAAGATCATCTTCAAAAACGAGTCGATCGGGGAGTACTTGTCAGAAACCGACCTTCACTGGAGTGAAAACAAACCCATACTTCGAAGTTTAATCACGAAAACATTCCAGGATTTTGAAGAAGAGTTGGATATCCCTTACGAACTTAAGTCAGTGAGTAAAAATGAAGAAGAAGACATGGAGTTTTTCAACGTCATGTTTGACGAAACACTAGTCAAAAACTCCGAACTCGATAACCTGATTGAAAAGAAGATTAAGAACTGGGATATTTCTCGCGTTGCATTAACCGATAGGATTATCTTGAAAATGGCGCTGACGGAGATGATGCAGTTTCATGGAATCCCTACCAAAGTCACCATTAATGAGTTCATCGAGATTTCAAAACAATACAGCACACCTAAGAGTAAACAATTTGTTAATGGGATTTTGGATGTACTGGCAAACGAACTAACTTCGGATGGTGTTATAAGGAAAAGTGGCCGTGGGCTAATCGACAACAAATAAAGAAAGAACTATGAGCAGTCGTGGAAATTCGTTTTTTGCATTCCTTTTTGGAGCCATTACAGGTGGTGTTCTGGGGATATTATTTGCACCAGACAAAGGCACCAATACACGTGATAAGCTGACCTATCGTTTGGATAAGTATAAAAACCGACTTGAGGATATCATTGAAGATTTGGTAGAAGGTGCTGAGTTGGCAGATAACAAAGCCAAAACTGATGGTGAAAAAATCGTCAAAGACGCCAAAGTGAAAGCAGAAAAGCTTTTGGATGATGTCAATGGGTTGATAGATCAGATCAAAACCAAATAACCTTCCGTCATTAACATATCATTAGGATATATTCCAAGGTGTATAACCTCATTCTTATTTAAGTTTGCGGAGTATTTGAAATCAAAACGATATACAACATGAAAAGAAATACACTCAATTTATTCGTAGTTGCTCTTGCAGGATTCGTGGCATTTGGCTGCTCCAACAAAGAGCTTGAGTCAAGAATTGCCAAATTGGAAGGAAAAGTAGCCGAATTGGAGTCTGGTGGCGGACCTACCATTACACCAGCTGCAAAGCCTGCTGCTGAGCCAGAAGTAAAACCAGATGGTCCACTTCCGTCATTCGAATTTGCAGAAGAAAGCCATGATTTTGGTTCGATTACCGAAGGTGAAGTAGTAGAAAAGGTATTCAAATTTACAAATACGGGTGATGCTCCATTGATCATCTCTTCAGCAACAGCTTCTTGCGGTTGCACTGTGCCAGTTTGGCCTAAAGATCCAATTCCTGTTGGTGAAGAAGGCGAAATTCAGGTGAGATTCAATAGTGCTAAAAAACCTGGAATTCAAAACAAGACCATTACCATTACGGCTAATACCTATCCTAAGATCAATAGACTTAGAATCAAAGCCAACGTACAAAAAGGAGACAATCCATCATAATTTATAATTCTCTAAAATGATCAAAACATTGTTATTGCAAGCCAGCACAGGAGGTACTAATTACACTCAATTCATCATGCTGGCTGGTATGATTGCTATTTTCTATTTCTTCTTCATCCGTCCGCAGCAAAAAAAGCAGAAAGATCAGAAGAAATTCATTGAGGCAGTCCAAAAAGGTGATCAAGTAGTCACTCTTGGTGGTATTCACGGCAAAGTGGTATCAGTAGATGAAACTACCATTACACTGGATATTGATAGAGGAAATAAACTCCTTGTGGAGAAGTCTTCTATCTCATTAGAATCCAGCAAACGTGTTTCCGGAGAAAAATAATAATGAATACAATACGTGTCTAAAGCATTTAACAACTGGAAGGTAGTCTTACTTTCGCTTCTCGGAGCGACTACCTTCTGGTTTTTCAATGCTCTGAACAAAAGCTATGATGCTCGCATCAGTTATCCAATCGAATTTGTATTCGAAAGAGATAGTGTGGTGATCATGAAACCACTGGCTAGTACGATATCTATCGATGTGTCTAGTGGCGGATGGAACTTGCTCAGAAAAATTACAGTCAACACAAATCCAGTCCAGGTCGAGCTGGATAACCCTACAGAGATAGGCTTCTATACACGAAGCTCACTTCAACCAATCGTATCCGATCAACTCAGCGAGCTCAAAATCAACTACCTGGTAACGGATACGGTCTTCATCAATATTGAAGAAAAGAAAACCAAAACCGTTCGGTTAATAGTGGATTCATTGAAGGTGGATCTTGCGGAAAATCATCGGATGGTGAGTCCTGTAACTATCGACCCAGACACTATTCAAATTATTGGTCCAAAAAGCTTTATTGACACCATAGGCAGCACCTATACTTTGGGTATTCCTACCAGAGGTATCTCCAGCAACTTTGACAGGGAAGTAGAGGTGAAACTGGAGGGTGGAAAGTTAACCTCCAGCATTCCACTGGAAGTAAACGCGAAGTTTCGTGTGGACAAATTCGAAAGACAAAGTATTGAAATCCCTGTAGAAGTGCAGAACGTTCCTCGGGATACGGCCTATTATATTGATCGGGAAAGTGTACAGGTTTTTTATACCGTCAGGTCCTCCCAAAAAGAGGATTACTCTCCAGGTGATTTTGCGATTACTACGGATCTTTTCCTCATGGACAAAGAAGACTCAACCGTCATGGCCATATTGGTTTATCACCCGGAAGAAATAATCGAAATTGATGTCATCCCAGAATTTTTGAAAGTAGTACCAAAAACAAGCCAAAATGCCCTCCAATAGACCTCTGTTGGTAGGGATTACTGGTGGCATAGGAGCTGGAAAAAGTATCGTGTCCAAAGTATTTCAAATCCTTGGCATCCCTAAATATGACGCGGATTCACGTGCCAAAGTTTTAATGAATTCCAGTCCGGAACTCGTGAAATCCATCTCTCTGTTATTTGGTCCAGAAGCCTATAAAAATGATCATCTCAACAGACAATACATAGCTGCAAAAGCTTTTGAGAATAAGGGCTTACTCACTCAACTAAATGAATTAGTGCACCCCGCTGTTGCAAATGATTTCAACGAATGGGTAGACCAGCAAACAGCACCTTACGTACTAAAAGAAGCTGCATTACTCTTCGAGTCAGGATCCTTCAAATCACTGGATCAAATGATCACCGTGACTGCTCCTGAAAGCATCCGCATAAAACGTGTAATGGCAAGAGATGGTCGCTCTGAGGATCAGGTTAAAAAGATTATTAGCAATCAATTGAGTGAAGAAGAAAAGGCTAGCCGATCGGATTACGTCATCGAGAATGATGATGAAAACATGGTCATTCCTCAGGTTCTGGAAATTCACTCGACACTAATGCAAAATATCTCCGGGTAATTTGATTTGGTCGGCATAGAAATTCATTCGCTTAGACGACTTATCCAACAACTCGATCTGGTCCACCATGTCTTTTTGGTGGTTGTAAAAGACTTCCACATAGACCCTACCCAGTAAATAGAGATTTACCTTATGACGATAGTACCTGATAGAGGTAACCAGCTGTCCGTTAAAGTACAGCCATTTAGCTCTTTCGGGCAAAGTAAGGGCTAAAAATCGGTCTCTGGTCATTTCATTAATTTACAAATTATTTCACTTATCACAGTAAACCAGATCGTATTCTTCCGGTCTGAATGCTCTCGACTTAAGGGACTTCCCATTTGCATCAAAATAAGTGACCACAAAGAAGTCCGCTTCTTTCAGGTGCTGCTCGGCAAAAAACACTGGAGAATCGACACTGCCTACATTAATGATTTCATTGAATTTAATCGGCAATATTTCTCCACGAACATTTCCATATAGGCCATAGCCATCTTTATTGGAAACAATTGCCAGTTGTTCCTCTGCTACGATTAGCCAGGGACGAACACTTTGTATTTTGTCTACAATGATTTCTTCTTCCAGATTGATCAGAGCCCAATCCAGACCCTTTCGCACCCATAGCGACGTATCATTCCAGTCAATCATTTCATCGTACTCAAAAGAAATGACCGATTTGTTAAAAGGATTGACCAGTCCATGTTTTTCATTTTTAACCACTTCATAATTCCCACGAATACGTTTGATCCGAGCTTTGTACTCTGTAGGTATCAAGGCTCCATTACTCAGATCATAACAGCCTATTTTTCCCTCTTTTAGCAGAAACAATAACCCACCTTGCTCATCAATTACGTCATATTCTGAAGAAAGCAAGTTGGACCCATCCGTCCTCTTGACTCCCGTTTTTCCGCGGTATTTGAATTTGAAAAGTGAATCTGACATAAGCACCAGTTCGTCAAAATCTCCTAAAAACAGTAGCTCCGCATTTTGATCTATCAGCTTGTACTCATTGCCATCCCGTATGCTTACATAGCTAGTGGCACTCCCCGGCTTTGTGAAGACACTGAGTTTATTATTAGGCGTCAATGGCACGAGTTCGCTATTTTGGAAGAGTAGGCTCAGCGTATCTCCATGCTTTATAAAAGCTGCAAAGTCATTCAATAATTTGAGGGAGTCTATATTGTTTTTCGGCATTAAGCCATCTGGTTTTCGCGAAAGCAGTATCCACTCCTCTTTTTTCAGGGCGAGCCACCCATCATTTACATCGATTTCAGTAAAATCCTGATTAACCACTTTAGACTTCTCTTCCTTGATCATCTTGTATTGATCGCCTTTCACCAGGTACCAAAATGACCCATTGATATAGACTTCATGGTCATCAATTGGAACAACAAACTCAAGGTTCTGATCAAGTACGCCTTCCCGATCTTCATTGAAAACTTGTAACAACGAATCCTGTAGCAACTCATAGTCATCAAACTGAAAAGGAACGGTACTTCTCGAAGTGGCTAACCTCTCTAAAGTAGATACAGACAACTCCTCATCTTCTTCTAATATCACGAACGGACCTTCCTGACGAATGACATTGTACTTCGCAGGTAGTATAACCGAGCCATTCGGCGCACAGATACCCCAACTGTATTCTTGTTTGAATGCTATCCAGCCATTACTCAATAATTGAGCATCTTCGACTGACTGATCCAGCACCTTAAATCCTGAAGCATGATAAAGGTGAGAACCATATGCATTGACCACCACTTTAAACTGACTCCCAATGCTTCTGTAATCCGAGACGTTATTCAGTAGCTGTACTCCATTTCTTGTGACAAGCTGATTTACTCCAGAGCTAGTTACCTGGAGCCAGTTGTCGGTAATGGCACCACACAAATAGCTCTCATCAATTTGCTCATAGGCCTCTTTCAATATTACGGCTCCTTTAGTGTCCATAAACCCGAAACTATTGTTTTCATAGATCGGGAAAAGGACCTTATGGTTTCGTTCGTGTAGCTTCTGTAGAGAGTCGATAGCTGGATGTAATCGATAAACATCCTGAGTTATTTGTTGTGATTTGTCTACTTCCATAAAATAAAGGATGTCCGTAGCCTTCTTTAGCAAATGGCTTTGTGGGTATCTACGAATAAAGTCAAGATAGTCCTGTGAGCTGTTGGCCAGGGTAAGTCTTTCGAAAATAATCTCCTCGGCCTCCTTCCTGAAAGGTGTTTGCGGATGCTCGTCAAGGAAACGAATAAAGCTCGACGTTTGATTGTCTCTGGTGTAGTCTTTAAATAACAAAACCTGATATCTTTTTCTGGCATCTTCTACAAAAGGCGCATCCGGATAAGTCTCAAAGTATTCCTTATATGACTCCCAGGAATCCGCCTGTTTTGTTTGTTCAAATGCCAGACTGTCTCTATAAAAGGTTGCACGTTCAAATAGATCAGAGTAGGCAAAGCGAGACCTAAAGTCTTCGAGATCTGGTAATGCATTTTTCGAAACAGCTCTTTTGAATGCTGATTTTGCTACAGCATTACGCTGAGAAATAAGTACATCCATTGAGATCGACACATCTTGCAAGTCGTCAAGAATGTCAGCGTCTGCACGATGGAAATCTTCCAGTGCCCATTCTATAAAGATACTGGAAGAATCAATGTCGTATCTGATAAAAGAAGAATCCAGAAAGAGACGCGAATAATAGTACTTCGCCCCTGGGTTCAATGAATCTTTCTCCATAGACTTGAGAATCAACTTCTCCGCTTTCTTAAAATCCCGCTGCGTGAAGGCCTTTTGAATTCGATCAAGAATACCTGCCTGTACAGTGATTACCAACACAAAAAATAGGAAGCAATACCCGGCTGTTCTTTTATTCATAGCTGATTTTTACACCTTTGCAAAATAAAAACATTCTAACGCAAAGGTTGTTATGATTTGCGCTTTTGGTTGAGCGCCAATTATTCCGGCTCATACCTAATTATTCCGGCCAGACCTTTGGAGACTTTCAGTTGTCAGACGGCTGTATATCTTTACATAATTAATTCGCAAAGGCGAGTAAATTTTAGGCGGTGATTTGGTCTAGTCCTTGCGACTAGATCACAAAGATTCGAACCCAACCAGTTGTGGGTCGATCTTAAAAAGGGGTAAACGCTAGTTTACCCCTTTCTTTTTTTCCACCCTTTCATCACAGCCAAAATCAAGGATCAAGCGATTTCTCATGTTAAATACCTAGCACAGCCAAAGAGTTTGGAAAGGTTTCGGCTTATTTAACTAATTTCATCCTATGAGACAGATGCTGAAAGATCAGGAAGTAGGGCTGGATCCACACTTTCGCTACAGAGGTAAGAACCAGACACGGCTGGAAGCCTTTACAGATGCGGCTTTCGCTCTGGGTATTACATTAATTGTGTTATCCTCCTCTGTCCCGAACACTTTCGATGAGCTGTGGATGTCCCTCAAAGAAGTATTGCCTTTTGGTCTATGTGTGGTGCTGGTGATGGTCATTTGGTACCAACATTATGTATTCTTTCTAAGATATGGTCTGCAAGACATTCGAACGATCACCTACAACACCTTTTTGATATTTCTTATTCTGATTTATGTCTACCCGCTCAAGTTTCTTTTTGTTGTCTTGTTTGGTCTTTACGCAGGGCTACTAACTGGTAATCGGGAAATGATCACCTATACCTTTACAGAGGTTATTGACATGGGGGACACCAGATACTTGATGATGATTTATGGAATTGGCGCTACACTGATTTTTGGCACTTTTTGCTTAATGTATCTGCATGCGCTAAAAAAGAAAGTAGACCTAGAGTTGGATGAGTATGAAATCTTCGAGACTGTAACCACACTAAAAGTTAATTTCTTACTCGCCTTTATTCCGTTGATCTCTTCCTTAATCGCCATAACCGGACTTTTTGGCAACTGGAACTTCCTCGCTGCTGGTCTCACTTATATGCTCTATCCACCTGTGATGATTCTCTATGGAAAATCACGTGAAAAAAAACGTCGCATTCTTATCATTAAACTGGGCTTAGTAAAATGAAGAAAGTCAGTCAATACATTCTTGGCCTATTCTTTGTCACAGCAGGATTGAATCATTTCATCAACCCTGACTTCTACCTTCCATTAATTCCCAATTTTCTCCCGTTCCATCAGGCCATCAATATCGCAAGTGGCATTTTTGAAATTCTATTAGGAGTAGGAGTGCTCCTCCCTAAATACACAAAACTTAGTTCGAAAGGAATCATCTGCCTTTTGATTATCTTCATTCCAAGTCACATATTCTTTATCCAACAAGGACATTGTCTCGGAGAATTGTGTGTATCGCCATGGATTGGATGGATTCGGCTACTTCTTATTCATCCACTATTGATTCTTTGGGCTTTTTGGCACACCAAATAAGAGAATAATTTTTTCCTTATTTGTATAGCTCCAAGCCAGCTTCGTAGTATTTATCCCCTTCTTTCCAGAAAGGCGTTTCCTTCATATTGCCAATCATCCGTCCGGCTAGCACATAGGCTCTATAAAAGGTGTACATGTAGTCCATGTCCAGTGATTCAAATTCATCTGATGGCTGATGGTAATACTTGAATATTTCATCATCAAATGCATCCATGCCAGGAGTAAAGGTAGGAGCAGGTATCCCCTGGCTGGCAAAGTTGACATTATCTGACCGATCAAATAAGCCTTGCTCTTTGTAATTTTCATCATCCCCAGCACTTAGACCATAAGCTTCAATCGCTTCAATCAACAAATCCTCTGCAGTAGTTCTTTTCAATCCAATCACTGTGGCTAAAGACGTATTGTTATAGCCACCACCATCACTGTTAAAGCAATAAACGATTTCATTCAGAGGGACCGGGCTATGATCTACATACCATTCACTCCCCAGCAACCCTTTTTCTTCTCCTGTGAAAAAGACGAATAAGCTTGAGCGTTTGGTTGGATACTTTCCTAAATTTTTAGCAGCCTCTAAGACAGTAACTGTACCAACAGCATTGTCTCTTGCTCCATTGTAAATCACATCCCCTGTACTGTCTGGCTGGCCAATTCCTACATGGTCATAATGTGCAGAGAATACGACATGTTCCTTTTTAAGCTCTGCGTCTGTACCCTCTACATACCCCACCACATTATAAACTTCAAACGGTGTGATCTCACTTCCAGAAGTTTTTACGTCGACAGAATCGGAAGATACGAATAACTCGCTTCGCTCCTGGTTTGGGTTGTTTATCCAGATAACAGGAAATGAATCTTCTGAATCCCCCTGGTCAAGGCCTACCCGCTCACCAGAGAAGTACCTCACCAACAAACTCCAGGGTAACTGTGCTGAATTGTATAACTCAACTAAAGCTAAAGCCCCAGCCTCTTTAGCGGCAGATTGTTTGTTTCGCATCATCCCAAACCAAGCCCTTGCGTTTTCTGTCTCACCATCACCCGCATTGGTTACAACAATTTTACCTTTCACGTCCGCCGATTTGATGTCATCGGAGCTCGCATCTTGTAGAAATACCATGCTGGAAGAGAGGTCCAGATCACCTCCATTTAGTAACAAAAAGTCTTCCTCAATTGAGAAAAGTATTGAATCCAACCTGATGGTACCAGCAGAAGGTTTCACCACTTTTTCCATACTTACAGGTTGGTAATAATCAGGGTACTCATCAAATGCTTGAACTCCATAGCGTTCAAGCTGAGTCCGCAAGTACTCTGCCGCAACGAGTTGGCCTTTGGAAGGTGTGTCGCGTCCTTCGAGTACATCTGAAGAAAGAAACTTCAGGTGTGCTGCAATACTCGCTTTTTCTACGGTTTTGTCAGTTAGTTTTTTATCCTTCTGCGCATCAACAAAAAGTGCGGTTAGGAGCATTGTGACAAACAATAAATGCTTCATAAGTTCGAATTTGATTTAAGACTCAACGCAAGATACATCGTGTGATAAAAAGACTTTAGTCTTCGACTTTGTATTTGACATCATTTGCTGATCGTGTGCTGTCTGGGTTTTTATAAAATGGAACAACGATATCCATTATTCCCGTTCGGATACTATTCCAAAGCAAGTTGAAAAATCCCTTGTTTTGATAACGAACGAAGTAGATTTCACCCTCCTTATAGCTTAGTTTGTCATCTTCATGATTGTTGTTTCGGAGGATTAGATTTCCAAACATGCTTTTAAACCACTCCTTATCTCGCCCATCATCATAAATGGTAATTTTCAAATCGGAGTACTCACTCGTTAAGGTTCCTTTGGAAGCATAATTATCTCCATTAAAATCAAAAGCCATGTATTCTACCTTTCCTTCAGCTGTCACACCAACCAGTGGAGTCATCACCTGATTGACATAGGTAACGGGCAATTCACCTAACCGACCCGATACGGAAAATGCATCCTTATCGGACATGAGATTCATTTTGATTTGGGTTTGTAATTCACCCTCACTCATAAACATGCATTGAATGTCAGCTATTAGTTCAGGGTTCTCCCTCAGGCGTGAGCTGTCATTTGTCAGGTTATAAATGGACGCATATAAGTCGTCAAAAAACACCTTTCCACTCCTGGGAAAGAGTACCGGAAACTGTTCGTATTCAATATAGCTTTTGCTGAGTGTCAATGTGTCCAGATAAATATCAAATGGAATGTTTCGAATGAGAGAAGCAAGTAGTGGTTTAACCCTCAAAGGCTGAGGCGGCGGCCTTTTGTCCTTATAAACTTTTAATGACGCGTTCTTTATGGAAGTTCTGGTCGACTTTATGCCCAGTCCATCTTCCAGAGTCCAAATAAGATCATTGGCCACTATTTCACCAATTTCTAAACCTATTTGGACTTTTTCATGGGGCAGGCGCCTCATGAACTCATCCCTGTCATATATTGAAGCAACCTGTACATTGTGCACCTTTACAGAAGTATCAGCAATAAGTAAACGCTCACCTGACAAAGTATACATATCACCTGCCTTCATCTCGAAACTAGCAGCACGTATGTGGGACCATCCAAAATCTAACGGGAAAACATGATGAACTGTGGCCGTATCAATTACAATATCTCTGGTCATCAAACCAAAGCCTCTTACCTTCAGAATGGTATCCAGTTCTGTGCCTTTGACAATATCCAAATTGGCACAATCGAAATTAAACTCTTCTACACGAATCCGATTGAAAATTTCTCGTACAAATAAATTAATCTCTCGCTTTCCTCCCGTACCTAGACTATCTGGTAGGATTAGGTGTATGTTGGTGGAATCTACTGTTAACTGTGCTACATCGATCTCCTTACTCAGTAAAAGATCTACGAAACTGAAATTCTCAATAGCAATGGATTTTGCTGTCGCTCTTATTTTTAAATCTGGCTGATCGCTAATGCTGTCTTTTTGGAAGCTAGGAGACTTAAAAATCACTTTTCTTCCCCATAAATCGATTTCTACAGCCTCTACATCTACTCGCTCACCAATAAGCTGTGGAAGCCTCTCGGTAGTGAGAAAGTTTATGTACCCATATCCAGCGACAATGACTGAAAGAAGTATTAATAAGAAAATGAAAAATCGAGTACTTTTCTTCACAAGTGCAATTTTAATCTGTGGTCTATCTCAAAAGCTACACTTAATTGTTCATTTCGAAGTAACTCGACCAAAAAAATTTGAGCAGGATTACTCCAAGGCTATTTTATCGGCAGAAAGGTCGAAATGCCTTTATCGATTACTACACTAATTTAGGACCATTTTATCCATGAATTTCTTTTATCGCTCATCTGCAAATATTTTAACGACAGCTGTTTCACCTTCCCTCTTGTAACCTCTATACATCCCGCTGGTGTTAAAAGGCATCGCTACATTTCCTTTATTGTCCAGAGCGATCATTCCACCAGCTGCGTTCATTGCAGACAGCTTATCCATTACGGCTTGAGTTGCTTCATGCACCGATAGTTCCTTATACTCCATCAAGGCAGACACATCATGCCCTGCTGCTGCACGGATGTAATATTCACCATGTCCTGTTCCTGAAAAGCCACAAGTTTTATTGTTGGCATAAGTGCCAGCTCCGATGATTGGAGAATCTCCAATGCGGCCCCATTTCTTATTGGTCATCCCGCCTGTGGATGTCGCCGC
Source organism: Marinoscillum sp. (assembly GCA_024305105.1). GTDB lineage: Bacteria > Bacteroidota > Bacteroidia > Cytophagales > Cyclobacteriaceae > Marinoscillum. Next base: position 56,149 of record JAMWZA010000011.1, read on the forward strand.
GCAAATGTTGCCCTGCTGATCTACAGCTACTGCACCTACTGTACCATATTCCTTTTTGATAATTCGTGTGAGTTGCTCCTCTCGGCGGTCTGTTTTGAAGTAGTTTGGGTCTACCATTTGAAGCCCCTGCTCTTCGGCAAATTGTTCTGCCCCTTCTCTAGCCAGCATGACGTGTGGTGAGTTGGTCATTACCTGATAAGCAGCAAGAATCGGATTCCTCACCGTCTTCACTCCAGCAACCGCTCCAGCATTCAGATCACTACCGCTCATAATACTCGCATCAAGTTCATTTTCCCCAGTAGCCGTAAAAACGGCTCCTTTCCCAGCGTTGAACAAAGGAGAGTTTTCCATTAACGTGATGGCAGCCATGATGGCATCACAACTTGCTCCGCCAGACTCCAATATGGAGTAAGCGGTGTCCAATGCGGTGTTGAGCTGCTGGCGGTAAGCAGTCTCCAGGAGTGAATCCATATTTTCTCGCTTGATGGTTCCAGCACCTCCATGAATAACAATGGCTATTTTACCCGCGGGTGCTTCCGCTACCTTTTGTTTTTCAACCGTCTGTTGGCACGAAAACAAAACGGTAAGAAAGAATAGAGATAAGTAGCCTGGTTGGAATTTAATTGGATGATTCATAGTTTTTTATGTAATCTGGTTGTATTACTTTAGCGCTTATTTTACCGCTCTAATATATAAATTATAAACCTATGGCTGAGAAAACAAGATATTCGGAAGATGAGTTACAGGAATTCGAAGCTCTAATCAATCAAAAGTTAGAAAAAGCGAGAGATGAGCTAAACATCCTTAAGGGGTCTCTCACTCGAAATACGGATGAGGGAACCGATTCTAACTACAGTTCAGTTAAAACGCTAGAGGATGGTGCTGATACAGCTGAGAAAGAACAACTCAGCACTCTTGCTGGCCGTCAGCAGAAGTTCATCAACAATCTTGAGAAAGCCTTAATTCGAATTAAAAACGGCACCTACGGCATTTGTGTGGATACAGGTAAACTGATCAGTAAAGAACGATTGAGAGCGGTTCCTCATACCATGCATTCGATAGAGGCAAAGCTGAACACCAAGAAGTAATTTGGATTACTTAGCAAACCATATTGAAGCATTAATTTTCTGCTCACCCAAACCCATCACTGGAGAAGAAATTCAATCCTGCCTGAAGGAGATGTTTGAAGCGGATGTCCCATTAAATGACATTATAGAGGGGCTTGTTGCTCTGGAGAAAAAATACGAAGCGGACGAATTCAGCTTCGGACTGGTACAGAGTGGTGGGGGTTTTCAGTTTTTGACCAAACCGGCCTATCAGGCAAGTATCGGTATTTTGCTAAAGCAACAATCCAAGAGACGCCTCTCCAACTCAGCCATGGAGACTCTGGCAATTATTGCATATAAACAACCTGTCACTAAGACGGAAATAGAGCAGATCAGAGGCGTTAATTGTGATTATGCGGTTAACAAACTTCTGGAAAAGGAGCTCGTAGAAATAAAGGGTAAGTCCGATTCCATTGGGAGACCTATGCTATACGGTACGAACGAAAAATTCATGGATTACTTCGGGATTAATACCCTGAAGGATCTACCTACTCCAAAGGACTTTGTACAAGAGGAGAATACAATCGGGAAAGAAGACGAATGATGAAAGGGAAAAAACCCTCAAAGCCTCAAGGCGACAAAGGAACCAACAAATTTAGCGAGCCTAAACCTCAGGAAACTCGCTTGAATAAGTATATCGCAAATGCCGGAGTCTGCTCACGCCGTGAAGCAGACCAGCTGATTGCCGATGGTGAGATAAAAATAAACGGTGAAGTGGTCCGCGAAATGGGCTACAAGGTGAACCGAACTGATAAGGTGGAGTACAAAGGCAAAGTACTTCAAACAGAAAAGCTTCAGTACGTTCTTTTGAACAAGCCAAACGACTTTATCACCACCTCTTCCGACCCACAGGGTAGAAATACAGTGATGAGTTTGATTAAAACAGCCTGTGAAGAGCGTATATATCCAGTAGGCCGGCTAGATCGAGCTACTACAGGTTTGTTGCTTTTTACCAATGATGGAGAACTGGCAAAGCGTCTAACGCATCCATCGTACAATATCAAGAAGATTTATCAGGTAACACTTGATCGGCCGATCGAAAACAAAGACTTTGATAAAATTTTAAAAGGAGTGAAACTCGAAGATGGGATTGCCACTCCAGATGAAATGGCGATTGTTACGGATGACAACATGGTTCTTGGGATTGAAATCCACATAGGCAAAAACCGCATTGTCAGAAGAATTTTTGAGCACTTTGGATATAAAGTGGTAAAGCTGGATCGGGTAATGTTTGGGCCACTCACTAAAAAGAACCTTAGCAGAGGAAAATTCAGACACCTCTCACCTAAAGAAGTCATCTCATTGAAGAGCATGACTGGAAATAAGAAAAAGTAATAAGCCATCTCAAAAGACGTCAATTCGCCTTTTGAGACAACACCTTTTGTTTTATTTCATTGAATTGGCAAGTACCTCCAGATCACTATTAATAATCAGGTGAACCGCACTACCAGGTTCATCATCTACTCTTACGCTTCTAGTATATGAACCATTGGAACCAAACACGTTGATGCAATCATCACTAACCTTGTAGACTTTATTGGTAAAATAAGGCCGGCTGTTGTTGAAGGTTTTCATATCCGTAACCTCACCTGATAGATCGACTTTCAACGCAAACGAACGCGTGTCCAGATTCGAACCCGAAACTCTACTGATTTTTCCATCGAGCATTTTAAGTTCGTTGTAGTTACCAAGCAACATGTACCCATCATCGAGGTTAACCACATTGTTGATATCTCCCTTATAACTCATCCGTTGCTGCCAGAGTAAATCACCATAGATGCTATAATTAGCCAAAATTAGCTCTGATTGTTGCAAGATATCATCCAGGTAATCCTCGCCCTTGTAAGTTACCATTAGCGTATTGGTGCGCTCATTATAATTAATGGTGCGCGGGTATTGGTTGAGCAACAACCTTCGACTCAAGGTCACATCACCCTTTTCATCAAAAATGTACAAATGGTTGTGTCTTACCATATTGGTATCCACACCATTTAGAATGACTGCCAAGCCACCAGGAACGGTTTTAATAGCTCCTACCCGGGTGTGGGAATCTGGCCCAATCGCACTATCGAATTGCAGCAAATACTCATTATACCAACCTACTTTTTTATCTGGAGTAACTCCACATACAAATGCCTGAGTTTTGTCTTCCTTTTCATTTCGAAATATCCCACCCAAAAACAAGGACCCATCGAAGTTTTCAACTCTGTGTGTCGTTATTGGATCTGTTCCCAGCATGTCATTATCCGCAGACAGTTGCTCTTGTAAAGCAATATTCTTGCGGTTATGAGTAACCGTCTCTGCGGTGCTGTCTGATGCCAACATCTCATATAAGCGATCTCGTATGGTCGATACATACTGAGCGGCGTCTTCTCTATTCGCGCTACGTTCTGTGGTGATCAAACTTGAAATGCCAGACATCCCTTGATAATGCGTATTGATGAACTCTGGGTATTTATTGAGTGACGCCTCTGTATTTCGTCTGCGAATGTCACTAAGCACTGTGTCCGCCTCTTTAATCCGATTGACCATTTGGCCGTAGAGGTAAAGTTTGCGTTCGACATCCAGTGAAGTAGCTGTGTCCAACTGTCGACTCAACAGCTGTTGGTAAATCAAATCGTGTTTTTTCTCCTTGTAGATAAATATTGGTTCCACCACAGAATTGAGATCGTATTTTCGAAGTTTAAACAGCACCTCTTTCGAGACTTTAAGCGGCTCAAATTCATCACGAATAAAATCAGGCTGGGCCTGCTCCACTTCTCTATCCAATCGCAGTTTTTCTTTGGCCAAATCCAATCGTAATTGGTCGATTTCAGCATGAATGATTTCACGGGTTTCATCTACCCAGGAAGCATAATCCCAAACCGCTATTTCAGACTTCAGGAAATTAATTTTGGACTCCAAACCATCCAAACGGTAGACCTTAATTGGCCGAACACTCATGTTCTGGTCATAGCCAACATCGAATGTATCAGATGCAGATTTGTACTCCTCCCAGTATTTCAAACTCTCGAGATAGTCACTCTTGATTTGCTCAAATCGATCATCCACTGACTGATCATATAGCAAGTACAAATCTTTAAATGTAGGATAGTCACCTAAAATGGATGTGAACCCTTTATGTGCCTTGTCGTAGCTACTAAAGCTCTTTGTAAACTTATCATAAATGGTAGGCACGTTGGCTATGTAGTTATTCATCTCAGCCATCATCTGGTCAATGTGCTGACGGATGGTATCATATTCCACCTCTACTCTACCTTTTTCGTCTATTCTACCAAAATTGAAATAAAGCTCTTCATTCCTGCGTACATGCTTATCATCCAAATACCTGTTGGTCACTTCAAATGCTTTCACAGCTTCCCGCGCGTTACCTACTTTGTAAGCATAGTCCTTAATAGGATCACTGTTTTTATAGCGAGTTTCATAGATGACAGCCATCTGAAAATACAAGGCAGGGTTCTGAGCCTCTTCCTGGAAATACCGCTTTAGTTGAGCTAATGCACCACTTGGTGGTAATGCCAACATCCTTGGCAGTTGGTCTTCAAACTTCTCCAGCTTCTGACTAAAGGCAGGCTGAAAACATGCCACAAATAGTATAAGTATTGATAATTTCTTCATAACAACTCGCATTTAGACACCTAGAATTTTAAGTACTACACGCCTGTTTTTGGCCTTATTCTCTTCTGAATCATTCGGCACTATGGGTTGACTTTCGCCATACCCTTTGGCCGTAAATCGATCCTGAGAGATCTTATTCTCTATCATAAACTTCACCACACTTTGCGCTCTTCTATTGGAAAGGGCCGCGTTGTAAGCTGCCGAGCCTACGTCATCAGTATGCGCCGCAATCTCCACGCGCATATTTGGGTTTTGCTCCATTAGCTCTACCACTCGCTGAAGTTCGCCATACGAAACCTCATTCAGTTGATCGGAATTGGATTCGAACAAAATATCCTTTAAAGTAAGATTAGCACCAGGTAGTAACGGCTGAAGCTTTAATTCCAGATTCGGCATTTCCCCATTGGAAGCGACCGTAACTCCACCTGTGGGGTCGTCGGCATCACCAGATGATATCTTGGTCCCTTCGGGATCTACATCTATCACCGTACTGTTGAAGGCATAGCCCTGATCACTGGTGGCTTCTATTTCGTAGCGGTCACCTACACGCAAGGCAACTGTTTCATTACCGTTTACCTCAATGACCTCATCTCGATTTCTATTTCGTATTCTCACCCGAGACCGAATCTTTCCATTGTTTACCAAATCCGCTACATTGATTTGAAGATCTCGCTTGTGTGGAAGCATTTCCACATCGCGAATGAACTCTGGGTAAATTACCAGATCAGATACATCCAGGGTGAAAAACTTACTGTCAAAGTTCTCCTTATCTACGATAATCTCATAAATCTTTCCTAGTGGTAAATCCAGCGTAATTCTACCACTTGGATTGTTCTCAATGTCCTGCAAGAACCCTGCACCTCCTTGTTCTTTCACCTTAATATTGGCCTGTATGGGCTCGAAAAGGTCACCATCGTAGATGTTCAAGTTGAGACTAGCTGATTTGTACAACTGAATGTCCTGATCAATCTCCTTGTACTCATCCTCCTCTGTCAAATCAAAAAACAATGATTTGGATGTGTAGCCATCCTGCTTGATTTCGATGTTATAGTTTCCTCCTACAGCCAGAACCACGGTATACCGACCATCATTCGGGTTGTTGGCCAGTGTCATGATCTCTCCAGAAGTAAATGCATCCGACACCACGATATCAGCTGCCACTCCTTCACCAGAGCTGCCATCGGTGATGTAACCCTGGATAATAATATTTTTGAACTGACGTAATTGATACGGAATCTCCACTGAGTAAATATCGCTGGCATCATGGACGTAATACAGTAAATCACCTTGCGCCGAAATGGAGGAAAACTGATCGGGCAGCGCCGAGTTAACAAATTCCAGTGCCACTGGAGAAACCCAATCACCAATTGGTGTAAGGTGCGTTTGATACAAATCGAAATTACCTTTTCCGCCCAGCCGATTGGATGCAAAGATCAACGTCTTGTTATCCGCCATAATTCTTGGCGCTTTCTCACAATCCTGATTGATGGGATATGGCAGGAGTTCTGGGGAACCCCAGGTTCCATCGGGCTGTTTCTTAGATAGATAAAGGCTAAAACAAGCTTTATTTTCCCAAAGTTTAGCCAGGTCTTTATCCTGGATAGGATTAAAGTTTTGTCTTACGAAGTACAGCGTTTTACCATCGGCAGAGATCGATGGGAATCCTTCATATCCGCTGGAGTTGATTGGCTCTCCAATATTCACTGGATCGGTCCATGACTCTCCATCCCTTACTGAATAATAAATATCCTCGCTTCCGAAACCACTCCGGAAGGAAGCGAAAAAGAACAACACGTTACCATCAAAAGAGATGCTTGGCCCACCAATTAAATCCGTGGTGTCTCCAAAATCATTGATCGCATTGATCGGAGCTGGCTCTGTCCATTCTCCATCTACATACCTGGAATCGAAAAGCTCATACCTTCCTCTTCTGTTGGACTCCAGGATCATGGTTCTGCCATCAGCAGAAATCGAAGGAGCATATTCGATCCGATTGCTATTAAAGGCATCAATAGGCCCAGCTGTTGACTTAAAGTAATTCAGCGAATCAGCATAGGTTCTCAACGAATCAGGAACCTGGCCTTGCGCCCAATATCCCATCAAGAGAATAAGAACTGTTATGACATGTTTCATATTTACTTAATTAATTTCAATGTTATTTACCAAGCATGACAAACGCTCCCCAGTAATAAGGATCCTTAAATTCCTTTCTCACTGAAGCGATGGCATTATTAAAGGCCTCCAACCGCGATTGACCACCAAACCAGTTTTTATAAAAACCACTCATCAGCATCTGCGTGGTTTGATCATTTACCTTCCAAAGACTCATCACCAGATTGTCAGCTCCTGCCACTATAAATGACCGCTGCAAACCATAAACTCCTTCACCATTTTTCACCTCCCCAAGACCAGTTTCACAAGCTGACATTACGACTAGCTGGGTGTTGTCTAGATTCAGGTTCATCACTTCATATGCTGTAAGTATTCCATCCTCCTCACCCTTCAGGTCCTCATTCCTTACCGTGTTTTGAGCTCCCGCTAATAACAAACCCGACCGCAGCAATGGATTGAATTTGGCATTACGACTTGTGAGACCCTCTTCAGACTTTGTTTTAATATCTTCCAAAAAGAAACCATGTGTAGCAATATGCAATATTTTAGGGCTGGCTATGGCTTTTACCTGCTCCTCTGTAGCTGCAGCTTCAAGGTACGTTTTTACCTGCCACTGACCACCAGAAATCACCTTCTCTATCTCCTGTATTTCTTTTAGCGTTCCAGGAAGTTCAGCAATTTCACTTCCAAAACTTCGCTCCATATCAGCTGAAGCCAACAAGCTACCACCTGTTGATTGCTCCAATTCAGACAGGTAGTATTTCGGATAACCAAACATGATCGCATCTTCACTTACTGATTTAACTTCCTGTGTCTCGATTAGCTCTCTGGTATTACTCAACAGCCTGATTCGATATCTGTCTAGCAAGTACTCCTCTTTATCGGCATTGAATAGCGTGGATATATTCACCTTATTAAGCACACCATCGGCTGAGAGGTATATCGACTTAACAGAATTAGGAATTACCTCATCAAACTGTTTCCAAAAGATCTCATAAGAGCGGTTATCCTCAACTTTATAAATAATCGAATTTTTATAAGTCTTAAATCCCTTATCCTCCATGATGAGTCCATTGGCTTTCACCACCATCTGAGGTTGTTGATCCGGCAACAATAGCAGCCCTATATAAAGCACAGAATCAATCTTCATTTTCTTTTTGATCCGAATAATCTCCATGGCCGCATCATCTGTTGCTAGATGTTGCTGCACGAGACTCCATGTAGGTTGGACGTTCTCAAAAGCTCCTGCAAACGCAGCAGACTTTAATGAGAGCTCTTTTTCCAAATTATTGGACTCCGTTTCCAACTGGCCAATATTGGTACTGCTTATCTCGAGCTCTTCTTTACTCATGCTATATGCCTTCACAATATTCTCTTTGAGCGCAATCCAATCATTGAATAACCCAATGAGCTCGGCATCACTGCTGGACAGAATGACATTCCTCACTTTATTGGATGCATTAAGCAACAGCGCCTTGGTAGATAATTGGAGGTTGTACATGCTATTGACGAGCTCTTGTCGGTCAGCATCTGTTCCTTTACCAAGAAGGTTATAATCTACTATGTAGTCCAGATAGCTATCAAATACAGGCTTAATTTTTCCATAGAAAGCACTTTTCTCACTCTCACTAAGTGCCGGAAAATACTTACTTATGAACTCAAGGTACCGATTGGTTACATCCAGGTAAAGCGGTTTGGATTCTTCAAAAGAACCAGTCTTATGTAAAATAGATGCCAATCCGTACAAGGAATAAGCATAATCCGGATGGTTTACACCCAGAATTGATTTTCGTATATCCACTACTTGCTCATAGTATTCCCGTGCCTTGTCATAGTTCTCTAACTCTTGTTCGAGAACAGCTAGGTTATAGAGCGTGCTGGCATACGAGGGGTGATTTTCTCCAAAGACTTTTCGGTCAATATCGAGTGCTTTGGTATACAAGTCTTTGGCCTGATCATATGCACCATCTTCCTCATAAATTGAAGCCAAGTTGTGAAGGGTCTTAGAATAAAGTGGGTGATTGATACCCAAAATTTCCTCATCAATTCGAAGAGCTTCTTGAAGCAATTCCTTGGCTTTTTCCAGATCTCCCTCCAGCTGATATAAGGTGGCAAGGTTTTCCAACGCCGTGGCGTAATCCGGGTTGAACTTCCCGATCTCAGCCTCATAAACGTTCAGAGCTTGTTCAAACAAAGGTCTGGCGGCTTCCAGGTTACCCATCTTCTGGTAGAGAAGAGCGAGACTGTTGACCACAGACGCATAATATATATGGTTGTCCCCGTATGCATCAGTATAGATCTGCCTTGCCTGCTTCAAGTTTTTTTCAGCTTCTGCATACTCTGCCAGTTGCTTATTTACAGAACCCAAATTGGATAATGTATAACCAACAGAAGGATCACCCACTTCTAACAGTCCCTTTTTAATGGCCAGCACTTCCTCAAGGATGGATTTTGATTCTGTATATCGAGCGGTATTCAAGTAGAGAAGTGCAAGGTTTTCATAAGTCGTCAGGTAATCCAGGTTTTCCTTTCCAAAGGCATTTAACTTAATTCCCTCTGCTATTTTGAGATAATACTCCGCGGTATAATAACTCCCTCTGAGCTGTAGTAAACTTGAATAATTTGCTGAAACAGTCGCATATTCAGGGTGCTGCTCGCCATATGCAGAGCGGAATACTGGCAACACCTCGAGGTATAAATTCTCCGCTCGATCGTAATTACCTAATTGTGTATAAATACCAGCCAATGTGTTTTTAACAAAAGCAGTTTGAAGCGCATTGGATCCATAAACGGCATTGGCTTTTTCAAGGGCCTCTTCCGCTACTTTTTTCGCCTCTGCGTATTTTGCCTGACTGGTGAGTACTTTGGCTTTCTGATTATAAAGTGTGTAAAGTTTTCCATCAAGGCCCAATTCATTGGCTGTTGTAAGCGCCAACTCCAATGTTTCTGAAGCTTTTTGCGTACTCCCCTCAGAGAGCTGGACGCTACTCAGGCTTTCCAATGCACCAACATACGTTTCGTCATTGCTTACACTATCACTGTGATAAATCTCTTTGACCTCTTCGAGTTTTTCTCTGGCGGTAGAGAGCTCACCTTTTCGAATTAACAAATTGGCATAGTTTGTCAAACTACTAGCATAGGATGCCGGTGATCCACCATCCTTTTGAGCAATGAGCTCCTCCATCATGTCAGCAGCTTCATCAAATCGACCTGTTTTCTGGAGATCGATGCTAAGATTATTCAGCGCTATCATATACTCCTGAGACTCCTCCTCGCCCATGTCCCTAAAATTGGCAATTGCTGCTTCGTATTTAGTGACCGCTTCTCCAAATCGACCCAGCTCATCCAATACATCACCAATATTTACCAGGATGCTCCCATATTCAAAATTAAGCGTGTTGTAATTGTAATAATCCTCCAATGCTTCATAAAATGGAAGAGCTTCTGCGTACTCACCTTTCTCTGCTAGAAGCGACCCGTAATTGTAAATGATGTTGTAATAATCAGAGGATATCTCTTCATAATTGTTCATCGAAGCGATCGATGCGTCGAATAATTCCCTGGCTTGTTGATCCTCTTTTAAATGAAACAGAATGATGCCGAGATTACCTCGCAAAACCGCAACCTCATAACTGTCCTCAGAGCTGTAAGTCAAGGCAATTTCCAACGCCTGACTTATGAGAGGTTCTGCTGCCTTGTATTCACTCCGATACATTCTCGTGACGGCCAGGTTTTGAAGTGCATTAGCGAAATTCATGTCCTGATTCGCCCCAATTTCAATGAGTAATTCTACTTCTTCCCTGGCATAAGCAGTAGCACCATCGTCATCTCCCAGATCGAAGCACACGAGTGATAATTGTCTAAGAATTACCGCCTCATTCTTGGTCGCTCCATTATTCTCGTTTCTGATGAGTGCAAGAGCGCGTTCGCCATAGTTCCTAGCTTCGGCCGATTGGTAATTATTGTAAGCATCTACGGACTGCCTATATAAGCTAGCCCAGTCCTGAGCCATTGCCATAATAAAGGCAAGACTGAAGGTCACGGTGAGAATCAGTCGTTTCAACGGTTAGTTTGGTTGGTTTTGCGGTTTGAAGATAGAGAATTATCAGAGTCGATCTAAATCATTTAATCATTGATTTTATGAAATACCGCTAAAGAGGTATCAAACCCGAGCTATTTCGCACATGCAACTTGGACAATCCTTGATTAGCTAATTTCAAATTAGTGCATACGACTAAATTTTAATCATAATTGAAA
>JAMWZA010000110.1 GCA_024305105.1 Marinoscillum sp.
TTTTTAAGGTTTTCATAATTGTAAATTTTAGGTTGAAATATTACAGAAAACTGAAAATACGAACTGGGGAGTAAGTGCAAATAAAATTAGGTAAAAATTAATAGCGCAGCGCTACTTCAATAAATCAGGCCGTCTTTCCTCAGTTCGCTTGACGGCTTCATCATGTCGCCACTTTTCTATTTTGGCCTCATGACCAGAGGTCAGGATGTCCGGGACTTTCCAGCCTTTGTATTCTGCCGGACGGGTATAAACAGGCGGAGCCAGCAGGTTGTCCTGAAAAGAATCGGTCAGTGCTGATGACTCGTCGTTGAGTACGCCGGGAACTAATCTGATAAGGGAATCGGCTAAAACCATGGCGGCTAGCTCGCCACCTGACAAGACATAATCGCCGATGCTGATCTCCCTGGTGATAAAATGATCACGCACACGCTGGTCTACTCCTTTGTAATGACCACAGAGCAGGATCATGTTTTCATTCATGGATAAGCCATTGGCCATTCCTTGATTGAGTGTTTTGCCATCAGGAGTTAAATAGACAATTTCCTGATAGTCTCTTTCTGATTTCAGCTTAGAGATGCAAGAATCGATGGGTTCGATCATCAAGACCATACCAGCACCGCCACCAAAAGCATAATCATCTACGTTGTTGTGCTTGTTTGTGGAGTAATCTCGGAGATTATGAATGTAAATTTCCACGAGACCCTTTTGCTGAGCTCTCTTGACGATGCTCTGATTAATAGGTCCATCGAACAGGTCGGGTAAACATGTGATGATGTCTAGTCTCATGACGTGTCGTTTTCGAGGTAGATTTCCAAAAGACCATCTGGTAGCTGTCCATGAATCGCCTGGTTTTCGAGATCCACTTTTTTTACAATAGCATCTTCAGCAGGCACCAATACTTCAGTTCCCCGATGATCCACACTTATTAGGTGACCTGTGGGCATTTCATAAACGGCTTTTACCTTGCCAAGAAGCTCTTCGCCATTGAAAAAATCAAAGTTGATCAGCTGATGGTAATAATAACCACCATCAGGTAGAGAGGGGAGGTTTTTGAGCGGTAAGAACAACTTTTTACCAACCAGTTGTTTGGCGTCATCGATTGTTTCGACATCCTCAAATGCTGTAATGGCACGGTCACCGTTTAATTGAAGGGATTCAATAAAAAATGGAACCAGCTTCCCGTTGATATCAACAAGGACTGATTCCATTTCTTGATAAAGTTCAGGATTGTCAACGTCTAGAAATATAACAATTTCTCCACGAAGACCATGAGTCTTGACCACATTACCAAGCTGGTAGCATTCATCAAAACCCATTGTTATTCCTTAATTAGTCTTTCTTTTCTTCTTTAGACTCTTCCTTTGGAGCTTCCTCGGCTTTGGCTTCCGCTTTAGGAGCCTCTTCCTTCGGAGCCTCTTCAGTTTTAGCCTCTTCCTTTGGTGCTTCTTCAGTTTTGGCCTCTGCTTTAGGAGCCTCTTCCGCTTTAGCTTCTTCCTTTGGAGCTTCCTCAGTTTTTGCTTCTTCCTTAGGTGCTTTTTCAGTAGCAGTTTCTGCTACAGCATCTTCACCTTCTTCTTCCAAAGCTTTTTCTGATTCGTCAGCGTTGGCATCTGCTACATCAGCAACAAGTGCATCTTGCTCAGCTTTCTTTCTAGCTGCAATCGCTTCAGCTCTTGCAGTAGCCACTTTCTTCTCAGCTTCAAGTCTTGCTTTCGCTTCAGATGCTTTATCAGCAGACAGTTTATCAAGTTTACCCTGAATTTTAGTCTCTTTGTCTTTCATCCAAGCTTCAAATTTCTCATCTGCTTGTTCTTGAGTCAAAGCTCCTTTGATGACACCAATTTGAAGGTGTTTCTTCATAAGGATACCACGGTAAGAGAGCATTGCTCTTACAGTGTCCGTCGGCTGAGCGCCTTTCATTACCCAGTCAAAGGCCTTCTCATCATTCAATGAGATAGCCGCTGGATCAGTGTTAGGATTATAAGTCCCGATCTTCTCAATAAATTTACCATCACGTGGTGCTCTTGAGTCAGCCACTACTACATCGTACATGGCTTGCTTCTTGCGTCCTCGACGCGCTAATCTGATTTTTACAGGCATAATTTTCTTTTAGTTATGGAACACGTCCATTCAAAGATTTTATTTAAAAGGACCGCAAAGATAGCTGATAATTTGATTTTTTAAAAAAAACTCTGAAAAACAGATACTTAGCATTTGATATTTGTTAAAGCGAATAAGCAGTTTAAATCTTAAGCATTGTCTGACTATATTTGTTCACCAATAGACAAAATGCGTTTTACGCCCATAGAATGGACAAATACTCATATATATCCAATGCCGATGTGGGGTACATCGACGATTTATATCAATCATACAAAGAAGATCCGTCAAGTGTTGATGAAACCTGGCAGAAATTTTTTGAAGGATATGAATTCTCCCTGCAAAAATACGGAGAGAACGGAGCCCCTGAAGAAAGTCTTGAAGGATCTTTAGAGATAAAGGTTAGAAACTTCATCTACGCTCACAGATCTAGAGCACACCTTAAATCAGATACCAACCCTGTAAGGCCAAGACGACAACACAATGTTCGTCTGAACCTTGAAAATTTCGGGTTATCTGAAAAAGACTTGAACCAAGAGTTTGATGTTGCTTCTGAAATTGGTCTTGGTAGAGCAAGTCTCAAAAAAATCATTGAGCGATTAAGTGCTGTATACCTTGGACATATTGGATATGAGTACAACCACTTAAGAAACTCGGAAATTTTTGACTGGATGAAGTCAAAAGTTGAAAAGGAAGGGGCGGAGATCAATCCTTCGAATGATGAGAAGAAGCGCATGCTTCAAAAACTCAACGAGGCTGTCGTGTTTGAGAACTTCTTACACACTAAGTTTTTGGGGCAGAAACGATTCTCACTAGAAGGTGGAGAAAACACCATTCCGGCGCTGGATAAAATTATCCGCAAGTCCGCAGAGCTTGGAGCTGAAGAGGTCGTCATTGGAATGGCTCATAGAGGTCGTTTAAACGTGTTGGCCAATATCATGGGTAAGACGTATGAGGAGATTTTCTCAGAGTTTGAAGGAAATACCGATCCTGACCTGACCATGGGTGATGGCGATGTGAAGTATCATCTGGGTTACAGCAGCCACGTCCAGCTTGGGGATAAAAAAATCTATGTAAAATTAGCACCAAATCCATCACACCTGGAGGCGGTTGATCCTGTGGTATTGGGATATACCCGAGCTCAGATAGATGATGAGTACAGAGGTGATTCCAGCAAGGCCATTCCTATTTTGATACACGGTGATGCAGCCATAGCAGGTCAGGGCGTTGTATATGAGTGCATCCAGATGTCTCTACTACCTGGATATCAAACAGGTGGAACAATCCATTTTGTGATTAATAATCAGGTTGGTTTTACTACTGATTATGATGACGCACGATCAAGTATTTATTGTACGGATCTGGCGAAGATTGTAGATGCTCCGGTACTTCACGTAAATGGGGATGATCCAGAAGCAGTAAATTTTGCGGCTAATTTAGCGATCGAATACCGCCAAAAGTGGCGAAAGGATTTCTTCATCGATCTGCTGTGTTACCGAAGACACGGGCATAACGAAAGCGATGAGCCTAAGTTCACCCAGCCAAAGCTTTACAATCTAATAGCGAAACATAGCAATCCTCGTGAAATCTACGTGAAGACCTTAACCGAACGTGGTGATATCGATAAAAAGGAAGCTACCAGGTTAGATAAAGAATTTAAGAGCCAGTTGCAGGATCGATTGGAAGAAGTGAAGCAAAAGCCGCTTCCATATAAACCTCAAAAAATCGAAGAGGAATGGAAGTTCCTGCGAAGGTCTAAGTTGGAGGATTTTGATAAATCTCCAGATACGTCAATTAGCGACGAGACTTATGAGAAAGTAGCAAAAGCACTTACCACCATTCCAAAAGGATTTAAGCCACTTCGTCAAATTGATAAACTTTTAAAAGAACGCAAGGCACATTTTTTTGAAGACAAGGTGCTCAACTGGGCAGATGCCGAGTTACTGGCATACGGTTCTTTACTAGCAGAAGGGAATATCGTGAGAATGTCCGGTCAGGATGTGAAGCGAGGTACATTCTCCCACCGACACTCCTATCTATTCGATTCGAATACCAATGAGCCCTATTGTAATCTGGATCACATTCAGGAGAAGCAAGAGCCTTTTAGGATTTTCAATTCATTGCTTTCAGAATATGCGGTACTTGGGTTTGAGTATGGTTATGCCATGGCTACACCAAATGCCCTTGTGATTTGGGAAGCCCAATTTGGAGATTTCTCGAACGGTGCTCAGGTAATGATTGATCAGTTCATCACTAGTGCAGAAACCAAGTGGCAACGCATGAATGGATTGGTTATGCTATTGCCTCATGGATATGAAGGTCAGGGACCAGAACACTCCAGTGCTCGAATGGAGCGTTTCCTTCAAATGACGGCTCAGGAGAACATGGTTGTGGCGGACATTACTACTCCGGCCAACTTGTTCCATTTCTTCAGACGTCAGCTTACCTGGGAGTTTAGAAAGCCTTGTGTGGTTTTTTCTCCAAAGTCGCTATTGAGGCATCCGAAGGTAGTATCTCCATTGGAAGACTTCAAGAAAGGGAATTTCCAGGAAGTGATTGGGGATGACTATGTGACGAACAAGAATGTTAAAAAAGTCTTGTTGTGTACTGGTAAGATGTATTTCGACCTTCTGGAGGAACAGCAAAAGAAAAAAGTAAAAGACATTGCTATTGTGAGGTTGGAGCAATTATATCCGTTTCCGAAAAAGCAAATTGAGCAAATACTTAAAAAATACAACAACCCTAAAGTAGTGTGGGTACAGGAAGAGCCAGAAAATATGGGTGCCTGGAGCTTTATGCTACGGGTTTCAGGTCTTGATTTGACCTTAATTTCTCGAAGGGCTTCTGCATCTCCTGCTACAGGGTATTCAAAAGTTCACAAAGAGGAACAAGCAGAAATAGTTAAAAAAGCATTTGAAAAATAAATAGACAATTATGAGCCTTGAAATGAAAGTGCCAACGGTAGGTGAATCGATCTCCGAGGTGACCATTGCACAATGGATGAAGCAAGATGGCGACATTGTAGAAATGGATGAGGTGATTTGTGAGCTGGAATCAGACAAAGCTACTTTTGAAGTAACTGCTGAGGCAGCAGGTCAATTGAAAATAAAAGCTCAGGAGGGAGATACCCTGGAAATCGGCGGTACTCTTTGTGAAATAGACGAGTCCAAAGCCGAGCAGTCAGAAGAACCGGCACCAAAAGAAGAGCCTAGGGAGTCCAAGCCAACAGGTGAAGTCAAAGAAATGCACGTTCCTGCGGTTGGGGAATCGATCAACGAAGTAACAATATCTGGTTGGACAAAATCAGATGGCGATACTGTGGAACTTGATGAAGTTATTGCTGAAATCGAATCTGATAAAGCAACATTCGAGTTAACTGCTGAGGCTAATGGTAAGCTAGAAATTATAGCTCAGGAAGGTGAGACACTCGAGATCGGTGCTTTGATTTGTAAAATTGAAGTGGCTGAAGGTGATTCTTCAGATAGTGACGAGAGCTCATCTCAGTCAAAAGACACTTCTGATACTGAAACCAGCTCTAACGAAAGTTATGCCACGGGGCATGCATCTCCGGCAGCAGCTAAAATTCTAGACGAAAAGGGAATTTCTACAAGTGATGTGAAGGGCTCAGGTAAGGATGGTCGCATTACGAAAGAGGATGCGATGAATGCACAAAAGTCTGCTCCTAAAACTGAAGCACCAAAGCCTGCAGCCAAGGAAGAGTCAAAAGCTACGAAACCGTCATTTGATGCTCCTTCATATAATACAGGCGTAAGTCGTGAGAAGAAGAGAGAGAAGATGTCTTCCTTGAGAAAGACAATTTCCAAACGACTTGTTTCTGTAAAGAATGAGACGGCTATGCTTACGACCTTCAATGAGGTGAATATGCAGCCGATCATGGATATTCGAAAGAAGTATAAAGAAGGATTTAAAGAAAAGCACGAGGTAGGGCTTGGTTTTATGTCATTCTTTACCAAAGCTGTTTGTATGGCTTTGAAGGATTGGCCAGCAGTAGGAGCTGCTATTGATGGAGAAGAACTGGTTTACCACGATTACTGTGATGTATCCATTGCGGTTTCTACTCCGAAAGGCCTTGTAGTACCGGTGATTAGAAATGCTGAGCAGTTGAGCTTTGACCAGGTGGAAAAGGAAGTGGTCAGGTTAGCTACACGCGCTAGAGACGGCAAACTCAGCATCGATGAGATGCAAGGAGGAACATTCACCATTACCAATGGTGGAATATTTGGTTCGATGCTTTCTACGCCTATTATTAATGCTCCACAATCAGCAATACTGGGTATGCACAACATCGTGCAGCGACCTGTAGCTGAAAATGGTGAAGTAGTGATTCGTCCAATTATGTATGTAGCATTGTCATACGACCACAGAGTGATCGATGGAAGAGAATCTGTGAGTTTCTTAGTAAGAGTAAAAGAGCTTTTAGAGGATCCTACGAGACTATTGTTAGGCGTTTAATTTTTGATTTTAACTTAAGTCCAGCACCTCCAAAAGGGTGTTGACTTTTTATAAATACGAATACACATGGATTACGATGTTACAGTCATTGGTTCAGGGCCTGGCGGATATGTAGCTGCTATCAGAGCGGCACAGCTAGGTTTCAAAACGACCATCATAGAAAAATATCCAACACTTGGAGGAACGTGTTTGAATGTAGGGTGTATACCGTCAAAAGCGTTGCTTGACTCTTCGGAGCATTTTCACAATGCAGAGCATACCTTCAAAGAGCATGGGATTGATATTCCTCAACCGAAGGTCAACCTCAAGCAGATGATTAGTCGGAAGGCTGACGTGGTAAAGCAAAACGTAGAAGGAATCTCTTTCCTGATGAAAAAGAACAAAATCGATGTTCATGAGGGACTTGGGTCGTTTAAAGACAAGAACACCATAGTGATTACCAAAGGCAAGGAAAAGAAGGAGATTACATCAGAAAAAGTAATCATAGCTACAGGTTCTAAGCCAGCTTCTTTACCTTTTATCAATCTCGATAAAAAACGTGTCATTACAAGTACCGAAGCATTGGAGCTTAAGGAAGTGCCGAAGCACATGATCGTTATTGGTGGTGGTGTTATTGGAATGGAGCTGGGTTCTGTGTATGCTCGTCTTGGTGCGAAAGTGTCTGTTGTAGAGTATTTGGATAATCTCATTCCATCAATGGATGGTACTATGGGTAAAGAGTTACAGAAGTCACTAAAAAAGTTGGGTTTCGATATTTACACGAGTCATAAAGTAACGGCCGTGGATGTCAAAGGAAAAGAGGTGACTGTAACAGCGGAAAATAAAAAAGGTGAAAACATTGAGCTCAAAGGTGACTACTGTCTCGTTTCTATTGGGCGTAAGCCGTATACTGAAGGTCTGGGTCTGGAAAATGTGGGCGTCAAAGTCAGTGACAGAGGTCAGGTAGAAGTGGATGATCATTTGAAAACCAATGTTGATAATATCTGGGCTATAGGAGATGTGGTAAAAGGTGCTATGCTGGCACACAAAGCTGAAGAAGAAGGCGTGTTCGTTGCTGAGCAGTTTGCAGGCCAAAAACCGCATATCAACTACAACCTGATTCCAGGAGTGGTATACACCTGGCCAGAAGTTGCTAGCGTGGGCTATACCGAGGAGCAGCTCAAGGAGCAAGGAAAAAAATTCAAAACAGGAAAATTTCCATACAAGGCACTTGGTAGAGCGAGAGCCTCCATGGACCTTGATGGCCTGGTGAAAGTATTGGCGGATAAGGAAACTGATGAGATATTAGGGATGCACATCATTGGTGCACGAGCCGCAGATATGATTGCGACTGGAGTGACAGCTATGGAATACCGAGCCTCTGCTGAAGATGTTGCGAGAATGTCTCACGCACACCCTACTTATATGGAAGCGGTCAAAGAGGCCTGTTTGGCCGCAAGTGAAAACAGACCGATTCATATTTGATCTCTTGTAACTTATCGTGACCGTTTATGGATTTTAAAGCACTGTTTTGAACAGTGCTATTTTATTTTGGTTACTCTCAAAAATTTCAAGTAAACATATCCGAATGAATCCAAACGTAAAAAGTCTAAGTATAGTATTAATGGGTATTGCATTGGTATGGTCTCTGCCATCTAATGCTCAACTATTTGGTAAAAAGAAAAAAGACTCGTCTGAGACACCAAAAAAGAAAGAGAAAGGTCCTTTCAAGGACTATTCTGAAGTAATCACAAGCCAAGCTCAAAGTGATGAAGGTTTGTTCACTTTTCACAAAGTAGACGATAAGTACTATTTCGAATTTCCTGAGGAGATTCTTGAAAAAGAGGTTCTCATCGTGTCTAGAATATCAGGCCATGTAAAAGGATTGAACTTTGGTGGTGCAGGAATGAAATCAAGACCTCAACAGGTCATCCGATTTCAAAAAAAAGATAATAACATTATCATTCGATCTGTCAGCTTCAATTCGGTAGCGAGTGAGGAAGACCCGATATACCGGTCGGTGGTTAACAATAATTTCGAGCCGGTAATCCATTCATTTAAAATAGAAGCGTTAGGCAAAGACTCATCGTCATATGTTGTTGATATTGAGGATTTTTTCACCTCAGATGTACCAATGATAGGGGCACTTTATGATGCGCAGCGCAAACAATTCAAAATCTCTACTGTGGATAAAGGACGATCAATGATCAGTTGGGTGAAGGCTTTTCCAGAAAATGTAGAAGTGCGGCATGTTCTGACCTACAAGGGATCAGAACTTCCTGATAATCAGTTGACAGGCGCTCTTTCAATAGAAATGAATCAATCGTTCATCTTACTTCCAGAAGATCCAATGGTTCCTAGAAATCATGACGATCGCGTAGGATACTTTTCTATCCGTCAATTGGACTATTCGCTTGACGAACATAGAGCCGCTCGAAATCGCTTTATTACCCGATGGAGATTGGAACCAAGTGATTGGGATGCATTTAATAGAGGTGAGGTCGTAGATCCGGTTAAGCCAATAGTCTACTACATAGATCCTGCGACTCCTGAGAAGTGGAGACCATTCATCAAAAAAGGAGTAGAAGATTGGCAACGCTCATTTGAAAAAGCTGGACTAAAAAATGCCATCATCGCAAAAGATGCCCCGACTCCAGAAGAGGATCCTGATTGGAACCCCGAAGATGTTCGTTATTCGGTAATCAGATACATAGCTACCGATATCCAAAATGCACAGGGTCCACACGTTCATGATCCCAGAACAGGCGAGATTCTGGAAAGTGATATCCTTTGGTATCATAATGTGATGAACCTTTTGCGCAATTGGTATTTTGTGCAAACGGCCGCTGTAAATGAAACGGCCAGAGGTATCAAATTTGAAGATGACATCATGGGCGAGCTCATTCGATTTGTTGCAGCACACGAAGTGGGCCATACGCTAGGCTTGCCACATAATATGGGTTCATCTGTTGGCTACCCTGTAGACTCGTTAAGGTCACCGTCTTTTACTTCCACGCATGGTACTGCCCCATCCATTATGGATTATGCCAGGTTTAATTATATCGCTCAACCGGAAGATGGCATTACAAGTTTCTTTCCCGGACTTGGTGAATACGATGACTGGGCTATTTGGTATGGATACCGACCTATAGCAGATGTAGATAAACCAGAAGATGAAGAAGACTTATTGAATGGGTGGATTCTCGAAAAAGCGGGAAATCCTTTATATAGATATGGCAGACAAAGAAGAGGCGTAGTAGATCCTTCGGCACAGACAGAAGATCTCGGTGATGACAGTATGATCGCTTCTGCGCTCGGTATTGAAAACCTAAAACGAATAAAGGATAAGCTAATAGAATGGGGCACGAGGGACGGTGAAAACTACGATGACCTTGAGGAACTGTATTCAAACGTGATCGGCCAGTATAACCGATACATGGGTCATGTTACAGCTAATGTAGGCGGAGTGTATGAGTTTTTCAAAACGTCTGATCAAGATGGTGTTGTCTATACGCATGTGGAGAAGGACAAGCAAATTCGAGCAATCAAGTTTTTGAATGAGCAGCTATTTAACACGCCGACATGGATGGTTGACCCTGCTATTCTCAATCGAATTGAGCAAGATGGTATCGTAGATCGAATAAAATCATTGCAATCCAGAACATTGGGTAGATTGATGGATGAAGATCGAATCAAACGTATGATCGAGAATGAGGCACTGAATGGCACGGATGCATATACAGCCTCATCCATGTTCTATGACTTAAGAAGAAGTATTTTCTCAGAACTAAGAACCGGTCGTACGGTGGATACATATAGAAGAAATCTTCAAAAAGCAATGGTAGAAACACTGGGTGAATTAGTGAATTCTGAGGACAAAGATGTACGAACCACAGACATTCCATCTTTAGCTAGAGGTAATCTTAGTACTTTGCAAACAGAAATTAGAGCAGGTATTTCCAGACAATCCGATTCTATGTCTAAATACCACCTTGAAGATTTATTACAGCGGATAAATCGAGTTTTAAACCCTAAATAAGCCAGTTCACCTAAAATATTTTTACAATAGTCATACGATTTGCTACTTTTAGTGCCATTATGGCTAGACTAACAGTATTGATCGTATGCCTATTTATTGCATACAGTCTGCATGCACAGATACACCCTCTTTCGAGGAGTGATTCTGGTATTGTAGTAAAGAGCCTTGCTAAATACGAGAGGCTCAAGGCAGCGAGTGATTTGCGGGGAGCATCGTCAGCACTGAATGATGTGGCTTTTGTGTATTGGAACAATAACCACTACGCTCAGGCAGCATCTTATTATGAGCTTTCTCTTTCTTTGAATAAGCGAATTGGTAATGAGAATGGGGTTGCTATGATCAATAACAACCTTGGAATGCTATACTCAGACCTTGGACGCTACAATGAATCACTACAGAAGTTTACAGAAACTTTAGCGGCACGACGATCGGAAAAAGAAACCGAAGGGATCATTTCAGCATTGATCAATCTTTCGGTAGTTCACAATAATCTGGGAAGTTATAATAAGTCAATTGAATATTTGACCGAGGCTCTTGATTTTGCCAGAGAGAAATACGATGAACAACGAATGCGTAGTGTTTATGGAATGCTCTCTGAGACCTATGAAAAAATGGGTAATGTCGAGAAGTCCTTGTACTACTTTGATTTGTATAAGTCGTTCCATGAGAAAATCCAAAGTGATGAAATCCAAACGGTAAACAAGGAGCTGGAAGAAGAGCGAATTGAGCGTCAAAGGCTCGTTGCTGAAAAGGCCCAAAAGGAAAACGAACTGCTTAAACAGAAGCTTGAACTTTACGAGAAGGAAGAGCAGCTTCTGGCTCAGGATTCTATCAACCAGAGTTTGAATACCAGCCTATCCCGAGTAGAGGCTTTGAGAAGCTTGTTGCAAAAAAATAAAGAACTGGCCGAAACAAAAGCGGAGAACCAAGAGCTTGAAAACGCTCGTCTGCAAGAACAAAAGGCGCAACTTCGGACTATCCTGATATTGACAGTGATCGCGGTGATAATAATTATTACCCTGATCTGGATAGGCCAACGACGCACCAAGAAGCACAATGATAAACTTGCCGCTATTAACGAGTCACTAGAGCGAAAAACCAAGGAACTAATTGTGGCTAATCACACCAAGGACCGCATGTTCTCTGTTATTTCTCATGACTTAAGGAGTCCGATTACGTCTTTGCAAGGGTTTTTCATGGCCATAGATGAGTTTGATATCCCAAGTGATCTCAAGGCAGCTCTGGGTAACGTAGAGGCACAATTGTCCAACAGTGCCACGCTTTTGGATAACTTATTGATTTGGTCCAGATCTCAACTCGAAACCGAAGAACCGTCTATTCAGGAATTTGAACTTACTGAATTGGTGGAGCATAACATTCGGTTACTTCAGCAAATGGCAAACAGCAAAGGAATTGTCTTGAAAAACCATGTGAAGCCAGAAGATAAGATCAAAAGTGACCCACAGATGCTTAGTATCGTTGTGAGGAATTTAATGCAGAATGCCATCAAATTTACGCCTAAAGGCGGTGTGGTAAGCATCGGTCTTGCGCACAATGGCAAGGCTTCTTACCTGAGAGTCACCGATACTGGAGTAGGTATGAGCCCAGAAAAAATTAGAACATTATTTGATATCACGACCAATAAAACTACTGACGGGACCAACAGAGAGAAAGGGTCTGGTTTGGGTTTAGTTATTTGCAAGGAGCTGGTAGAAAAAGTAGGTGGTTACATTGAGGTGGCCAGTGAGCCTGGTTCAGGAACCGAATTCACACTAAAATTTTCTAACTAAGATCAATTATTCACAAGTCCATATGAGGTTATTTTTCATTACATCCTTGCTTTGCCTGACACTTCCGTCATTCGCACAGCAAGAACCTACACATATTGTTGATTCTACAGGAGCGGTTTATTGGAGAAAGTCTCAGCCGGTTTATCTGTTTATTTCAGATTCGCCTGCAGGAGAAGATGCTAAGCGCCTAAAAAGTGAGCGTACTCCACAATATGCTGAGCCATTTTACCTGGATACAGAAGGGGTTAATTACATCAGATCACGAGAGGCAGTCGATCCGGAAACCATGCGTGTCATACCAGATACAGAGGTGATGTTTGAAATTTATGCAGATGGAATCCCTCCTGTCTCGAAAGCTAGCTTCGCATATGATGGTCAATATCGTGGTGAAAAGATATACTATGATAAACAGGTTACGGTCACTCTTGAATCTGAGGATAATTTAACAGGAGTAAGTCGATTGATGTATCGCATCAATGATGGGGAGTACGTTGAGTATAGCGAACCACTTGTAATCGATTCGATTAGAGATATCAATCTTGAGTATTACGCTGTTGATAAAGTGGGCAATGAAGAAGAACACAAGTCAAGCAGATTTCTGGTTGATCTTGATATGCCATTTAGTGACTTAACGGTCAATGGAATCACTGATGACAACATCGTATCACTCAGCTCGAAAATGTACTTACAAGCATACGATTCTACTTCAGGCATATCCGCTGTTTATTACAAGTACGATGATCAGGATTTTGTGAAGTACTCCGGTAAAGGGTTGAACATATCTAGTTTGCAAGAGGGTAGACATTCCATTACTTATTACTCTACAGACAATGTAGGGAATGAGGAGAAACCAACAACCTTTGAGTTCTATTTGGATCGCTCAGCACCATTGATGGTGGCGGATGTATTGGGAGATCGGTTTATTGTAGGCGATGAAATCTATTTTTCTGGAAGAACAAAATTGAAACTTACTGCGGTAGATAATAAAGTGGGAGTTAAGGAAATCATGTTTGCCATAGATGATGAAGAGTTTGTTCCTTACGAAAAACCTTTCTATCTGCCAAGTGTGGCTGGAATCCATCGGATTAAATACTATTCAGTGGATAACCTCAATAACTCGACAGCTGATAGTAAGAAGAGTAGATACCTGGGCCAGGGAGGCTATGAAGAATTCAAACACAATGTCAATAAGTTTTACGTTGATTTAGCCGGGCCTCTGGTTGATCATGCCATATTAAACCATTCATTTGTCAGAGACGACACCTTGTTTATTGGCCCTCAGACTCAAATTAAATTTTCTGGAAGAGATTCCGAGTCAGGATTGAACAGATTTGCTTACTCCTTCAAGGAAGATGTAGGTGAGCAGTCTTATGAAGAGCCTTTCGCTATTACCAATGAAAAAGATGGATTTTACACCTTACAATACTTCGGTTATGACAATGTGAATAACCGAAACGTTTCTGAATTTTCATTTTATTATGATGGTACACTTCCGGAGGTCTTTACCCAATTCAATACCGGAAGTGTAGAAGGAAGTAAGATTCCAACCTATCCGATTACATCGGGACTTTTTTTGTCGGCAACAGATTTGAAATCTGGAATCAAGTCGTTGACGTATAATTTGGATGGTTCAGCTTTTGTTCCTTATAGAGGGCTGATTACGGGCTTCCAAAAAGGAAAGCATGAAATGACCATACGAGCAGTTGATTACCTCAACAATGTACGCGAAGAGACGATAGAATTTAAGATTAAATAAAAAAAGCGGCCTAGGCCGCTTTTTTTATTTCTTTAAGAGTTGTTGTTATTTCATGGATTTGTAGGTCCTGAGCACTCCAAGTACTCCTACGAGTATTCCAAGACCTAGGCACACGTAGTACCAAGGCTCAGACATGGTGTATCCACCAGAGACTGCATTGCCAACAACTTGTCCAAAATCCTTAGGGGAATGAGTTTGTGCCCAATAGACTAAAAAAATACCTCCGGCAATCATTACAATGCCGCGGGTCATGCCATTTTTCATAAGTGAATCGATTTGTTCCTTGTTAACTTAATCAATTTAAGCCAAAATGGTTTAAATCTGTACTTCACCAGTCACCTGATTCCACTCTTTTAGCAAGGTCTTCCAACACACTTTTCCAATTAGAAGTGGAGTGCTCCACTGCATCCGAAGGTTCAAAACCTTGTTGCGTCAATGATAATGTTGTTCCCCCACTAGTGTCAAGAAGATCCATTGAAATCACTGATCGATTTTCCGGTTTATCTTCCAAAGCCGAAAAGCTGCTGATATAGTTATACTGTAAGATACGCTCAGGTATTATTTTGATAATGGTTGCTTTGTCTACGTATGTTGTTCCTTCCCACTCACCCCGAAAGGTAAGTTCACTGCCTTCCAGCCAATCAGATGTTGCTTCCGTCCCAAAAAAGTACTTCTTGATTTTTTCTGGATTGATTAGCGCATCCCATACGTCGGATTTAGGTGCTTTGATGGATACCTGCGTGGTGAATCTTAGTTCGTTCTTGAGCATAATTCATTAGTTGATTTTGATGATTGAAAGGTGTTTGATTGCGGTCTCGTCAACTGGTTGCATTATGGAAAAATAGGATTGAGCTACTTTTGAATTTTTACATGCTTCCATGGCACTTTCTGCTTCTTCTCTTGATTCCCAATAGATGAGGTCTACCCAATTGTTTGCTTCTTCATGAAGTAACTCTCTTTTGATAAACCCTGGTTGATGAATTAAGAATTCTTTTTCGAGACGTGCACCTATCTTGAAAAGATCCTCCTTCGCTACACCATCAGCCAATTCGAAGGGAGCCCATTCTACGATCGCGCTTTTCTGATATTCGGCTTTGAAATAGGGGTTGTAAATAAGTCCGATCACATTTTGCCATGGGACTTTGACAGTAGCAACCATTACACCATCTCCCACATCTGTTGGAGTTTCGAGTTCTTTGGCACCACTTGAGATCATGATATCATAGGCGTCTGTGATGTCATCTACGGCCCAGTAGGACAGCACATTGGTCGTTTTAGGTGCCACCTGTTTTTCAGGAAGTAATCCAAGTTCATAGCCGCCAATATTAAATCCTACATAATACGGCTCTTCAAAATACGGCTCAACTCCAAACGCCTTGGCGTACCAGTCGGTGGCCGCTTTCAGATCATCTACCTTATAAATAGTGGTTCGTAGACCTTTAGCATTAATGTTCATAGTGTTTTCACTTTTGATTTGGGTGAGTCCAATGCTCAGCAGACATTGGGTGAGAATGAGTATCCTTAGATTCATGGTTTTGAAACTTGATATCGGATGATTGTTTTGAGCTTTTCAGGAGCTACCCTTCTAGGATCAGAAAGGTAAATTTCCTTGTGATAGCCTGAGATAGCCAGACCTTCACTGGCAATAAACTCATGAAGTTTTTGAATTGTAGGGCCTTCTTCCTCATAAGAGCCCAGATGAAGAGCTTGTGCACATAGGCCTTCATTAATCAATTCGAATTTGACTAAATCAAAATTGGTCAACTGGCTCTTTTTCTCTTTGGCATGATGAACGGCTCGATAATAGTGATTTTGCTCAGCGAAATCAGGCATACGAATGTTGATCTTCCACATCCATTCGTTTCTTGGTGTCTTAGCGAATTCCTTTTGATTTTCTGCTCCACCGGCTACATACCAAAAACACTCCATTTTTGGGACGACAAAATCATTGTCTTCAGCTTTACACAAAAACTTTATGCTATACGCCACCGAGTAGATTGCTTCAATGGCTTCCAGAAAAAGTTGGTCCTCCGGAGCTGATTGACCTTGTATGGTCAAATAGTAATACTTTTCTAGCTCAACAATCTGAGGCTGCTTGCTGCTTTTGTAATAAGTCGGATCTGACTTTTTAAGGTCTGTTTTCATAAGTTCCATGATCAAAAAATTGGTTTCATGATCAAAGAAAATCGAATGAGTGACAGCCCTATGTCACTGCTCGTTTTCGGAGAGAAAATATTTCTTGTGATGATCAAAAAGTTCTTTCGAATAGGTCGCGATTAGACCCTGAAGTTCGTTTGGTGCAAGTACCTCCACACCGTCTCCATACATGAGCAACCACTTGGCCAAAAAGGCATAGTGTGGTGTGATGAACTTCATGTCTACATGATCCTCGCTTTTCACCTCTTCCATGAATCCGTAGTAATATTTCTGATCTTGAATAAATCGTGATACTCTTTTGGTAAATCGAATTTTCGCTTCTTTAGCATCCGTACCTCCAACCATTCCATGTACAAACTCCATGAAGTTTGGGTGACTTTTTGGGTTGAATGATTCTGTTAGAATACGTAGTTGTTGAATTCTATCTGTCCTGAAATCGCGGAAGTCTTCTCTCAGTAGGCAGTATGCAATCAGATGCCACCTTCCGGAATAGTGCACCAACCCCAATGGTTCGACAGTACGTTCATTGTTTTGCTCAGTGTAGTTGGAATAGTAATTGATTCGCATTCTTTTTTGAGCCGCCAGAGCTACCTGGATCTCTTCGATATGAGGATCGGGAGTTGTCATTTTGGTGGCTGTGGGAGGACCGATGACCGAAATGCTGTCTTCCAGGTTTTCTAGAAACTCTCGATCACTGTATTTGAGCACTGCTTTGATTTTATACATCGCTTCCTCAAAGTTTTTCGTGATCTGCGTCCCTGCGTTTTTTTTAATGAATTTGGCACCCACAAGAATAGCAGCAGCTTCTTCCTTATTAAAAACGACCGGAGGCAGGTGATAGCCTTCTACGATGAAGTATCCGGCACCAGCATCTCCACCAATGGGTACGCCTGCTTCGATAAGCGATTTGACATCTCTGAAAATCGTTCGTCGGCTGACCTCAAAACGATCTTCAATTTCTTCTAATGGGACTCTTGACTTACTCTGAAGCTGTACAAGAATTGCGGTAAGTCGATCGATTCGATTCATAAGATTGAAAATGATATTGGGTTTCTCCTCAAATGCAGGCGTTCAGCCAATAAAAAGTGAAAAAAATCGGATAATTGCCAAATTTAATTTTAATCGGTTTTCCGGTGGAGAATCCGTGACTTAAATTTGCCACAATTTGTACCTATGTAAACCACTCATACGAATATGCCTAAAGATTCCAGTATCAAGTCAGTACTAATTATTGGAAGTGGACCGATCATTATCGGTCAAGCTTGCGAGTTTGATTATTCAGGTTCTCAAGCATCGAAATCATTGAGGGAAGAGGGAATAGAAGTCATTCTAATTAACAGCAATCCAGCTACGATCATGACGGATCCGGTTACTGCGGATCATGTCTATCTCAAACCACTCACTAAACAGTCGATCAAAGAAATTCTTGAAAAGCATCAAGTGGACGCTGTGCTTCCAACACAAGGGGGCCAGACGGCACTTAATCTGGCGATTGATTGTGATAAAGCTGGAATTTGGGAGAAATATGGAGTAAAGATCATCGGGGTAGATATCGATGCTATTGAAACTACGGAGGATCGTGAGAAATTCCGAATGAAAATGCACGAGTTGGGAGTGAATGTGTGTAAAGGTGAAACCGCCACATCATTTCTCAAAGGAAAAGAAATTGCACAGGAAATTGGATTTCCACTTGTTATCAGACCATCATATACATTAGGAGGATATGGTGGAGGTTTTGTAGATAATGCTGAAGAGTTTGACAAAGCACTCAACGCTGGACTACAGGCATCTCCAATTCATGAAGTGTTGGTAGAGCAAAGTATTCTTGGTTGGAAAGAATACGAGTTGGAGCTTCTTCGTGATAATATTGGCAACATCATTATCATCTGTAGCATTGAGAATTTTGATCCAATGGGAGTTCATACCGGAGACTCCATTACAGTGGCACCGGCAATGACCCTTCCTGATACGATTTATCAGAACATGCGGGACCTGGCTATCCGAATGATGAATGGTATCGGTCAGTTTGCAGGTGGATGTAACGTTCAGTTTGCTGTAGATCCAGACACAGATAAAATCATCGGTATTGAGATCAACCCCAGGGTATCTCGTTCATCAGCCCTTGCATCTAAGGCAACGGGTTATCCAATTGCGAAGATTGCCGCTAAGCTGGCGATCGGGTACAATCTGGACGAATTGAAAAATCAGATTACGAAAACTACCTCGGCCTTCTTTGAGCCGGCTTTGGATTATGTGATCGTAAAAATACCAAGGTGGAATTTTGATAAATTCCCGGGATCTGACCGAAAGCTTGGGCTTCAAATGAAGTCAGTAGGCGAGGCGATGGGAATAGGAAGAAACTTCCAGGAAGCCCTTCAGAAAGCCTGTCAATCTTTAGAAATC
>JAMWZA010000111.1:0-1852 GCA_024305105.1 Marinoscillum sp.
ATTTTGGAGCTTCAATGTTGCTGGCCACCTGAAAATCTCCCATCAGATCTGCTGCACTTCCGCCATGATTTCCCAAGCCATAGAGAAATACAGAAAAATCCTGCTCCCAATTAAAAAGTGTATTAAAGTTGAGCTTGGCGGTGACATCCGCATTGTCCATGTAGACAAACCCCTGATCACGACCGCCCACGGCATTATACCACGGAAGCGCAGAATAAACCACCTCATATTCCAGAAAAGGTTCATCCTCCTGGCCATATGCGGGATAAAACAAAACACAGACTGTAAGAAAGCAAAAAAGCTTTTTCGTAGAATTAGGCATCCACTTATAAACAGGGTTACCCAAATCTTGTTAGAAAAAGCTTTTTAAAAAAAAATTATTTCTTCATTGCGCCATCTTCAAGCTCTATCAAGCGAGTACCGTATTCGGCAAATTTCTCATTGTGTGTTACCTGAATGATCGTCATACCATCTTTGTTCAATTGCTGAAGGAGCTCCATCACTTCTTCGCCCTGCGAGGAATGAAGGTTTCCTGTTGGCTCATCTGCCAATAAGAGCTTGGGCTTGCCCACAATGGCTCTGGCCACACCTACCAGCTGCTGCTGTCCTCCAGAAAGCTGCTCCGGAAACAGATCACGCTTAGCGACCATATTGAAGCGGTCAAGCATTTCGGCCACCATACTGGCTCGTTCCTTACGCTTCACTCCGCGGTATAGCAATGGCGTCTCAATGTTCTCATAAACATTGAGCTCGTCAATGAGATGATACGCCTGGAAGATAAAGCCAATGTGCTCTTTATGAATTTTTGAAGTCTTTCGCTCGCTAAACAGATGAACAGGCTCGTCCATGAAGTAGTACTCACCTTGTGAAGGTTTGTCCAGCATCCCGATGATGTTCATCAGAGTGGATTTACCCGAGCCACTCGGACCCATGATGCTTACAAACTCACCCTGCTCTATTTTGAGATCGATACTCTTCAGAATGAAAGTCCGCTGATACTTCGATTCGATGAACTTATCAACGTCTTTAAGATGGATCATATAGTTGAAATTGATTTAATCTATAGCTACAAATCAGATACCAAATATGTAAAGTACTGATAATGTAGGAGTTAAAAATAAGCCCCATTTTAGTATACACCAAAACAAGACAACAATTGTACGTAAACGTACACTAAATGGTTTGTAATAAGTCTGGAATTACTTCATGTTTTCCTTCAAACCACACCACCTCCGGATCCTTTTCGAATAGGTTGTTGACTTTTGCCCGTTGCTCCTCTTCCATGCCTTCCTTATAAAAAGGGTCATTGGTTCCTGTAAAGTATTTGATTTTTTCGCTACCACTCACAAACGAGAAGTCAACAGCATCAAGCTCCGGCGGAACGGTTCCTGCCCAAATAATCAATTGATCAAATGAGATTTGGGAATGTGCTGCATACCGAAACATGGTCGCCACTCCCTGTGAAAATCCAAAATAGATGAACTCAACCTGTTCGAAATCTATCGATTCATTGGCAATGACCTGATCCAGATAGCTGTATTGATTCTGTATGTCTGTGAGGCGATCTTCTTTGGTCATCCAACTGGCCCCAACCCGCCCGTAAAATCCATCGAGGTAATACTTATGTAATCCCTGCGGTAGTATGAAGTAGTTCTCGTCTTTATCGAGCTGTTCGAATTTCCTACCAAAAAACTTGGATAGCTGACCATATCCATGAAAAACTAACCAGACTCGCTTGGTTTTGGCGGTATAGCTATTGATCTTGTAATAAGGCGCCGAATGCTGAAAATTGATATGTTGCTCTTCCATTATGGTGAAACCATTCCCATTAAAATTCCACAAAGCCACGCTC
>JAMWZA010000111.1:1862-18669 GCA_024305105.1 Marinoscillum sp.
CACATAACCTAATACCGCCAGTAACACTCCTACAGGAGCTAAAGCCGGATGAAATGCTGCTGCTACTACCGGGGCAGATGCCGCTCCCCCAACGTTGGCCGTACTGCCTACAGCCACAAAGAAATAAGGTGCTTTGATGAGCTTGGCCACTAACAAGAGCAATCCTACATGGATCAACATCCAGGTAATACCCACCAGAAACAAACCAGGATCATCAAATACAGCCATTACGTCCATGTGCATACCTATAGTGGCAACCAGGATGTAAATGAAGACACTTCCGATTTTGGAAGCGCCAGCACCCTCCAGATTTTTTGCTTTAGTAAAAGACAAGACCACACCAAAAGTGGTAGCAAAGACCACAATCCAGAAGAAACCAGAGGTTAAACTATACTTATCCAGTGCTGGATAGTTCTCCGCAATAAAAGGTGCGACCCAGTCACTCAAAAAGTGAGCAGTACCCGTACAAATGAACCCAACCATTAAAATCAGCATCAGATCTGTCAGCGTTGGCATCCTCGCAATACTGGACTGATAGGCATCCATTTTATTCTTGAGTGTTTCTATCGCTGATGAATCGGCTTTCAGCTTTTTATCTATCACCTTCGAATAACCAATACCCGCCAACAGTACGCCCAGCCAGGTGTTACCAACGATGATATCCACTGCCACCATTTTGGAAAACAGCTCTCCATTGACTTCAAAAACCTCTTTCATCGCAGCCTGATTTGCTCCTCCTCCAATCCACGATCCGGCAATGGTGGTCATCCCTCGCCAAATCTCGTTTGGTGCTGGTGCACTGATGACATCTGGTGCAACGAATGAAAAAAGCAAAATGGCTAATGGACCTCCAAATACAATTCCCACCGTGGCAGTGAAAAACATGATCAAGGCTTTAGGTCCTAATTTCAATATTTCCTTAAGGTCTACACTGATTGTCAACAGCACCAGCGATGCAGGCAGTAAATACCGACTAGCCACAAAATACAACCTGGATTCTCCGGGATCAATAATGCCTAAGGTTCCCAGTAAGGATGGCAAGAAGTAGCACATGAGCAAGGCCGGAACTACAGCATAGAACTTTTTCCAACCCTTGTGATCACTGGAAGAGGTGTAAAACACAAACCCCAGGATCAACATGATGATTCCAAAAATAACCGCATCATTGGTAATCAATGGCTCTTTCATAATTCTCTGATTAAATCTACAAATTCACTCAACATCATGGCTGTAGCACCCCAGACCACCTTACCCTGTATGTCGTAATATGGCGACCTTAACCGGTACCCATGAGCAGTGACAATCTCTTTTTCTTTTAAGCGTCCTGTATCCAGAAGTTCTTCTAGAGTGGCAGTCACCACTTCATCTACTTCTCGCGGATCTGGGATAAATAATGGCTTGTTTGTGGTGTAGCCAATCACTGGCAAAACAAGATGATTACTCGCACTGACCATAAATTCACTTAGCTGACCAATAACGCTGACATCATTTACCAGTACACCTACCTCTTCATTTGCCTCTCTAAGTGCGGTTGCAATCAGATCCGTATCATCTTCTTCGTATCGCCCACCGGGCAGCGCTATCTGTCCGCTATGAACCCCTTCATACAGGGGCCTTTGAATTAATGGAAAGTGAATCTTACCATCATCTTCATAGAGCAAAATCAATACAGCTCCCTTTCGAGGCTCACCGTTATTCTTAAATTGGACTCGATTTCCTCCTGGCACAGTAGGAAGCATTTTCTCATGAGCTGGTGTACCTGGCAAGGGGTGTTGAAGTCGTTGTTGTAATCTACCGATCAGGTCCTTCATTGAATGTAAAAATATGGATTTATCCCAAATTATTCACTGAGGTATAATTTACGTGTAGCGTCTGAGTATATGAAACCCGACTATCAATAATGCTTGTCGCTAACCCAGATTATTATTTATTCGATAAGAAATAGTTCATCAATACCCCATAGAATATTTTGAACAACAGAATATTCTATGGCATTTTTCAGCTTTTTGACAGATTGGGCTTACTTCATCATGCATTAGCAAAAATCAATTTACTTTTTTTGAAAGAATTCATATATTGCTCTCATACAATTGGAACCTCTCACCAACATACCAACTTATGTTAGTTTAACCTTTTTAGCTTGTGTGCTAACTTGTGCTGGGTTCATGTACTATGCCGCATTAAGAGCTGGGGGAGAAAAAAGCAACGCGCCCGTCATCGTTACTACATTTATCGCCATTTGGCTATTTATCATATCCATTCTTTCATTACAGGATTTCTATCTCGATTTTGAGTTTTTCCCGCCAAAATTGTTTGTGTTTCTAGCGATAATGCTGGCAGTTATTGTTGGGCTCTTTGTGCATCCTAAGTCCAGAGCATTTATCGGTCAGATGCCCATCACCACACTTACCTACTTACACATTGTGAGAGTGCCTGTGGAAATCGTTCTTTGGTGGTTGTTCATCAATGGGGCTGTTGCCGAATCAATGACTTTTCAAGGAGTCAACTACGACATCCTATCTGGCATATCTGCACCATTTGCAGGACTGTTTCTGGTAGGAATGAAAAGCAAGAGCAACCTGGCAGCCATCATGTGGAATGCTCTAACACTTGCACTTCTAGTGAATATCGTAACGAGAGCAATTAGTGCCACACCTTATTTTTATGATGGGTCTGAAGCCATGCAAACCAACATAGCCGTATTCTATTTCCCTTATGTGCTGTTGCCGCTTTTTGTGGTGCCTGTTGTCTTCTTTTGTCACGTGGCAAGTTTCTACAAACTAATCTTTATTAAAGAAGAGGAAGAAGACTAAATCAGTTACAATATTCCTTGTGCAATTTGCCAGACCTGGATTCTTGCTTTTCTATGCCGATTTGCCATTGATCACAAGCCTGAGTCAAATCTCCTTTCATTTGATACGCCTGACCAAGATATGAATGAACTTCATCGACCAAATCCTTCTTCGCCACAGCCTTTTCCAATAACCTTATGGCCTCATCAGCTTTCCCTTTTCGCAGGTAGTAAATACCCTTATTCCGATAGGCCCAGACATTGCTGGGGTCTTGCAAAATACTCCTATTGATGTCTTCCAATCCTTTATCCAACTCACCCATTTCCAAATAGATCTGTCCTCTGTTATTTAAAAAATAGGGCTCAGAAGGCTTTACTTTCAGTGCCCTATTGATGGTGATGAGAGCATTTTGAAAGTCAGCTTCTTTTAGGTAAATCTGGCTTAAGGTATTCAGAGCGTTCAACTGCTGAGCATTTACTTTTAATATCTCCAGCAACAGGCCGCGAGCCTTTTCAAACTCACCCTTGAAATAATACAAAGTGGCCACATTGATATCAATCTCCTCATTATCAGAATCAAGGGATCTGGCCTTTTCAAAACTAGCCAGGGACTGATCGTACAGACGAAGTTTGGACTGCAACAGGCCTTCATAGAAATACACATACGCAGAATCAGAGTGGAACTCCTTAACATTTGCCACATCATCTAAGGCGTCCTCCAGGCGACCTACTTCTTCGTAAGCGTAGGCTCTGTTGAATAGCGCGCCAACGTAATCAGGCTTTAGTGCAAGTGCAAGGTTATAGTCTTGTATAGCTTCATAGGGATGACCACTTTCTATCCGAGCAACACCTCTGTTGTTATACCCGCGCGCAAAATCTTTATCAATTGTCAGCGCTTTGGTGAAATAGTCAACCGCAGTCTTATATTCTCTGTTGTTCAGTGCTTCATTTCCCTGGAGGAAAAATCGATCCCGCTTTACTTCGTCGCTAGCACACCCTATCAGTACCGAACACAACACAATCACCCATAATTTTCTCATAGTGCAAATTAACTTCACCTTCCTTTAAGACTAAAGAGAACAACAAAAAAGCTCTGCTGAAATTCAACAGAGCTCTACTTAATTCAATAAATAGTTGTTCTTAAGACCTTTTTACCGATCCACCGCTAGAGCTGTTAGCATCTACATATTTTGGATTCCCTTCGTAGCGGATGCTTCCGCCACTGCTGGCACGGCCGTCAAGTTTTTCTTTCACAGTCAATTTAATAGAAGCACCACTGCTGGCTCGAAGATCTGCTTCATCACACGTCAAATCATATCCGTCGATATCTCCCGAGCTGCTCGCACTTGCTTCCACATATTTAGCTGTTCCTTCTATTTCAATATCCCCTGCGCTGGACACTTCCATATCCAATTCGTTCACGACTACAACCAGTTCTACATCTCCTGCACTAGAAACATCGATATCCATCTCATCTGCTTCGATAGTTGCCTCGATATCTCCAGCACTACTGCATCTGATATCGAAATCTCCTTTAGCAATTACTTTATCGCGTACATCAATCGATCCTGCCGAAGACGCTCTCAATCCACTTAACTCTACGTAAGTGACATAAATCGTCACGTCAACATTTCGGTGATTGTCTCCATCTAACTCCAGGCTCAGTGTACCACCCGACACATCCGTTATCACGTCTTCAATATCGATACCGTCCGCTTCTATTCTGGCGGACTCTTTCGTTCCCTTGGTGAGGATCGCTTCGATACCTTCCTGGGTAGAAACTTTCGTAAATGAATCCAATGATCTGGTGGCTCCAGACTGTGACCACACCGTAATACTCAACAGAGCGGCTATAGATAAAAGGAATATCTTTCTCATAATTAGCTTTTTTCTTCAAAGACTGAGTAAAACCAGATAGGTTGCATCAATCAAAGAGAAGACTTAAAGTTTTTTTGATATTCCTGCCAGGCCACCTTCTCTTTGTACAACCCCTCTCCGATGTAGGTAATAATTGGCTCAAGCGATTTGGCATTCATGTACCCGGGGATTGGTTGGATAATCTGAAATTTCTCATCCATAAAGACTGTTGTTGGATAACTCAGTTTATTATTGGTCAGTGCTGCTGCCAGCTCATGAACACCACGCTTTCCCTGAGCCACGAACTTAAAAGTATGTCCATCAAATTCAATATCCTCACGCTGCTCAGCATCAAACTTTATGGCGTAGTAATTCTCATTGATGTACTCGGCAATAACTTCGTTCGCATAAGCCTCTCGATCCATCTTTTTACACCACCCACACCAATCGGTATAGATGTCTATTAAAAGCTTGCGTGGCTCTTTCTTGGATTTTTCAACAGCTTCCTCAAATGAAAGCCATTCGATCTCTTGTGCTTGAGAAGTAACCCCAAAGGCTATAAAAAGGGTAAAAATAAGTAGTCTAATTGCTGCTTTCATAATTATCAAATCTATTGAATTAAACTGAAACTTCAGATCAAAGGTTCACTACATATATTGAAACGCAAAGAGCCCGACATTCTTGCCGGGCTCAGAACTTTCATTTCTGTCAAAAAATTATTGTCCCACGAAATAAGACCTTCCTTTGAATACCTTTTCCTGAACTGTCTGATCCATCCAGTACTCATAAGAATTGGTAGACGAGCTCAGTCCGCCTCCAGTGTGCGACATCACCTGTTTGTCTTTTCCTGAAGCGGTTTGGAATGTTACGTCAAACTGTACCGGTGCATCGGGATTTTCAGCGAAATTTCTACTATTCAAAATCCGTACACCCTGAAAGTATTTTGCAACTGCTGCACTGTCTGCGGGCACCGCATCTACCATCCATGTTGATTCACTTTTACTCAAAGTGAAAGCTGAGTCTGGATAATTGAATCGGATGCTGGTAACTGAATCCTTATTTACCTTCAGGATATCGTCATTGCGATAAGCCTCACTACCAGTGCTTATGGACATTTTCATAAAATCTTTGGCCACATAAACATCTGCTTCTTCATTGAGGCGCACATAGGAATAAAAAGAACGCTGTCCTTCTACATTGAAGCGGCCAAGAATAATATCCAACACCTTATCACCGCCTTCAAATGCAACAACTCTTGTGCCCGTCTCATCTACCTGAAAATCTTTCCAGGTTTCTTCGGACCGGGAAGCCAGACGACTTGGCTTGATTCCTTTGAGTGTATTTAATAAACTAGAGACCGAATTTTCATCTGCATAATAGTCACCGTCTACTTTCCAGCTTTCACCTTCTTTGAC
Organism: Marinoscillum sp.; assembly: GCA_024305105.1. Classification (GTDB taxonomy): domain Bacteria; phylum Bacteroidota; class Bacteroidia; order Cytophagales; family Cyclobacteriaceae; genus Marinoscillum. The sequence goes on from JAMWZA010000111.1 coordinate 7,926, forward strand.
GAGCACTGTGGTATCCGCTGGGCTTAAAATCTCCACTTTGGTGACTTGCTCATTATCAATGGTGACCAACTCACTTCTGAAAGACTCACTGCGTCCACTAGAGTCTGTGAACTTTACAATTAGATAGACCCCTACCAGTATTCCTAAAATGACCAGCAGAAGCATTGCTTTATTTCCTTTCAACATAATCAAATCAACTTTCTATGATTCATAATTTCCTTGCATCCACTTTTGACGTCTACGGTTCAGTTGTTGCTTGCGGATGAATGCATAAATCAACAACATGAGAATAGGTGCCAACACATTTCCATACTTTATCAACGCCTTGGTACTATCCTCTACCTCCTCCAAAGGTCTGGATGTGATCCCTTTAGTTCGCAAATTGATCAGACCGGTATCGTCAGCTATCCAGTCAATGGCATTAGAAGCCAGGTTGACATTATCGGCATTCAATTGCTGTGGTCGCTGACCTTCACCATTTACAACGAACTGACCATTAGAAACCGCCACTATTTTAGCGATTCCCTTATCCAGTCCGGCTGCAAGCATCTGAGAACCTGACGGAAAGTCTGCCTGTGTCCATTTCTTTTGAATATCTACATAAGAAGGTAAGCCAACCACTCCTGAGTTTTCGGATGAATAGATCAATGGTATTTGTGACCAGGAAGTATCCGCTTGTGTAAACGTCAATGGCGCTGTAAATGGCAGCATCACCGTTTCGATTCCTTCCGTGATCGGGTGATCAGGAAAATTGTTTAACTGAGGAAAGTACGGAAACTCCTTTTGAGAAGTCATGACCATAAATCCATTTCGCTGCTGCACGCTCACTGTCGCACACTGAGCATCTACGACCATTTGATCCTGAAACTGCAGTCCTTTTCGCGCAAGCCAGTTTTTTATACCTATATCCGTATTCGTAGACAGTAAACCCTGCTGCAAATCACCCTGCACATGCTCGTGTGCCAGGAAAAGACCTCCACCTTGATTGAGGTACTGATCGATTTTCCTGAATTCCATTGGCTGAATCGAATCTTTTGGTGCCACCCAAACCAACGACTTGTAGTAGGAAGGAACGCTGGAAGTATCCTTAAGTCGGAAAGGCTCTACATCGTACAATACAGAAAGCTGTTCCATCAACTGTGGTACCGCCTGAAGACGAGGTTCCCCATAGCCCTGCACGAATCCAACCTTTGGTTTATCAGCAATGGATACTTTTTTGAGTGCAGTGGTGAGCGAATACTCCATGGCGGCTCCAGGCTGAATAACTGGAATCAATTCGGTACGATCATCCATTTTCAAAACAGCCCCAAGATAAGCACGCATCTGCTGTACCTGATCACGCTCCCGCACATTGATCATCACAGGGCTAATACCATTTTGCTGAGCGTTTCGTTCTTCGTCTTCGTTTTCATTGGGATTGACAAACTCAAACACAATATTCCCATCAGATAACGTCTCATATTCCACTAGCTGATCCATGAAATCCTGTCGGGTTTTCATGAGCTGTGGAGGCAAATCTTCAGAAAAGTAAGCGGTGATTGTTACCACTCCATTGAGCTCGTCGATCACTTCTTCGGTCGCTTTACTGAAGGTGTATCGATCATCTTCTGTAAAGTCTAACCGAAAGTATAATTCGTTTGAGAGTAAGTTGGCCACCAAAATAATGGCGATGACGATGACCAGCTGAATCAATATATTCTTCTTGTTCATTGTTGCTATTATTTTAGGATTGCCAATTGCGTTTCGAAAGCATCACTTGTGATAACAAAATACCCATCGCAATGATGGACCCGAAATAAATCAGATCTCTGCTGTCAACGACTCCTCTACTCATTGATTCAAAGTGTGTGGTCATACTTAGATAGTTAAAGAGCTCTCCAAAAAACCCTCTAACTGAACTTGACAAAACACCGAATACAATATGGAAAAACACCCCAATAAAAATGGCTGTCAAAAACGCTACAATCTGGTTTTGAGTAACACTACTGGCAAACAGCCCAATGCTGATATAAGAAGCCGAGAGTAATATCAAACCCAAATACCCACCAATAACAGCTCCATCATCGATATTTCCCAACTGAGAAATGGTGATGTAATAAGGCAGTGTACAGAGCAGAGCGATTAGCACCAGTATCAGGCAGGCGAGAAATTTACCCCATACAATCTGCGAATCACTCACGGCTTTGGTGATGAGTAATTCGATGGTTCCTGCCTTATTTTCCTCTGCAATCATTCGCATGGTGATCGCTGGTATAAAAAAGAATAGCGACCAAAAAGCAATACTGAAAAACACCTGCATATTGGCCTGATTGATAAAGAAGACATCACTTCCAAACAACCAGGTGAATGCTCCACTGAGTCCTAAGAACAATACAATCATCACATAGGCAATCAGCGAATCAAAGAATGATGCAAGTTCTCGTTTTGTAATTATCCAAACTTTGCTCATAATCTATTTCGTTAGTTTTTGGAACACGTCCTCAAGTCGGGTTTCCTGACCAGACATTTCCATTAAATACCACTTATTCTTTACACAGAGGTCAAACACCTCTTTTCTGGACGAAGCATCAGGCTTGCTCTGTACATGGAACCAACCATCTTTCCCGTCAATGGCCGTCACCTTTTCTACTGATGCCAAACCTCTTACGGCTTTCTCGACTTCAGACGGTGCTGCCTCAATGCTGATTTTCAGAAGCTCTTGTCCCTGAGACTGGCTTCTCAGCGTGTCCGACGTACCATCTGCTACAATCCTTCCTCTGTTAATGATCAATATCCGATCACACGTGGCCTCTACCTCAGAAAGAATATGGCTACTCAGGATGACCGTCTTTTCCTTACCCAGGTCTTTGATCAATTTTCTGATCTCTACGATCTGGTTAGGATCCAAACCGGTCGTAGGTTCATCCAGAATCAGAATCTCAGGATCATGAATCATGGCCTGAGCCAGACCTACTCGCTGGCGGTAACCTTTAGATAGCTCGTTGATGTTTTTGTGCTTTTCACGATCCAAACCGCAGCGATCAATCATCTCGGCAATTCGTCCTGGGATATTGGATTTAGATACTCCCTGAATTTCCGCCGTGAACCTGAGGTATTCGACCACCGGCATGTCCAGATACAATGGATTGTTTTCCGGTAAGTATCCGATTCTTCTTTTGATCGCTTCTGGATCTGTGTGAATGCTATCACTATCCAGGCGCACATCACCTGAGCTGGGAGCCATAAAGCAGGTTATGATTTTCATGGTTGTACTCTTCCCAGCCCCATTAGGACCCAGAAAACCAACAACCTCTCCCGTTTTAATCTCAAATGATATGTCATTGACAGCCTTTTGCTCACCATATTTCTTGGTGAGATTCTCTACAACTATTGACATGTTTCAACTTGGATTAATCTGAAATTCAACTATTTAAATTGAGAACGCTATTCGAAAAAATAGATCGCAAGTATAGTATTTGACTACAACATTTTCAAGTACATGGAGGTGTTAAAAAGTGTTAACAAATAGTGGTGTATTTCCATTTCTAATCTTAAAGACAGGTACCAAGTGAATTAGTTTAAGGAGTGACTCATCAGTTTAACTAATAAAACTTGTTGGTTTAACATCTTCATTTGTCGGGTAGAAATATCCGACAGCACCTTAATAAAAAATACCGAACCTTCCCATTCCAACTACAAAGTCAGATATAGTGTCAACCAAGATGAATACAAATAACCTAACCCAAACGACTCAATGAAAAGAATCACTCTCCTCCTGTTACTGGCGTCACTCACCACTTTGGCGACTGCTCAAGAAACCCAACCAACTAAATCTAAAATCGGCATCTCCTTTCTGGGGATAGGATCGAATGATGCGATGCACTTAACTAATCTGGATGGTGCCGCCTCATATACAGGTGAAGGTTACTACGGGTTTCAGCTAGACTATATCAAATCCATCAACAAGGTATTTTCTATAGAATCAGGAATTGGCTTTCGTCATCATGAACTGAGTCAGCATCCTAATGTCGCTCCTGGAGGGGATGAATCTCCCAATGCGGCATTCGCAGACATCCTGGTCATTCCGGTTGGAGTCCGTATCAGTTTCTTAAAATACGCATTCATCAATACAGGGATATTGATTGATACCAATCTGGGTCATTCGACAAATGTTTCAGCCCAAAATGGCTTAGGGTTCAATCTAGGGATTGGTCTGCAATATGAGTTCAACTCTGGTCTCGGGGTTTATGTAAATCCGTATGCCGCCATGCATTCAGCTATCCATTTTTCGAATGAAAATTATCCAGAAAGAATAACAGAAAGTGGCTTGAAGATTGGGGTCACTTATCGGTTGAGGTAAATTTGATCTCGGGTAGCAATACCCGACAGCACCTTAATCTCTGGCTGGTTCGAGCCTTTAGCTCGTTCCTACATATAAAGAACTATATAATATTCACCTCTGTATCCAATTGAATCCCAAAAGTTCCCTGAACCGATTTTTGAATATCCATAGACAAATTGATGATCTCTTTTCCCTTTCCACCACCATGATTGACAAGAACCAGGGCTTGCTTGTCGTGAACCCCCACATTGCCCAGTCGCTTCCCTTTCCAGCCACACTGATCGATGAGCCATGCAGCTGGGACTTTGGTAAACTCTTCATTCAATCGATAACCGGGTATCTCCTCAAAAGCAGCTCTCAGCGAATCAAAATACCCATTCTCTACTACGGGGTTTTTGAAAAAAGAACCGGCATTACCTATCTGAGCAGGATCTGGAAGCTTTGATTGACGGATATTTATTACCGCCTGGCTGACAGACTTTAAGGATAATTCTTCTACTCCCATCGACTCCAGCGTTTCTTTGATGGCGCCATAAGAAATATTAAAGCTTGGCTTTTTGGAAAGTCGCAGATTCACTTTTGTGATGATGTACTTATCCCTTTGTGCACCTTTAAACACCGAATAGCGGTACCCAAATTTGCAGTCCTCATTGAAAAACCGAACCATCTTACCCGTCTTGATCTCATAGGCCTCCAATGAATGAAAAACTTCCTTGAGTTCTACACCATATGCACCAATGTTTTGCATAGGAGCAGCTCCAATTGTCCCTGGAATTAAGGACAGGTTTTCAATGCCCCCATATCCTTTCTCAACAGCCCATAGTACACATTGATGCCAGTTTTCACCAGCACCAAAACTTACCAGGATCGAATCATCGCCTTCTTCCATTACCTCCACTCCCTGGATTTCCATTTTTAGGACCATCCCGAGAAAGTTTCTGGTAAATAACACATTAGAGCCTCCACCCAATACCATTTTCTTTACTGTTCGGTACTTGTCTGATTTAAAGAGTTCTTCCAGGTCTTCAGTCTGTTCGATAGAAGCTTTAAGGTTAGCAATAACGTCCAACCCGAAAGTGTTATGTGGTTTTAATGAAAAGTTCTCCTCTATTAACAAGGTCGATGTATTTAGATGAGTTGCAAACGTATGAATAATCTACTAATTGCGATAGACGACCTCTCCATCGATAATCGTCATCAACACTTTGGTATTCAAAATTTCCTCTTCGGGAATCGTCATAATATCTTGATCAAGTATGGTGAAATCGGCCAGCTTTTCTACTTCGATTGAACCGGTTTGATCTTCCATAAACGCACCGTATGCAGGCCATAAGGTATACGATTTCAACGCTTCTGCCCTGGTCATCTTTTGAGTTGGCTCATATCCACCCTCTGGCTTGCCTTGCAGTGTTCTCCTACTCACAGAAGCATAAAAACTTGCCAAAGCACTAACCGGCTCTACTGGCGCGTCTGTTCCGTTGACAATTTTGGAGCCATTATCAATTAACTGACTCCACATGTACGCGCCGTTCTCAATTCGTTCTTTTCCTAAGCGGTCTATGGCCCATGGTCGATCGGAGGACATGTGAATGGCCTGCATAGCCGGAATAACACCCAGTTCTGCAAAACGTGGAATATCCTCTGGATGAATGTGCTGAGAATGTTCGATTCTAAACCGATGATCCTTTGAAATGGTTGGCTTTGACTCGAATGCTCTTTCGTAAATGTCCAAAACTTCTCTATTGGCGCGATCCCCAATGGCATGCGTACACATTTGAAATCCATTTTCCAATCCGGATTTGACGATGGCTTCAATCTCTGACATAGGAGTTACATTATGTCCATGAACTCCTTCCGCATCGGTGTACTCTTCCAGCAACCATGCACCACGCGATCCTAGAGCGCCATCCGCGTATAGCTTGATTGAGCGAATGTTTAAATGTTGATCATACAACCCGATTTGAGGTCCCTTTTCATAGTAAGCATTGAGCAAGGCAGAATCCCGACCGTGAAGCATAACATGTAGCCGTAATTTCAAATCCCCTCTCTTCGCAAAGTCCTCAAACACCCCAATATCCTCAAACCCTGACCCTGCTTGATGCAGTCCCACGATTCCATTCTTCAGACATTCATCTATAGCCAATTGCAGCTTTCTGGCTTTCAACTCCTGGGTTTCAGCTGGAATAATTCCTGACACTAACCCACTGGCGGTTTCATTGAGCAAACCTGTCGGTTGTCCGCTAACATCTTTAAACACCTCACCTCCATTCGGGTTGGCAGTATTCTTATTTACTCCCGCTAGTTCCATTGCTCTGGCATTGGCCAAACTTGCATGACCGCTTGCATGCTTTAAGAATACGGGATGATTCGGAACGGCTTCACTCAGTTTATGATGTGTTGGAAAACCCTTAAACAACCGTTCAGGTGTTTGATTCCATTTGTCCTGATGCCATCCCCGGCCAATAATCCATTCCCCTTCAGGAGTTTTGTTTGCTCGCTTTTTAACCATTTCGATCACTTCATGGTAACTCTGAGCACCCATCAGGTCCACATTGATCAGGTTAGCTCCTACACCCATAATGTGCGCATGCCCTTCGATAAATCCTGGATAAATGAATTTCCCGTTCATATCCATTACCGAGGTGCTATCACCTTTGTAGGCCATTATTTCTTGATTGGTGCCCACCATGGTCACTCGTCCATCAGTAACAGCTATGGCATCAGTTTTGGGTAGCGCATCATTTGCCGTGTAAACAGTAGCATTGATCAGTAGAAGATCAGCCGCCTCAGGCTTCTGTTGGCAGCTGAAAATCAATAAGATAAGGAATAAGGGAAGTAGTTTTGTACAGGTCATGTTTTGTTGGGTTAATCGAATAAGATAATGAAATCGAAATTACTCTTTTTTGTTTAAAAGCTTTAGCTTTGCGCCTCCATTCGAGTGAATGGCTTTTGATCTATTTGTCAGAAGCATTGTAAACAAAACCTTTTATCTACTTGACTCGCGAGATTAAAGTGTAAACCAGAGTCATTTTTTATTATGGCAGAAGAAAAGAAAGAAGAGCTTAAGGACGAAAAAGTAGAAAATACTGAAGCTCAAGCCGAAGAGTCTAAAGATGCTAAAGCTGAAGAAGCTAAGGCTGAAGAGGCTAAAGAGGAATCAGCACCTGCAGAGACAGAAGCTGAGCCAGCCAAAGAAGAAGTGAAAGAGGAGAAAAAAGAAGCGAAGACTGAAGAAGTTAAAGCTGAAAAAGAAGTTCCTTTCACTGAAGAAGCTAAAACTCCGGAAGTAGCCGCGCCTATCGCAGAACCTGTAACTGATGTTTGGGATACTGCACAGGATGACGGATTCGGTGAAGAGTATTCTGAGGCTGATCGTAAAAAAATGGAGGCTCTATATGAGGCTACATTGAATACCATCACTGAGAAAGAAGTGATGGCTGGTACCGTAGTTGGTATCACTGACAGAGATGTCATTGTAAACATTGGCTTCAAATCAGACGGACTTGTTTCGCTATCCGAATTTAGAGATATCGATGGTCTTAAGACTGGTGACGAAGTAGAGGTTTACGTAGAAGAGCAAGAAAATGCTAATGGCCAGCTCGTTCTATCAAGAAGAAAAGCCAAAATCGTTAAAGCTTGGGAAAACATCCAGAAAGCATTGGATGAAGATCTTGTGATCGACGGTATGGTTAAGAGAAGAACGAAAGGTGGTCTTATCGTAGATATTTACGGTGTAGAGGCGTTCCTTCCAGGTTCACAAATTGATGTGAAGCCAATCAGAGACTTTGATGTTTTTGTAGGTAAGAAAATGGAAGTGAAGGTTGTGAAAATCAACTACACTAACGATAACGTAGTTGTATCTCACAAAGTACTTATCGAGAAAGATATTGAGAAACAAAAAGCTCAAATCCTTGAGAACCTTGAAAAAGGTCAGGTACTGGAAGGTGTGATCAAGAACATGACCAACTTCGGTGTATTCATCGACCTTGGTGGTGTAGATGGTCTACTACACATTACAGATATTTCATGGGGACGTATCAATCATCCAGAAGAAGTGCTTAACCTTGACGAAAAAGTCAATGTAGTAGTACTAGACTTTGACGATGATAAGAAGCGAATCTCTTTGGGTATGAAGCAATTGACTGCTCACCCTTGGGACTCACTGGATAAAGACCTTGATATTGGATCGAAAGTAAAAGGTAAGATCGTAAACGTAGCAGATTACGGTGCATTCCTTGAAATCATCCCTGGTGTTGAAGGTTTGATCCACGTTTCTGAAATGTCTTGGTCACAGCACTTGAGAAATCCACAAGATTTCATCAGTGTAGGTGACGAGCTTGAAGCAGTCGTATTGACTATTGACAGAGATGATAGAAAAATGTCCCTAGGCATCAAGCAATTGACTGAAGATCCTTGGACTAAGCAAGACGTATTAACTAAATATGCAGTTGGTACGAAGCATTCAGGAATCGTCAGAAACCTTACAAACTTTGGCTTGTTCATCGAGCTTGAAGAAGGTATTGACGGTTTGGTACACGTTTCTGACCTAAGCTGGACTAAGAAAGTTAAGCACCCATCTGAATTCGTTAAGGTGAACGAAAACCTTGAAGTGGTGGTGATGGAGCTTGACGTAGACAACAGAAGGTTGGCACTTAGTCACAAACATCTTGAAGAAAACCCTTGGGATACTTTCGAAACAGTATTCACAAGAGGTTCCGTACACAAGTGTACTGTGATTTCTACAAACGATCGTGGTGCTACCCTTGAGCTTCCTTACGGAATTGAAGGCCAGGTTTCTACTAAAAACCTTCAGAAAGAAGAAGGTGGAAATGCTGGAGAAGGTGAAACTTTAGACTTCAAAGTGATGGAATTCTCTAAAGATGATAAGAGAATCATTCTTTCACACACGGCTATATGGAAAGAAGGTGCAGAGCAACCAGCTCCAGCATCAGCTAGTCCTGCTCCGAAGAAGAAAGCTAAAGGCAACACGCTCAACAAGATCAACAAAGAGACAGAGAAATCTACTCTAGGAGATCTGGATGCACTATCTGCTCTAAAGCAGAAGATGGAAGAAGGTGAAAAGCCTGCTCCTAAGAAGAAAGCTACTCCAAAAAAGAAGGAGGAGCCTAAAGCTGAAAAAGAAGATAAGGCTGCAGATGCTGGCGATTCAGCAGAAGAAGCTAAAGATTCTGAATAATATATTCAAACCGGAAGCGTTTTTGCTTCCGGTTTAATTTCTTATTTGCTTTATTTGCAATCGCAAAAACAACAGATCAACAAATGAGTTGATCTAATAAACAAAAGGTTCTGTTCTAACTTATCTTGTAAAAGAGATGTGGCGAGGCAGTCCCGATAGCTATCTAGGGCAAAAGCGCGATAGATTACAAGTTTTTGTAAATGATTAAAAGGTCCTGTGGCCGAGTGGCTAGGCAGAGCTCTGCAAAAGCTCGTACAGCGGTTCGAATCCGCTCGGGACCTCAAAAAGAAGACCTCAGCAATAGCTGAGGTTTTTCTGTTTTTGGCTAATCCTATATTGATTTAATTGTTGATAAGCTAAAGGTTGGGCTACAGTCATTAACATATGTTCAGAGCTTACAAACCTCGATAGCTATCAGGGCGTACAGCGGTTCGAATCTCCCGATAGCTATCGGGACGGGACCTCATAAAGAAGACCTCAGCAGTAGCTGGGGTTTTCTTTTTATATCACAATTCATTTCTTCAAATCTTGAGGTATAATTGATTATATCAGTCCTTTGTCCAAATTCTTGCCTATAGTTATCGAGAAGGGACTTCTGATAGAGAATTTACATTTACCGTACCTTTATTAACTTTTAAGGTGTTAATTGTACTTGTCACTATTATTAAGATCCTAAGCAATGTAAAATGAAAATCGAAAGACCTTCTCTCGCAAACACAATTACATTAATTACCATTGTATTAATAATCTTAGACTTATTAATTGAAACAAGCTATTACCGAAACTTTGGAATTCAAATCATCCATTATCTTGATTTATCTGAAATTCTTCTAAACCTTTTCTCTGTCTCGGCACCTGCAATAGTAATTATGGGATCACATCTTATTTTTCCTTTATTACTAAATAACAGTCAAAATTATCGAAACTATAAATTCTTTGTAAGCCATTTTATAATCAGCTTGATATTCTTATACCGTCTCTCATCAATCGATTTAAAAGTTTGGTCAGTATCCGTTATTGTAATTGGTATAACGTTCATTTGGCTACCAACAATTATGGCTGTTAAAGGAGTTTTTTTACAAGAGTAAAGATGAATTGTTCAAACTTGCTTATGTTGGACTTTTAGTATTCTTTATTTTTCTAACAAAAATGGCAAATTTACAAGGAGAAAAAATTGAGAGAATAATACTAAAGAACAACAAAAAGATTGATAGTTCTCTGGATAA
>JAMWZA010000112.1 GCA_024305105.1 Marinoscillum sp.
GTAGAATCATAGTAGAATCTACGAATGTACTTTTAGTTTATTGACTTTTAGCTTTTTCAATAACAAATAATTGATTTACTCTATCAGAAATTTGCAGAACCTCTTAAGCATTCATCACGCCTTTTCACCACTCATCAACAGCTCCATTTCTCTGATCCTCATTTGATTATCTTTGCGGTTTAAATTCAAATAAACATGAAGAAGATACTTTTAACCTCACTATCTGCAGCATTGCTCTTTGGCTCTTGCCAACCCCAAAAGGAAGAGTCTGCAGCCATTGAAATGCCTCCGGGACTGGACATGTCCATGATGAACCAGGAGGTAAATCCAAGAGAAGATTTTTACCAGTTTGCCAATGGCGGCTGGCTGGATAAGACAGAAATCCCAGCCGATGAAGGTCGATGGGGCGGATTTCCAGAGCTTCGAGAAAAGAATGACAAGATCATGCTCGATATCATGGAGCAGGCAGCTCAGAATCCAGAGTTTAAGGATGGAAGCGATGAACGCAAAGCCATCGAATTCTTTTCAGTAGGAATGGATTCTACTCTTGCTGAGAAGGTGGGTGTAGTAGCACTAAACAAGTGGATGAATGACATCAATGGGGTTTCTGATCAGGATGAACTGGAAGCACTTATTGCAAAGATGCACGTATATGGATACGGTCCCTATTTCGGGGTGAGTTCATTTGCTGATTTAATGAATAGCAAGGTAAATGCCCTGTATGTTGGCGCTGGTGGACTGGGTCTTCCAAATCGTGATTACTACACGAAAACCGATGCTAAGTCTAAGGAAATACGTGAAAAGTATATTGCCCATGTTGCTAAGATGCTTGAAAAAGCTAAAGTAGATGGGAACTATGAGGCGATGGCCAATGCTGTTATGGAGATCGAAAATCGATTGGCTTTAGCTTCTTTGACGCCTATTGAAGCGCGTAACATACCAGCACTTTATAATCCAATGACTGTTTCGGGGTTACAAGAAATGGCCTCCAATATTAATTGGGAGCGATACCTAAAAACGGTAGGAGTGGACCTATCAAAAGTGGATACACTTATCGTCACACAACCAAAGTTTGTGAATGAAGTGAATGCCATGCTCGCCGATACTGATTTGGATCGAACAAAAGCGTATCTGAAGTGGAATGTTGTCAACAAAGCTGCAAACTTTCTGAATAATGAAATGGTGCAAGCCAATTTCGATTTCTACGGAAAAGTCATAAGAGGTACTGACCAGATGCGTCCTAGAGAAGAGCGTGTACTGGCCACTACCAATAGCGTCATTGGTGAAGCTATTGGTAAAGTATATGTGGCCGAGACGTTCCCTCCAGAAGCAAAGGCCAATGCGGAAGAAATGGTCACTAACCTTATGAAAGCTTTTGATCAACGGATCAAAAACCTACCATGGATGTCGGATTCTTCTAAGCAGCAAGCGTTGAAGAAGTTGAATAACCTGACGGTGAAGATTGGATATCCAGATAAGTGGAAAGATTATACCTCTCTTAAAGTAGAAAATACCGGAGAGACTTACAGCTACCTGGCTAACATGGAAAATGCCTGGAGGTGGCAGTATGCTGAAAATATCAAGGAAGTAGGTGAGCCAGTAGATAAAACCGAATGGGGCATGAATCCACAGACAGTGAATGCCTATTTCAATCCGTTAAACAACGAAATCGTATTTCCGGCGGCTATTTTACAACCTCCGTTCTACAATTACACTGCAGATGCAGCTGTGAACTACGGTGGTATGGGTGCAGTAATCGGTCATGAAATTTCTCATGGTTTTGATGATCAGGGTAGTCGATTTGACTGGTCTGGAAACATGGTCAACTGGTGGACAGAAGGCGATAGAGAACGTTTTAATGCGCGCACAGATAAGTTGGTAGCTCAATTTGATGCGTATGAAGCATTGGATAGTGTGAATGTACAAGGTGAGTTAACATTGGGTGAAAACATTGGTGATCTAGGTGGATTGAATGCTGCTTATGATGCTTTGCAGATCCATTTAAAAGAAAACGGAAACCCTGGACTTATTGACGGTTTTACACCAGAGCAGAGGCTATTCATTAGCTGGGCCACTATTTGGAGAACGAAGTATAAAGATGAATATCTAAGAACTCAGGTACTTACTGACCCTCATTCCCCTGGTATGTTCAGGGCAATCGGTCCATTGACCAATATGGAGACATTTTATAAGGCGTTTGACATCAAAGAAGGTGACGAGCTTTGGAGAGCAGAGGAAGATCGAGTAAAGATTTGGTAAAAGCTGATTTATACTAAACTATTGAAAAGAGCTGTTCTGGGTGTAGAGCAGCTCTTTTTTTATTGAAAGGAAACGCGGTGAAGTCTAAGTCCTGAAGCAGGAGCCACCCAGCTCAGCGAAGACTCTACATCTGGCATCAACGAATCTTTTAGGTTTTCCAATGTCCATTCACCTCTACCCACGGCAATGATGGTGCCGGCCATAATCCGTGCCTGATAGCGCATAAACCCTGCACCACTAACCTTAAAAATACAATGCGGTAAACCTTCGAGTAACTCATTGGTACCTTTTACCACTGCTAAACCAGATGCAGTGATTTCTCGTTCAAACACGGTTTCCGGAGAGGGTTTGTTCGCATACCTTCTGAAATTGTGTCTACCAAGGAACAATTTCGCAGCCTTGGTCATGGCACCAATATCCAATGGTTCAGGAAAAACAGCCATGTTTGCTGCGATACTAGGATGGGGTTTTCCACCGAAAGTGAAGTGGTAGTGGTATTCCTTGATCTTTGCATCCTGTATGATGTTAAACGTGCTGTCGATACGTTCAATACGGAGCGCTCGTATATCTGGTGGGAGGTTTTTGTTGAAAGACTCAAAGAACTCATCAGGTTGAATATCTTCAGTAAGAAACAACTCAAAAGCATAATCATCAGCAGACACCTTGGCATCTGTTCTGCTACAGCCCAATGTTTTAAATTCCTGATCACCCATCACATAACGAATCGTATTGTCAATCATTCCATGGAGCGTTTTGACACCAGGCTGCTTTTGCCATCCGGAGTAGCGAAAGCCTAAAAACTGAATTCTAACAAGGTAATGGATGGTCCACTTTGACATGATGCAATACTACTCTGAGTAGTGCTTTTTCACAAAATCTATCAACCATGTCTGGATAAGTTTCTTTTGACCGGCATTTGCTTTGATAAATCCGTGATCTACACCCTCAAGTACGTGCAGCTCATTTTCTATGACCAATTCATCTAGCTTCGCTTTGAGCGCTACGGACTGCTCAAATGGGACAATGCGATCTGCATTTCCATGAATCAGGAGGGTTGGAGGAGCTGAAGGATTGAGGTAGCTCACGGGTGAGTATCGTTTCATGAAATCATTGGCTTTGACAGTGTCTTCTATCGGGTTAAAGCCAAATAATCGTCGTGATAAGTCGAGGTGGGTCTGAAGACTGGCTGGAAGTCTGTTGAGGTATTTGCCCAATGTATCCAATGTAGGGCCATGATAGAGCATGTCCATATCGGCAGGACCATAAACATCTACCAGGTATTGAAATTGAATGGAATGTGGTACTAAATCGAACATTTCAGGTTGGACAAAAGCCATCATCATGGCGATGTGTGCTCCGGCAGATTCTCCAAAAACACCGACATTGGATAGGTCAAACTGATATTCTGATGCATGATTTTCAACCCAACGTATAGCATCAAACGCGTCTATAATGCAGTCTGGAAATGGTGATTGACCTTCTCTGGCAAGCGTATATTCAGGACTTATGACACAGTAGCCATTGGCACGAAGGACATTTATGGCGCCATTGAATCGGTTGAAGTTGATGGCTTCTTTACGTCCAGTCACCCAGGCACCACCATGAAAGTAAATGATAACCGGATGCTTATCGTAGACAGTCTGAGTTGGAAGGTAAACATCCAAAAGGCGATCTTCCTTATATGGAATGTGATGTTTTACCGTACCCTGAATGATAGGGGCTTTGTTGCCAACGAAATAATAAGCAATGACAGCAATTAGCATTGCCAGAAAAACCCCGAAGAAAATAAGAAAATTGAGCATCCGTTTCTTAGAAATCGACATTGGTGTAGATACTATAGCAGAATGCCTTTTGTTTCTTAATTATATAAATTTATCCGGCCTGCACCCTGTTTTTGAGATGATGAAACTTGAGTTGTAGTTCATCGATTAGGTATTCAAGGTTCTCCACCTCATCATACTTTCGTGCTCTACGTTTCTCCAACATTTCGTGCTGTAGGCGTGACAGCTCGGTGGTAATGTAACTAAGACTTTGGCTTGAAGTGTAGTAATTCATTATTTGGCGGTTTTAGATTTTACTTGCTTCTTCTGTTAAGACAATTTAGATGGTAGATACCACCAAATTGGTTTAAAGAATTTACAGGATAATTTTAGTTTTAACAACAGTTATCTCTTGCCTAATTCAAACAACATATATGGTCGATTATTGTGGATAGAATTAAAAAATTGACTCAGTTATTTTCATAATTGATTGAAATACAACGCCTAAAATCACGTTCCTTCAATATGATTTTAATTACATTAAC
This sequence comes from Marinoscillum sp., assembly GCA_024305105.1. Classification (GTDB taxonomy): domain Bacteria; phylum Bacteroidota; class Bacteroidia; order Cytophagales; family Cyclobacteriaceae; genus Marinoscillum. Next base: position 4,565 of record JAMWZA010000112.1, read on the forward strand.
ATTGGACCAAAGCCAGTAGCTGGTGTTTAAAAAGAATTTAAAAAGTTATCCACAAGTGTCACAAGTGTTAATTTTCTGTTCAATTAACTCAGAATGTCAACATGATCACCAAATTAAAATGCCCTTTTAGAAGATTTCCTTCTCTAGGTTTTGTCCTATTTCTAGTATCGTGCAATCAACCAGATCGAGCAGATCTTGCCGGACTTTACCAGTTATCTGCATTAAATGTCGATGGGTGGAATCGGGCTATTCAGCCAGAATTACTAGAACTTAAGTCCGATGGCAGCTTTGCTATTTCTAAAATCAGTGGAGATGACGTTGGATTTTATCAACTCGATGGGTCTAAAATCAAGTTTACTTCAGAATCTGGTGGTAGGTTCAATGCTAAATGGAGGGTAGTTAAAACCACTGGAGCTTTGGTGATGAAAGGTTTGGATGATGGCTATACAGTTACGAAAATGACTTTTGAACCTATATCGGAAGTTCCAAGGTTTGATCAATTCGAAGACGAGCTGATCGGTAGTTGGCAGATTTACAAGTCGCGACAGAAAGGGAAGATGAAACGTATAGCTGGAACCACTATCAAGATCGATAGCTCTGGAGAGTACGCCATATATCTGAATAATGAACTTATGGAATCAGGCAAAGCGCAGGTCAACACGAGACATCATAAACTTATGTTTGAATACGAAGACACTCAATGGAATGCCTGGTTCTATGGTGAAGAGTTGCGGTTAACGAATCCAGAAACAGGATTTCAATATGATTTAAAAAGAGTAAATTAACAAATGAACATTGAACATGCATGATCTTGTCTAGCAGGTATTTATACGGATAAAACTTTCATTGTAAAACCGTATGCTTAATTGGGCATAATGCATTAAAATTGTGAATTAAAGGAGATCACTGCCATGCACGTATTTGACCTAATCGCCACCATCATATTTATTTCGGGGCTATTTATATTTATTAACACATTCTTTCTTAAGCTACCCTCATCGCTTGGGTTGATGATTTTGACCATTGTTTTATCGCTGATTTTGGGACTAGCTAGCAACCTGTTTCCTAGTCTGAATATCATCAGTGAGATTCAAGAGTTTGATTTTAATCAAGTACTGAACCAATTTGTAATCAGTTTTATCTTGTTTGCAGGTGGACTGACTATGGATATCAATAAGCTAGGCAAACAAAAAGCTGTGGTGATTATTATTTCCATTGCAGGTGCGATGATTTCAACCATGGTCATTGGAACAATCCTTTATTTTATTTTAAATGGACTTAGCATAGAAATCAACTACATGTATAGCTTGATTTTTGGTGCTGTCATATCTTCTACCGATCCGATTTCAGCAACCAACACAACCAAACGCTTTGCACTTCCAAAAATCCTGTTAGTCAAAGTTGAAGGAGAGTCGCTATTTAACGGTGCGTTTTCTGTGGTTCTGGCTTTTGTACTTTATCACCTAGAAATCATTGCTGAGTCAGAGGAGATTACATTTTTTGCAATCTCCGAGATTCTTGTACTGGAATTGGTAGGTGGGGTCGCCATTGGTCTCGCATTGGGCTTCCTTGGTCATTACCTTCTTCGTTTTATAAGTAACGATGATGTGCATATTGAGGTGTTGATCACCATTGCTTTGGTGCTGGTAGGTTCGTTTATTTCGGGCTACTTCTCCATTTATTCCAAAACAGTTTCTCTGGTTATGGGACTTCTGATTGGTAATCTGGGAAGAGAAAAGGATGGCGAAGGTTCTGTGGGCTATTACGTGTACAAATTTTGGTTCCTGATAGAACAAACAATGGCCGTGATGCTATTCGTGCTTATGGGAATGGAAATGTTGGCAATCGAATGGAAGCTCGAGTATTTCATGGCAGGGTTCTTTGCAGTGAATGTCGTTTTGTTAGGCAGATGGTTGGGAGTGTTCATTCCGGTCAAAATACTATCCGCATCCTTTGAGTTTGATAAAAACACCATCCCCGTAATGACCTGGAGCGCATTTCGTGGTGGCTTACCGATTGTGCTTATTCTAGCACTGGAGTCCTTCCCTGGTAAAGACTTACTCATCACCATGACTTATGTGGTAGTTGTTTGCTCTATGCTGTTTCAGGGCTTCACCCTGCCTATGCTGATGCGAGAGCGATTCCCTGAAATCAAAAAGGATGCAGCTGAAACTGTTTAAGACTTTTCCAATAAATCAGCATAAGCTGTAGACTCATATTCACTTACCTCGTCCATCTGATGTAACCAGTAATAGGAAGAGTAAATGGTGATAATAGTTGGTTCCGCCGACACAGCTTCATAATCCCAAATAATACTTTCCGCTTCCGGAAAAGATGTGCCGTCAACTTGCTCATCAAATAGCCGGTTTATAACCGCCCGATCACCCATCCCATGAGCGATCAATCGTGCCAGGAATGACTTGTTCACCGTTTCAACTGATGGTGATATGTGAAGCACACATTTTAGTGCGTTTGTCTCTGGAAATTTCTTTGGAAATGCTGCTTTCAAGAGCACAGTGGCATTGTATAGTTGCTTATGAATCCTGATGTCCTGATATTCTTCCCACTGTTTATCTTGCATTAATTCAAGTGCCAGATTGTTGATTTGACCTGGTTTTAAATGATTCTGCAAAAGAAAGGACAATACCATTTGTGATGCTTCCTCCGGATCAAGGTCTTGTAGAGCCATCACTAAATAGTCTTTTAATTCTGAAGGATCAAGCTCATCAACGCCTTCAAAATCAATGTGGTTTAACAATCCTTTGTAGGATGCGATAGACCAACCGTTTGGAACTTCATAGACCTTCTTAAGATCATTTACAGTTACCCGAAATTTCACCTTTGTTTTCATCGTGAGATAACGGAGATATACGATAAATTAGAAAAATGGATCAATAAAACTTTAAGAATATTTTGGTCAAAATAAACTGGATTAGTTTGATTTTCTTTTTACTCCTCGAACAGCATCAGCAGTCCATGGATCATCAGGCCAGTGGTGCTTTGGGTAACGTCGTTTTAAGTCTTTTTTCACTTCGAAATAGGCGTCATTCCAGAAACTTTTCAGGTCTCCTGTAATCTGTACAGGTTTGAAGCCGGGAGATAGCAATTGCATCAAAACGGGTGTTTGGCGATTGTTAATTCTAGGAGTTTCCTCCAGACCAAAACACTCCTGGAGCCGAACGCTTAAAAATGGAGGCTCACCATTGTTGCGATAAAGCAATTTAATCTGAGAGCCACTTGGTACTTCAATTTTAGCTGGAGCTAACTCCGGTAAAAGCTGCTGTTTTTCATAGTCCAGACTATAATTCAATACTTCTACCAAATTGATTTTCTTCAGGTCTTCCGGCTTTTTCACCCTGTCAAGATAGGGCGCTAACCATTCGCTATTCGTCATTAGCAATGTGGCAGTGGAGACGTCAGGCCAGTTTTGTTCAGGATTCCACTTTTTAAGTGAAAGAATGCGGTTTTGCCATTGCTCCACATGCTCATTAAAGTCGAGGAGATTGGCGCCTTCTTTTTTAATGGCATCACAGATCGCTTGAACCAAATGAGATTCATCCGGATCGGGGAGTGGTTTTGATTGAAGAACTATTCGTCCAATTCGAAGGTCTCTACTGGCTATTAAACCACCCTGGCGCGTATCCCATGTGATCACTTCTTTCTCTTTGACCAATGGTGCCAGATCTCGGGGATTGAGAGGTGAAGCCATGAAGATCTTGCCAAGTCCGTCTCGAGCATCCATGTGTGCGATTGCCAGCCATGGTTCATGGGCCAGGTCATCTTTATGCCCCGCAACAGCATATTTGCCATTTGCCAATTGAAACTGTGCATTGTTGCCTGGACGGGATGAGGCAATACGCTCTGGAAAGGCAAATGAAAGCATTAAACCCGTTTCATATGGATCAACTGGTTCGTTGTTGGCGGCTATTCGAAACATTCTTCGGTATGAATCTGCGACTTTATCTATTCGACTGAATTTTCGCCCTAAACGATTTTCTCCTCTAAATCGTCTAAGGGATTCCAACCTCAGGTTAATGTCAATACCCGAATCTCTGGGTAAGGGATCGCGCTCTTCTAAGATGGCAGCCACATCCGTTGCGAGATCAACGAGATTAAGTTTTTCTGCTTCTAGCAGCATATGCGCTATTCTTGGGTGATAAGGTAGTTTGTGAATGTTTTCGCCATGTTCGGTTATCCGCCCATTCACCAGGGCATGTAGCTCATGGAGTGTTTCACTTGCAAGGGTAATGGAAGATTCCTTGGGTGCGTTGAGCCATGTCAACTGTTTGGCATTCGAAATGCCCCATTTGGCCAGATCCAAAACAAGTGACGTCAGGTCAGCTTCTAAAATCTCTGGTGTACGATGAGCTTCCATTTGATGCTGAGTGGCAGTGGTCCACATGCGGTAACAGACGCCAGGTCCTAAACGGCCAGCGCGTCCGGCACGCTGATCTGCAGCGTCCTTTGAGACCTGAACTGTTTCCAAACGTGAAAGACCCGACTTTGGATCAAATTTTTGCTTTCGTCCAAAGCCTGTATCCACGACCGTAGTGATGCCTTCTATGGTTAAACTGGTTTCTGCAATGGAAGAAGCGAGCACAACCTTTCGTTTACCTGTTTTGTCGGGCATAATAGCAGCAAACTGCTTACCCTGCGGGAGTTTTCCATAGAGCGGGTGAATGGCAAACCCTTTAAGTTCTTTCCTGAGTAATTCCTCAGTTTTTCGTATTTCACCTTCTCCTGGGAAAAATGCCAGAATGTCACCACTTTGTTCACGAGTAGCCTGCAGGATCGTTCTGGCAGCCATCTCAGGAAGCATCATCATGTCCTGATCTCCCACATATTTCATCTCAACAGGGTACTGACGACCTTCACTAATTACCGCAGGAGCTTTAAGTAGGCTCGTTAACTGAGGCATGTCCAAAGTCGCAGACATAACCATGATTTTTAAATCAGGACGAAGCACTTGTTGTGCTTCTCTACATAGTGCTAATGCTACATCTGCATGAATGCTGCGCTCATGAAATTCGTCGAAAATAACCATTCCGACCCCTTCCAGGGCATTGTCTGAGTGAATCATTCTCGTGAGAATTCCTTCAGTCAATACTTCTATTTTGGTATCAGCGGATACTTTATTGTCAAATCGCACCCGATATCCTACAGATCTACCCACCTGATCATCCAGAAGATCGGACATGCGCGAAGCAATGGTTCGTGCTGCTAACCGGCGAGGCTCTAGCATGAGTATCTTCTGATCTCCAAGCCATTCTTCATTCATCAAGGCAAGAGGAAGTAGGGTGCTCTTCCCTGCACCGGGAGGTGCATTCACAATGAGTGTATTGGTCGATTTTAGATGAGCTTTTACTTCATCAATAACATCGGTTATTGGTAAGTCTATTTGGTATGGGTTGAATGTCAATTTTCTTGATCTTAATGAGCACGCAAAACTAATTCAATTCAATATCGAATTGAACAGGTATTTTTTTCTTATTTGTTGGTAGTTGCCTCTTTCAATCAGCATGCTTATCTTGTTTTGAGTAGGATTATTTACAACCAGACCCAAATTATATGCTCCGATTATCCCTTTTGCTCATAGCTGTTAGTGTCCTATTCGAATGTTCAGATAAAAAAGATTCGGCTAATGATAACGCCATCGAAGAAACCAAATTGGACCGTCAATGGTGGAAAGAAGGAACGCTTTACCAGATATATCCACAAAGCTTTAAGGATTCTGATGGTGATGGATATGGAGATTTTCGAGGGATTTTTGATGAACTAGATTATTTAGAGAGTCTTGGCATTACCGCTGTTTGGATGAATCCGTTTTTCGAATCTCCGATGGTTGATAATGGGTATGATGTTGCGGATTACAGAGCCATCCACCCACGGTATGGAACCATGCAGGATTTTCAGGAAATGATCAATGGCATGAAGGAGCGCGGGATTAAGTTCGTACTGGATGTAGTAGTAAATCACAGTAGTGATCAACACAAATGGTTCCAATCCGCTAAAAAGTCCAGAGATAGCGAGTACCGAGGCTACTACCATTGGTGGCCAGCGGAAAAAGGTGAGCCCCCTTACAGGTACAGTTTGTTTGATCCTGAAGGTGGATGGGATTATGTAGAAGAAACAGACGCATATTATCTGCATACATTCGCAGAGGCTCAACCTGATTTGAACTGGGAGAATCCGAAATTGAGACAGGAGGTTTATGACATCATGAAGTTTTGGGCGGAGAAAGGAGTAGATGGTTTTAGAATGGATGCTTTCCAGTTTGCTAGTAAAGACACAACTTATCCAGAGTTCCCAGATGGATATGAATCTGAGTTTATCAAATATCATGGACTGAGACCACAGCTGCATGGTTACTTGAAGGAAATGTATCTAGAAGTGCTGAAGCCTTATAATGTCTACGCAGTAGCGGAAGGGGCAGGCTCCACCTTTGAAGATGCACATGATTTGGTAGATGCTGATAGAGAAGAGCTTCAGGTGGCCTATCATTTCGATTATGTAGACATGTCCAAAACTCCTGATGGGTATGAGCTCTCTGAATTTAAAGAAGTGTTTACACGATGGGACAGTGCATTCGCAAAGGAAGGGTGGATAGCGATATTTCTTTCCAATCACGACAATGCCCGTCTGGTTAATCGGTTTGGCGATACACGACCAGCATACAGAACGTTATCCGCTCAAATGCTCAACACCTTTTTACTCAGTATGAGAGGAACGCCTTACACGTACTATGGTGATGAATTGGGAATGACCAATATTGACATGCTGACAATTGAGGAATATGTGGACATTGATGCCATCGGTAAATACGAAGCTGCAGTCACTAAGGGTGAAGATATTGAAGAGTTTATGAAAGTGCTGAACTATAGCTCACGTGAAAATGGGCGTACGCCCATGCAGTGGAACGATTCGAAGAATGCTGGGTTTACTGTGGGAAAACCATGGAAGCCAATTAATCCGAATTACCGGGAGGTAAATGTAGCTGAACAGAATAAAAATCCGAAAAGTGTGCTAAATCACTTTAGGAAAATGACCCGTTTACGAAATGAAAAGCTGGTCTTGGTCTATGGCGACTATGACCTGATAGCTCCTGAGCATGAACAAGTTTACGCATATACAAGAACTCTGGAAAATGAGCAGGTGCTGGTTTTACTGAATTTTACGGATCAAATGGCTGAATTGACGCTTCCCAATGAGATGGAAGTAGGAGAGGTGCTAATTAGTAATTATGCGAATGAAGTAGTTGGTAATGGAGGAAAAGCACAATTAGCTCCCTACCAGGCCGTTATTTTAAAGACAGATTAGTCTGACTTACATTGATTTGATTAAATTATTTGAACGCTGAAAACACTACTTTTAATTGGTATTATAGGGCTGCCGTTGATTGGTTTGGCACAGATTAAAAAACAAGCTGAGCCAAAGTTTGATTTTGATAAATCGTATTATTTTGGTGATCTGTTGGACTTAAATCAAGCTCCTCAATTGAATACTCCTGGAATTCTGGATCAAAACCCATTTGTCAATCACCAGGAAGCCCCAAAGAGGATTCAGAACCACTCATTAAATATGCCTATTCTTCATCCAGAGCTTTCTGCCTTTAATATGCCTATAAAAGAACCCGAGATAAGCGTTGATTATTCACTGCTGATACAGCATACAGATTTAGAATAATGTATTCAGTCTTACATTAAGTATTGCGGTTGATTCAAAACAGATTTATCTTTCGGTACTTTTTAAGAATGCTCATGTCGAAACGCAATAAAATCATTTACTGGGTTACCACACTTTGGATGTCATTGGGAATGGTGTCCAGTGGAGTTGTACAATTAATCAGAATGGAGGATGAACTGGAACGTACAGTTAATCACCTCGGATATCCAATTTATTTTATAACCATTCTGGCTATTTGGAAATTGTTAGGGGTAATAGTAGCGTTAGCTCCCAGATTGCCATTAATAAAAGAATGGGCTTATGCGGGGTTTTTCTTTGCAATGTCTGGGGCTTTAATTTCTCATCTGGCCATGAATGACCCTCTGAGTGAAATATTTCCCTCTGTGATGCTATTAATCCTCACTATAATTTCGTGGTATTCAAGGCCGGAGAGTAGAAAACTTCAAATCGCCAAATAGCCTGAAAATAGTAATAGACTCGACCATGGAAATGACGAAAGACGTAGAAACTTATCTGCTGGAAGGCTGTGGAAGGTGCGAATTAGGAGGGACACCTGATTGTAAAGTGCATACCTGGACAAACGAGATTCGTGAGTTAAGAAGGATTATCTTGTCATGTGGTCTGGATGAAGAAGTCAAATGGGGAAATCCTTGTTACACATTTCAGGGAAATAATGTACTGATGATAGCTGCTTTTAAGCAGTTCGTATCATTGAGCTTTTTTAAAGGAGTATTGCTAAGTGATACCGATAAACTTCTTTATCAGCAAGGAGAGAATTCACAAGCTGTGAGAGTTTTGAAGTTTATAGAAGTAAAACGAGTATTGGAACTAGAATCTATCATTAAGAGCTACATTTACGAAGCGATCGAAGTAGAAAAAAGAGGACTAAAAGTATCGTTTAAAGCCAAGGATGATCTGGTATACCCTGATGAGTTACTACAGGCTTTTGAAGGAAATGTAGATTTGAAAATGGCATTTGAAGCGCTCACTCCAGGCCGCCAACGTGGGTTCGTCCTACACTTCACTCAACCAAAGAAATCAGAAACCCGAGCAAATCGAATCGAAAAATGCAAGCCTTTAATCTTTGATGGAAAGGGCTTGCAGGGAAGGTAGAACTCAGTTCTGTATTTATCATAAGCCTGACAAGGCATTCGCAATAGGACTAAATCCGAAGTAATTACATCATAAGGAAGTCTCGATCAAAATAAATCCTTTGACATGCCTCAGGATTTGGTTATTATTGACTTTTCTAACCTAACCGATTACCATGAATGTTTTCAGCCGTAGCTGGCAAATCACCAAGCTATCTTTCAGCGTTATCAATAAGGACCGTGAATTGCTCATTTTTGCTTTATTGTCTTTCGTCTTTAGTGGTATTTTTTCATTGGAGATGATCGTGCCTTCGGTATTGCCAGATATCATTGATGGAGGTAAGTCAGTTCAGGAACTTGAGGTTTATCAATACGCTCTTATTTTTCTCACCTATTTTGGATTGGCGTTTATTGCTACTTTTTTCAATGTCTGTGTTACTTATACGGCTAAGGTTCGTTTTGAAGGTGGAAATGCCACTTTCGGAGATAGTTTTCGGTTTGCAATGTCGCGAATCGGGCTAATAGCTCAATGGAGCATATTGTCTGCTAGTGTTGGTTTGCTCCTTAAGATCCTGGAACGAGCTGTGGCTAGTTTTGGTAAAGTGGGTGAGATCGTCGGCCGAATCGTTATTGGGTTAATGGGAGCTGCCTGGAGTATTGCCACTATTTTCGTTGTGCCCATACTTGTCTATGAAGGACTTGGTCCAATTGACTCTCTCAAAAAGTCAATGAAGGCAGTCAAAGAAACCTGGGGCGAGAATATTGTAAAAAGTATTGGACTGGGATTAATGACCTTCTTTGCGTATGTAGTGGTTATCGCCGCTGGAATTGGCTTAACCATACTTTTAGCCAATCAATTTGATTTTACTGGATTGATTGTAGGTGTGGCAATAGGAGGTAGCCTGTTGCTGTTTACAGGGCTTCTGTTCAAAGTGGCAAGTACGGTCTTTACCACAGCTCTATTCGTTTATGCCAATGAAAAGATCGTTGCAACTGATTTTAGTCCAGATGTGATTGAGGGAGCTTTTAAGAGTAAGAAGAAGTAAGAAAACATTGAAAGCATACTTATTCAAATCTCCGGGAGGTGTCAACAAACTCCAACTTGCTGATGTCCCTAAACCAGATATTGCTCCTGATGAAGTCTTAATCAAGGCAAAAGCTATTGGTATTAACTATGCTGAGGTGCTTTCAAGAAAAGGCCAGTATAGCTGGGCTCCACCACGTCCTTACGTGCCGGGAATGGAGGCAGCAGGTGAAGTGGTTGAAGTTGGATCTGATGTGAGCAATATCCAAAAAGGAGATCGTGTAATCATGGGAGCACAATATGGTGCCTATGCGGAATACATGAAAAGCAAGCAGCACTTAGTATATCCGATACCAAAAGGATGGTCATGGCAGGAAGCTGCGGCGTTTCTGGTTAATTTCATCACGGCCTGGGTGGCACTCTTTAAACTAGGCAGGCTTCAGGCTGGTGAGAAGGTATTGATTCAGGCAGCTGCAGGTGGAGTAGGTACTGCCGCTGTTCAGTTGGCTTCAAAAGCAGGAGCGAAGGTGGCGGGAACTGCGAGCAAGCCAGATAAGTTAGATTTAATTAAAAAACTGGGAGCTGATCTAGCTATCAATTATAGCACTACTGATTTTGAGCAGGAGTTAAGAATGCAATGGGGAGGAGTTGATGTTTGTCTCGAAGTAGTGGGTGGAGAGGTGTTTAGAAAAAGTAAGGATCTTTTGGTGCCTTTTGGGCGCATGGTGGTAGCAGGATATGCGAGTATCCCTTTGAAGAAATGGAAACCCTGGACCTGGTGGCCAGCATGGCGAGATGCTCCGAAAGTAGGCGTCATGGACATGGCCAAGGGCTCTTTCGGGATTGCTGCCACTCATATAGGCTATTTAACTGAGAAGCCTGAAATCGCTCAATCGGTTTATAAAGAACTCGTTTCTTTTGTTCATACTCATGGGATTAAACCTGTAATTGGAAAAGAGTTTGCTTTTAATGAACTTCCACAGGCACATGCATTTATGGAGTCGAGAAAAAGTGTGGGGAAGATAGTGGTGATGTTGCCCGAATTGAACACCTAGGTTCAGAAGTCAACAGATCGCATGATAATCACCAGTTGCGAAAAAACAAGCAAGAGATAGTTCATCTATCGATCCATTACTGACTAAGCGAATAGAGCGAATAACCCAAGACATTTTCCGCAAGAATCGGGTTTTATGTATCTTCATGACCCCTTACTTTTGGTTCATGCTTTCAGAATCTTCGGAACAACATATCAACTATCAGCGAATAGCTGAGTCCATACGCTACATGTCTGCAAACTACACTAGACAGCCTAAACTGGATGAATTGGCAGATTTGGCAAATGTGAGTCCATATCACTTTCAGCGTTTATTCACTGAATGGGTGGGCGTGAGCCCGAAAAAATTTATGCAGTGTTTGAGCATTCGTCATGCAAAGGAAGTGCTGAGAAGGTCGGAATCAACGCTGTTTGAGACCGCACATGAGATTGGTCTATCCGGTACGGGGCGCCTTCATGATCTTTTCATCAGTATTGAAGCAATGACACCAGGTGAATTCAAACAAGGAGCAAAAGGGCTAACTATTTCCTATGATTTTGTTTCGAGCAGGTTTGGTCAATTAATTGTAGCCAACACAACAAAAGGAGTCTGCTTTTTAGGATTTATAGAAAACAAAGAACAGGCTGTGGAAGACTTGGTTAAGCGGTATACAAATGGGCATTTAATCAATCAATCAACAGTCTTACAGCAACCAGTGAAAGCCTTTTTCCTTAACATGAAACTGGATCAAAAAATCCATCTTCATTTATCTGGAACTCCGTTTCAATTGAAAGTTTGGGAGACCCTCTTAAGAATACCAAATGGAAACCTGGCCACTTACAAATCTATCGCCCAGAAGATAGAGAAACCCATGGCATCAAGAGCAGTCGGTACAGCTATAGGGGCAAACCCTATCGCGTATCTAATTCCTTGTCATCGGGTAATCCAAGCTACGGGAAATTTTGGTGGTTATATGTGGGGTGCTGAAAGGAAGAGGATTATTCTGGGATGGGAAGGAGTAACTAACGAATGAATTCAATGGAGCTTTTTGGGCGAACAGCAAACAAGAATCATAATCTTTTACCCTATGACGGGATAGTCAATTACCACGGGAAGGTATTTGGGCACAAAGAAGCAAATGACTATTTTGACATGTTGATGACTGGAATCGACTGGGAAAGAGATGTAGCTATTATGTTCGGTAAACGAATAGAAACCAAGCGCAAAGTCGCCTGGTACGGGGATCATCCTTTTGAATATACCTATTCTAATAACACCAAAACAGCACTTCCCTGGACGAAAGAGTTGGTCGAATTGAAAAACAAGGTAGAGAGGGAAACTCAGGAGACTTATAACTCCTGTTTACTCAATTTGTATCATGACGGGTCAGAAGGAATGGCATGGCACCGTGATGAAGAAGAAGATTTGAAGAAGGACGGAGCGATCGCCTCTGTAACTCTTGGTGCGGAACGGAAATTTGCTTTCAAGCATATACAAACGAAAGAGACTGTATCTATTTGCCTGGAACATGGTAGTATTTTGGTCATGAAGGGAACAACACAAACACATTGGCTTCACAGATTACCACCTACAAAAAAGGTTCACTCGGTAAGAATTAACCTCACTTTTCGAACGATTGTCACATAATGCAACGATATCCTTTGGTGGACATGGCATTTAATGGTGATTCGATTATCTTTTCTGTAGCGAACACTCATTTCCAGCATTAATGAATATTACTTTTACTAACGGCTCCAATTGGACAATAGGCTCCTTGACATTTGAGTTTGATCCCCACTCAGATGATATCCTGGTGGTTCATGACCTGAGCCGTGAGGTGATAGAAAAGATCAGAAGGAAGCTGGATAATACGAATGTCGTAGTACTTAATTCTTCTGCACGCATATTACCGAATACAGTTTACCTTGTTCATGCAGATAAATCGTATTCATTTGACGGTAAATCATTAACCATCGATTCGGGCACTTCCGCAGCAGAATTGGCAGACTTAATACTACGGAGCTACCCTGAAGGGTCAATTACACTTCTGAGTGAGGATTTCACGGTTTTACACTCCTCTGGTGAAGCTTATTCCGATCATCAAATGGATCCAAAATCCATGTCAGGAATCAATTTGAAAGACGTGCTGGAAATAGATATTTATAATAAGTTTATTCAGGCCGTGTCTGAATGTAGCAAGGGTGTTAGCGCAGAGTATGAATCGGAATTTGATGGTCGATATTATCTGACAATTGTCAATCAAATACAGGAGTCTGGCACCGTCTACTACATGCTTAGAGCACATGATGTAACTGAAAAACATGAAATAGAGACTGCTCTTTTAGAAAGTGAAAGGCGAGCGCGTTATTTTGTTGATCAGTCTCAGGAGATTGTCTGTACACACGATCATAAGGGGAATTACAAGCTGGTATCACCATCAGTTAAAAGATTGATGGGATACGCCCCAGAAGAAATGATAGGTAAACACCCTTATGAATTTATTCACCCGGATGATCATCATATCCTAAAGGAACAATCGCATGAAAAACTATTGGCTCAAGAACGACCAGAAAATATTCAATATAGGGCACGGAAAAAGGATGGAAGCTATGTTTGGATGGATTCCTATGCTGATTTTATAACTGATGCTAATAGCAAGGTTACCTCATTGCTGACTGTTTCTCGAGACGTAACAGATTTAAAGCACATCGAGATTGAGTTAAGGAAAAGTGAAGCCAGATTTCGAGGACTGGCAGATAATCTTCCAGGTGTGATTTATCTATGCAACAACGATTCTTCCTATTCCATGACGTACCTCAACGATGAGGTGGAATATCTGACAGGTTATCACAAGGAAGATTTCTTGTCGGGAATAATCAGTTTCATTGATTTATACCATCCTGATGATGCAGACACTGTAATTTCAACCGTAGATAAAGCCTTGACAAGTGAACAATCCTTTCGAGTTACATATCGTCTTAGAAATATCAGACGGGGAGATTGGGTTTGGGTAGAGGAGTATGGTCAGGGTATTTATGATGATAATAAGTTGGTTTCCATTGAAGGAGTACTTTTAGATATCACACAAAAGGTGAAAGATCAGCAGCGATTGGAGCAAAGTGAGGCCAATCTTAAAGCCTTGTTTGAGTCTACTGAGTCTATTGTGGCCTTATTTGATAATAAAAAGAACCTTATTGAATATAACAC
>JAMWZA010000113.1 GCA_024305105.1 Marinoscillum sp.
TCTAACATTTTCATAATTAACACTTTTTGTGTCAACCTATTTCAGGACATGACCCGGTACTGACTATAATACCCCTTCAGTCTATCAGGATTCTTCCAAAAGACGTATTTGCCCGCTTCGCGGATTTCATCTACTGCTTTTTTGAGTAGGGTATAGGCCTTGTCCCGAATGGTCTTGGCGCTGTTGTTTTCAGCACGTTCGCCATTCATGGCGGCCAGCAGTGCACTCATATCGCTACTCATAGTGGCGGCTGTATCCAGCTTGGTCACATCCAAGGCGATGGCTTCCAGCAGTGGTTGATTGGCTTTTCCCAGTACGGAGAGGTCACTGAGGTCCTGAATCAGGTCTTCGTTGCCTGAACCCTCCTCGATGGCTTTTACTTTGTTGAGCAGGTCTGGCCGCTGACGAAAGGCAAATCGGAAGGCATGCTCCAATTCGTTCTTGAGCTCCAGAGCGACCGGGCTTTCTGCGTCCCATTCTTGTCGGGCTTCCTCTTTGGAGTAGCGATCTTTCATCCAGGTGCTTTGTGCATACCTAAGTGCATCGATTTTGGGTATGATTGAATCAAAAGTGGCCTGTGCCACTCCAACTGTGGTCAGTGCAGCCACATCGTCTTTGCTCCACACCTCCAGATTGGCGGCTTCCTGCGAGAACTTGTCAATAGGCATGTTAGGGATTTTGGTTTCCGCTTCTGGGATAGCTTCTATCTCAGCAAGCAATGCATCATAATTTTGTTTAGACATAATGTATTGGTTTAAAAAAAGAAGCCAAATTATGTCAACATACCATTATTGGCAATACCAGAATTTGGGTATTTTGTCTAATAGCGGTATAATATTTTGTATTGATTATAAAATGGGTAGGATTGTTTTGATGGGTCAGATGCTGATGGATCCGCCTTAACGTTGGTGAGTAACGGATTTTCTTTCTATTTTAGGACCAGTTATCAGCAATCGATCAGTATGGCCATGAAGCACATGATATCCTGATTGTTTAATTGTTGAAAACTAATGATTAAACGGCCATGTCGACTATGGCCATTTAATCATGTTTTTTAGTAGGTGAAGTTTTTCCACTCACTCCAAGAGCCGTTAGCTAATTTGTCCCTGAATCTCATTCCTTTCACCTCTTTAACAACATTCCCTTCCAAGTCATAGATCAGTGTGTTTGAATCTACAGAATAGCCACAAGCAGGTTGTAAAAATTCACCACCCTTTTTTTTCTCATAGGTATACTTTTGCTCGCTATGCTGTTTTAATTCACCATTACCCTGGTATTCTTTTATAGTTCTCTTGATTACGAACCCCAGATCATTATAGTCCAGGCTTACTGTAGTGTTTTGACCGGAAGGATGGACTATGGTTTTGGCGTAAGCCACTTTATTATCTACATATTCTTTGCTTAAAGAGTATGCAAGGTTGTCGCCTTCATACGATTCTATTTTCACTGTTGAGTTGTTCTGAGAGAATTTTTGCGTCTGGACTCTGCGTGCTTCTTGATCTCCTTTACCATTTGAAGGCTCATAATATTTCAAGGTTGCGACCATGCTTTTGTCATTTACGTACTCGAATGTCTTTGTCGTATATATATCAGTGTATTTGACCTTAACATTGGAGGATGATTTTCCTTTACCAAAAGTGTTTTTGACAATTATTTCATTAACACGGCCGTCATTGTCGTAGGTAAATTCTCCAAACTTCTTCATCCATGCTTTTCGATAAGAGGCCCACCCAAATTCTGAGAGTGACTTAACTCTACCCAATTCATCAAAATCAAAAATGTATTCGAATGTAGACGCCAGTTTGTCTCCCTTCCAAATAAACTTGACCCCTGATGTTCCGCATTTTGAGCTGAGCATCCTTACAGAAGTAATAACTTGCTGTGTTGTATCCACTATCAAATACATTCTTTCGGTGTTATTGAACCCTTGTTCATTAGGCGATTGTCTAGAGATCATTTGTAATTCCAATCCGATCAGGTTATCCCTGTCATCCCGTACATAATCGACAGTTTTATAAAATTCTGGAGAAGTGGCATTTTTGAACTGTACCACAGCCAATGCAGCGTCAATTGCATTTTTTACTTTTTCCTCAGAAGGCTGTGCATTTGTAATTAATGGTAGGACGCTAACCAATCCCAGCGTGATGATTTGAGTAAGTTTCATGACTTTTAGTTTAGCACACAATAATAGTAAACTGTTCCATTGATTTGTTAGCAACGTATGGAGTTTCTTGTAAAATATATTAGTTTCGCTTTCAATTTTTTATACAATTAACTACGAAGACTAATGAAAAAACTGCCTATTATCTTAATGATTACATTTCTTTCAATTGTCAGCTTTGGACAAAAGAAGAAGGCCTCTCCTTACATTTTTAGTTACCGATTACTCCCGAAAACTACATTGCCAGTTTCTGGAATAAATTATCGATCAGAGATCATCACTTCGGTAGATCCATTGACAGAAGAGGAGAAAAAACCGGTGACCGTTCCTGAATTCAAAGGGTCATTCACAGAGCAACAAGAGGCATACGAAGCGGCAAAGAAGAAAAAAATGCTGCGCTACGCTTTTACCAACTTGAAGATTGATGGCTTGAATCACGAACCTGTATATAAGGGCGAAAATTATGTGCTGAGTTTAAAGATTTCAGAACCTATTATCACAGAATATCCAGAAGGTCAGGTTAAAGAGATGGATGCTAATGATGTGGTATATAAATATAATTTCGGGGCTACAGTATCCGTGAAAAGTACGTCAGGGGAAACATTGTGGGAAAAAGAGTTTACTGCAATGGTTCCTGGGTTTGAGGTTGTAAAGAAAGACCTTGTTTTGAATCCTGTAGTAAAATTGAAAATTACAAATGCTGAATCGGAAGCAGATAAAGCAGAAATTCTTAATGAATACTTAACGTCAGATCCAGATCAGTATTGGGTGATAGATCGATATGCTTCCTATGCCAATAAAGTGTTAAATGAGGAATTTGGTAAATACATTAAAAGTAACAACGTGGGCCTATTCTATGTGAAAGGTAAGGGTTATGATGCTACTGATGATCTGAGTGATGAGTTTTCAGACTTGTATAGAGGGTTCAATGCACTTAGTGAAAAGAAAAAGTTACCTAAGTCTGATTTAGATGCTTTTTTCAACAAGGCCATTCCTGTGTGGAAAGAAGTGTTGAATGAAAAGAGTGCTGAGCTGGAGCCTCAAGCTTTGGAAGGACTTCAACTAAACTTAGCATTAGCATATACATGGTTGGGTCAGTTTGATGAGGCTAAAGTGATGCTGGAGAAAGCAGAGCATGCCAAGCTAGGTCAAGGAGAGACTGCTGATGAATTATTAGTAACTCCGTCTATGATGAACATGAACGCTTATGCTGATCATGCTGTTGGGTTATATTCTCACTTCTCTTTAGGTATGGATAGAATTGAGATCCTTCACTAACCAGAAACTTGATCAATTAATGATTTAAAAAGCCCCGACTCTGGGGCTTTTTTGTGATTACCTATCCTCCTAATTCCAAAACTTACACACCTGTCTAGTGGACACCGTGTGTCCCAACTAAGGTATTAGCCTCGCTAATGGAATAATTATTTATACCCTTCAAGGTATACGCGACCTGGTTTAGATAAAAATATACCCTATATGGTATAGTCGGTAAGTATTGAGTAATGTGCAGCCTAAAGGGTATAGAGATGGCGAAAACATCATTAGCAGCATTTGTAAAAGAGAAACGAAAACAAACAGGGATGAACCAGGAGGATCTCTCGTTTGCCGCTGGAGTTGGCTTGCGGTTTGTAAGAGATCTCGAGCAGGGAAAGCCCACACTGAGAATAGACAAAGTCAATCAGGTATTGAATTTATTTGGTTGTGAATTAGGCCCTGTAGAAGTAACCAGAGATGAGAAAAGCTAAAGTACGCTATCAAGACGCATGGGCTGGTACGCTGACTGAAGATGAAGCGGGATACCATTTTCAATATCAAAAAGCATATCTGGAAGTCAAAGGAGATGCCATTAGCCTAACTTTGCCATTACAAGATGAAGCCTATCATTCAAAGGTATTGTTTCCGTTTTTTGATGGCCTTATTCCCGAAGGCTGGATACTTGATCTTGTGGAGAAACTGGAAAGTCAATGAAAAAGATCGAATGGGCATTCTTTTGGTCGCATGCATGGATTGTATTGGGGCGGTATCAATTGAACAGATCGTATGACTTGTCTATACTGCTATAGGGAGTCAGATAGTGATTTTCATGCTACATGCAGTAAGCGCATGTTCGGAGTGTCCAAACCTCCTGCCGTACCGTATGGCGAGGAAGACCTGCTGTTGTTGGCGGAGCAAATGATCAAGGGAAAGTCCACTTTATAAACAGCTATTGACCGATAGTTCCAAATACTGCCAAGCAAGTAAAGGATTAGTGATCCACGCTTTGGATGATCATGACCAATCATGTGCATATGATTATATCCAGAAATGGCAAATTCAAGCTTGAAGAAATCATGAGAGACATGAAGAGGTTTACCTCTTATAAAATTATGGGTGCTATCATGGACAATAAGACTGAGAGCCGAAGAGAGTGGATGTTGGATTTGTTCGAGGCGCAAGGAACTAAAAACTCAAACAATACCAAGTTTCAGTTTTGGAGGCAAGACAATCATCCTATATTATCGGATACCAACCAAATGATGGATGAACGACTGGATTACTTGCATAACAATCCAGTCAAAGACGAAATAGTTGATGATGCTATGAGATATGTGTACAGCAGTGCAAGAGACTATGGTGGTGAAAAAGGATTACTTGAAGTGAATCTATTGACTTGAAATTAATTATTGAGACCAATACTTTGGAAGGTAGAGAATTACCAGAAGGCACAAGTCGGACTTGCGCCAGGGGGGAGTTCTTCTAAATGATTTGTTTAGTCTTTCAATTCAATCTGTGGTATCAATCATACGTCTGACCCGATAGTCAAACGACAGATATGTGAATAGAGAATCCAAATCAGACTGACTGGCTACAATTTTTAGTCTTCGAAAATAGTCGACTCGTAGTTACTTAAAAGAGATAGCCTTATTAATTCTAAATAACTACCGACTAATACGTAGTAAAATCCGTACTAGATGGTATTGAGCTGATGATGCCTTTTCGCGTGATTTGAACTAAAATCAATATCACCATGCGAGCCAAACTACTATTTTACTTATCAATATTTCTAGTTGCCTATACTGGGTACAGTCAAACTGGAGATTCTTATTTTGAAGATCAGGATTATTATAATGCTACAAGGTATTATGAGGTAGAAGTAAAAAATAAACCTTCTAAATATCTGAATCTAGCTAAAAGTTATTTTGCACTAAAGCAATTTGCTAAAGCGGAAGTTGCGTTTAATAATTATAAATCTAAAGACTCAAATGCAGATATAGGATTAGCAAATCAGTGGCTAGAATTACTTAGAAGAGACGATGATGAGATTGAAATGCGTCCAATAGATGTATTAAACTCTAATCAATATGAAATTATACCACAGATTACTAAAAATGGCCAAAGGATATTTTTCGTTAGCGAGAATAGATCAGATGGGAAAGGCGGAGAAGATATCTACTATTCCGATAGATTAACTGATGGAGGATGGGCCGAGCCAAAAGGGTGGGAAGTATTCAATACTAAAAGTCATGAAGGCGTATTAGCCATTTCAGCGGATGAAAATGTAGTCATCCTTTTTGGAAATTATCCGGGCTCTTTTGGTAATGGAGATTTATTTTATTCAATTAAAGTGGATGGAAGTTGGTCGTACCCTTGTAATCTCGGTGGAACCATTAATACGGATAACTGGGAAGCGCAAGCCAACCTAAGTGCAGACGGACGTTTTTTACTCTTTGCTAGTGACCGTGAAGGAGGCCAGGGAAATGAGGATATCTATGTAACTGAACTTACAGCCGAAGATGGATGGACAACTCCTAAAAACCTCGGGTCTACAATTAATTCATCAGGCACTGATCTTTCGCCATATTTGGCCGCAGACGGCAAGACACTTTATTTTGCCTCAACCGGACATTTTGGTTTTGGTAAAAGAGATATGTTTGTCTCAAAACGCTTAGATGACACCTGGACGAATTGGAGTAAGCCTGTAAACCTGGGAAGGTATATCAATACGTTGCATGATGACAATTACTTGACAATTCCGGAATCAGGAACAAAGGCTTACATGGTAGGACTCGGTGGCATTGAGACTGGTGGGTCAAAGGACATTTTTGAATTTATACTACCTCCATCGATGAGACCAGAGGCCTTATTTCATGTATACGGTACTATATTAGATGAAAATGATTCCGCTGCAAGTGTTATACTGAGGTATTATGATTCTGAGGACGGAACAGAAGTAGCGAAGACACTCAGTGCTAAAGAAGATGGTTCCTACGCTGTGTCCTTACCATCGTTCAGAAAATACGATGTAATTATCGATATGAAAGGGTTTTTGTATTACGCTACTACCCTCGATTTGACAGACCCAAGTCAATATTTTAAGCAGAAATCGTTTGCTGAAGTAATGGGTGAAGAATTTGGTTTATTGACTGAGTCCAATAACCGAACTGATCAATATGGTAATACATATGATACCTTGTTGGAAGCAGGCCCTGAAAAGGACATGGTCACCAATTTTGAAGAGTTGATCACTCTAGCGGGTAAGTATACCAACGAAGGTCGGGAGATGGATAGAATTTTAAGAAATGCTCGCTATGAATATTTGAGTGAACTAGAAACCCAAAGAGAGGTCGTACAAGATCATGATGTGACCCGAATAAAAGTCGGTGCTAAATTTGAGGTAAAAAATATCTTTTTTGATTTTGGAAAGGCCACTTTAACCGCGGAATCAAAAGCCGAATTGAATAAACTCTATGATATCATGAATCGTAGTGAGATCGTTATTGAGTTTGGTGGACACACGGATGATGTCGGGTCTGAAGAATCTAATCAGAGGCTCTCCCAAGAGCGAGTAAACTCTGTTAAAATGTATCTGGTTGATAAGGGTATCAATGAAGCTAGAATCTCTGCAGTAGGCTATGGCGAGTCACAGCCTGTTGCTACTAATGAAACGGATGAAGGAAGACAGAAGAACAGGCGAGTTGAACTTGAAATCACGAAGTTAAGACTCGATCGCGAAGGGTCTGATGAAATTACCGGAGATGAAGAGTTCGATGGGTTACAGGAAGAGTCGGCTTTTGTGACAGGTTCGTCTATCCAGGCGGATTTACTTGAGCGATTTAGAAAAGCAGCTGAAAAAGGGGGGTTGCCAAGTGGGGCGGATTGTGACGATAAAGATGATCAGGTTGTCACCACATCGACGACTAAAACCAAAGATTCTTCTTCGAGCTCATTTGATTTTGGTGGCTTTGATGAAATCAATGACTTGGATGATTACATCTACAAAAGTTTTAATCCTTACTTAATTACTTATGGTACTAGCCCATATGGTGGATCAACAGGGGCTGGAGTGGCATTTGTGAAGGAATCAAACTTAAGAGAAATCCATCTTAGCTATAATTTCATTAATCCAGATGCATTTAACTGGTCTGCTCAGGCCCAAATGCTATGGGCATTTAGAGCATTTTCCCCTGTTCACCTACACTACGGAGTTGAGTTGGGCTTACTTGGAGGAGATTTCCAAGATGACAACCCTGATGTCGAAGATTATTCGGGTTATTCCTATTTAAATATCCCCGTGGGTGTCCGATACATTACTGATATAGCTGGGGTAAAATTGGGTCCTGAGTTTATGTATAGTTTTCAAGCTTTAGCTACAGATGAGATTGAAAGTATACATGGGGCTAAATCAAAATACTGGAGATTAGGTGTCAATGCACGATGGAAGTTTATTCAAGGAGGGATCTTCTTGAATAAAGGTGATTTTGTAGATTACCTTGGATTGCGAGCTGGATTTGCCCTTTAATTAGCGAAATATTTGCCCACTCGGGTTGTCTTATGGCAGCCCGAGTTTTACTATTTATAGATATGAGAGAATTTTCTTGTTACTTATTCTTCGTTCTTACTCTTTCCTATACACTCTCTGGACAGTCCGCAAGCCAGTTTAACAAAGCACAAGCTGATTACTACAATTTCCAGTATGTAAGCGCCATTGAGGGCTTTCAGCCATTTTTAAAACCGACTACTAAATTTTCTATTAAGGCTAATTACTATACTTCCATGTCCTATTTTGAACATGGGCAGCTAAGTGAAGCTTTGGATCATGTTATTCAGGGATCTAATCTCGCTATCGAACAATTTGGGGAAGAATCTGCTGAAGCAGCTTATGGCTATATAGGCTATGGTAAGTTTTATCATGAGCGACATAGCTACGATACTGCCAAAATGTTTTATCAAGCTGCATTGGCTCTGATAGATACTAAGGACAAACTAGTTACTGGAGAAATCTATTCGAACATGGCTTATACCATGGATTACAATGGACAGTTTGATTCTGCTCTGATTTTCTATCAGAAGGCAGCGGATATTATGGAGAGTGAATTGGGCTTGTATCACACCTACACCGATTGGCTCTACGGTTCGATGCCCTATGTGGCCACTAATGCTGCAGCGTATGATAGAGGAGTCAAAGTGGCTCTAAAAAGTCTGGAAATCAAGAAAGAATTATGGGGAGAGTTTTCTGAAGACCATGTCTTTGCTCTACGAGCTGTAGCTGTAGCTTACGAATATGCTGAGGACTACAGTGAAATGTTGACTTATGCGGATAAACTCGTTCACTTTGGAGAGGCACTTTATGGAGTGTCTTCTATTGAATACGCTGATTATCTTAAAATTAAAGGTTCTGCGCATCTTGGTCTACTGGATTATCGTGAAGCAACTAATCACTTCGAGGGAGCTTTTGAAATCAACAAGAAACTTGCTGGATCGAAAGATGGTAAAACACTCGCTTATCTTGATGCATTGGCCGATGCATGGTATGGTTATGGAAAGTTCGATGAGGCACTGAATCTTTATCAACAGTATTTGACTACCGTAAGTAAATCAGGAGAGCAAGAAGCTGTGATTGAAAAATTGGAGGATGTGGCGAAATGTTATGAAGGAAAGGGTAATGTAGTGGATGCCAGGAAGTATTACATGAAGGCAATGAATTTAAAGTCTTCAGGATTTGAACATTTACTTCCTATCTCATTCATTTCTTTGGCTCGCCTGGAAGAATCATCTCAAAATTTTGTTCAAGCTGGATTGTACTTGCAAAAGGCAGTAGAGGCAAACCAGGATTTTAATCATAATGATCAAGCTACTTATTCTTTTATCCTCAATAATCAGGGTGTGTTATTGCGGAACATGAATAAGTACAACCAGGCATTGCTCAAATTACAAGAGGCATTAGCGATTCGGGAACACTTGTTTGGGACCCAATCAAGGCAATATGCCCAGACATGCAATGGTATTGGGAATGTTTATCATTTCATTGGCAAAGATAATTTAGCACTTGACTATTTCATGAAAGTTCTAGCCATCGAAAGGAAGGAATATGGGTCAAACCATCCTGAAGTGGCCTCAACACTCGTCAATTTAGCTAACTCATATTCAGCTCTTGATCAATACAATTTAGGTATTGGAGCGCTTAAGGAAGCAGAGGATATATTGACATCCTATCCAGACAGCCCTATTCTCGTGAGTGTCTATCTAAATTCCGCAATTAGTCACACTGAGCTATTAGGGTTTGAAAAGGCCAAGTTTTATGCGGAAAAGCATCAGGCACTTGTTCAGAAGCTTTATGGAGATGTTTCTTTGGACATGGCGAATAATTGGAATATTCAAGGAATGATCCTTCATGAAGAGAGCCGAACAGAAGCTGGGCTAGTGGCTTATCAAAATGCCCTGGAGATATACAATGATTTAGGGTTGAAGGAGTCACTAGAATATGCAGCTACGCTAAACAATATTGGGGTTAGTAACATTGAGTATCAGGCTTATTCAGTGGCAGAAGATTATTTCATAGAATCTCTTCGCATTTATGAGTCTATCCTACCTGCTGGTCATCACGATATTATCACCACTAAGATTAATCTCGGGTTGGTAGAAGATGGTAAAGGAAATTATCAGCGAGCAATTGACCATTATCAAGACGTTCTAAAAGCCTTTGGACAAAGCTTAATTGATACGCTTAGTGCCGCTTCTACTTATCAAAATATGGCCATTGCTCAACACATGCTCAAAGATTTTGACGGTGCCATTGCTTCTGCAAGTAAAGGTTTGGCTCTCTATAAGACTAAGTTGAGTAACCAAAATGCGTTAGTAGCAGGTTTGAGCAATAACCTGGCGATCTACTATCAAAACCAGCATAGAACTGAAGAGGCAACTGCCTTGTATTTGTCTGCTTTGGCTTTTTATGAATCCATAGAAAACAACGCTGGAATTGCTCGTATTAATCTTGGGTTATCTGATGTGGCTACAGATGCCGGAAAATATCTTGAGGCTATAGCATATGCCGATGAGGCATTGAGTCAAGACAATGGAGGTGCGATAAGTGATGTACTCATTTTCAATGCACTTGTGGCAAAAATTGACGCATATTATCAGCTGTTTTTAGAAACCAATGAAGCAAAGTTCTTAGAGCAGTCACTGGTTTTGATCAAAGTGGCTGATATTCGACTTTCATCAGCTGAGGCTGAACTTATTAATGAATCAGATAGGGTTCAATTTGCCATTTGGAAAAGCCTTCTTACAGTAATCGGTGTAAAAGCGCACTTTGCCATATATGAACAGAATGCCAATCAATCTCATTTGGCTGATGCTTTTTACTATGCTGAAAAGTCCAAGTCCAATGTCTTATTGCAGTCTATCAAAGAGAGCAATATCAAATCATATGCCGGAATCAATCAGGAGTTAGTCAATCGCGAGCGGGAATTAAGAACCAGGATTGAGCAATTAGAACAGGAGGTCTTCAAATTGACAGGTAAAGAAGGGGCTAAGGAACAAAGGGAGTCAATCTCCTCAAACCTATTTGCGCTGAAACAGTCTTATCAGGAGGTATCAAGTGAATTAAAGTCAAACCCAAAATATAAAAGGATTAACAATGCCCTGGAAATTGCTTCTTTACAAAGCATTCAGAAGGGTCTTAAGGAAAGTGAAGCTGTCATAGAATATGCTCCAGGCGATTCCACTCTATACACCTTTGTTATTACCAAGTCTGATATTGCCGTTTTCGCAAATCGCTATGAAGAGGAATTCGATGGACTCGTAACAGCGCTCAGAAATGCAATTATTTTCAAGTCTGATGCGGCCTTTGATTACGTTTCAGGTAAGCTTTACAGCATTGCTATGAAGGATTCAGAGGACTATTTTAGGGAAAATGAAATGGATATCTCTTCCTTAGTGATTGTGCCGGAGGGACCATTCAATTACTTCCCGTTTGAAAGCCTGAAACGAGACGGTAAATATCTCATAGAAGACTATAACATTGCTTACTCTTATTCCATGACTTTGTCAGGTGTGTTGACAGAACGTGAGACAGTAGGCAATGGGCAGTTGCTGTCATTTGCTCCTGTATTTGACAATTCTGATAATGGGAGGCTTACTTCAGGTGCTAAAGATGTCTTTGTGGCATCCAGAAGTGTCTCTACCGGAGAGGTTCGAGGGTTTAGTGTGAATGGTGAATTCATTACGCCATTACCAGGAACAAAAGAAGAAGTAGACGCTTTAAGTGAGTTAGTTAAGAAAAAGGGCAGCCGAGTAGAAACACTCGTTTATGATCAGGCGAAAGAAGAGGTGATCAAGTCTGGAATGATGGAAGATTACCAGTACATTCATTTCGCTACGCATGGTTTTGTGAATGAAGCTAAACCAGAATTCTCAGGGGTATTTATGAGTCAAAACGAAGATTCAGATGAAGACTGTGTTTTGTTCGCTTCTGAAATTTACAATCTAAACATTAAGGCTGATTTGGTGACGCTCAGTGCTTGTGAGACGGGATTGGGCCGGATGGCTTATGGAGAAGGGATAGTTGGTCTGAGTCGGGCATTTTTCTATGCCGGGGCCCAAAGTTTAGTTGTATCTCAATGGCAGGTGAATGATGCCAGCACTGCAGAGTTAATGGTTGATTTCTACGATCAACTTTTGGCGGGAACGACTAAGGCTGAAGCACTTCGAAAGGCAAAACTAAAACTGATCGCTTCAGATCGGTTTAAGCAACCGTATTATTGGGCGCCATTTGTATTAGTAGGACAATAAAAAAGCCACCCGAAGGTGGCTTTCATGCATTAGCTATCTTTTTTCTTGGATGATCCACCCTTTTTCTTGCCAGTCCCGGCTATGGATGATCTCATATCCGTATCTGCTTCGATGTTTTGGAATTTGTAATAGTCCATCACTCCGAGGTTTCCAGATCGGAATGCTTCAGCGAGAGCTTTTGGTACCTCAGCCTCAGCAAGGATTACTTTAGCTCTGGCTTCTTGCGCTTTAGCAACCATTTCCTGCTCTTCAGCTACGGCCATGGCTCTTCGCTCTTCCGCTTTAGCCTCAGCTACTTTCAAGTCAGCAGATGCCTGATCAGTTTGCAGTTTCGCACCAATATTGGCTCCCACATCTACGTCGGCGATATCAATAGACAAGATTTCGAAAGCAGTACCAGCATCCAGACCTCTCTGAAGGACTAGTTTGGAGATTTTATCTGGAT
This sequence comes from Marinoscillum sp., assembly GCA_024305105.1. Taxonomy (GTDB): domain Bacteria; phylum Bacteroidota; class Bacteroidia; order Cytophagales; family Cyclobacteriaceae; genus Marinoscillum. The sequence goes on from JAMWZA010000113.1 coordinate 12,660, forward strand.
TTTCCAGTACGTCTTTATGACTGGCTGCAGAACCGATAGAGGTTACAATACCTTCACCAACTCTAGCCAGAATCGTGTCTTCGCCAGCACCACCAACCAACTGTTGGATATTGGCGCGAACGGTCACACGGGCTTTGGCTACCAGCTGAATGCCATCTGCGGCAACTGCGGCCACTGAAGGCGTGTTAATCACTTTTGGATTTACCGAGATCTGAACAGCTTCAAATACATCTCTTCCGGCAAGATCAATGGCCGTAGCCTGCTTGAACGTAAGATTGATGTTTGCTTTATCAGCAGAGATCAAGGCTTTTATTACTTGAGGGACATTTCCTCCTGCGAGGTAGTGCGTTTCAAGTTCTTGAGTTTTTAGCGGTCTGGCAGGAGAACCTTCCGATTCTGGAATTTCCAAACCAGCTTTAGTGGCTGTAATGAGTGAATTCACAATGACCGATGGCGGTACTTTACGAATTCGCATGAAAACGAGTTCCAGTAGTCCCACTCGAACACCGGAGAATATCGCGGTGATCCAGAGATTTACTGGTACAAAGTAGAGGAATGTGAAAAAGAGAATGATTCCTCCAATAATGAAAATGACGAGCATTAGGCTGCTTCCCATGGTAATAATTGGATTAAATTGGTTCTACAATAATTCTGTTTAATTCTATTTTGGTGATTTCCACCTGTTGGTTTTCATTGACGTAAGCACCATTGGATTTTACTTCCACTATTTGATCTTCAAACATGGCTTTTCCGAAAGGTTTTAAAGATGAAATCGTTTTGCCTCTCTGGGCGATTTGAAGATTCACCTTAATGCCATCGTTGTATTTACTTCGGTTCTCTTCCTTCAATGAAAAACGCTCCCAGGCTTTGGATTTAAAACTGTAAAATATGGCTCCAAAACCTACCAGTGAGGAGACAACCATGATAACGGTACCAGTGGTCGTTCCGAAATAATCATAGCCGAGGTAAATGCCAAAGGCTCCACATGCCAAACCAAGAATACCTACTACGGTTGTCCCGGGCACAAAAATTACCTCCACTACAATTAGGGTGATACCCAGGGCAATTAATGCAAGAACCGAAAACCAATCCATTTTAGTAAGCTTTAGCGAAAAGTACTTTTCCTTTTGATGGTTTGCCTGAATAGATACAAACGCCTTCTTCGGAGGATGAATTTAACGGAATACAGCGAATTGTGGCCTTTGTTTCATCTTTTATTTTCTCTTCTGTCTCTGGAGTCCCATCCCAGTGCGCGTAGATAAACCCACCATCTTTTTCAAGCACTTGCTTGAATTCGTCATAAGTTTCTACGCTGCGTGTATTTTCTTCGGTGAAAGAAGCTGCTTTACTATAAATATTGGTTTGTATTTCCTCCAGTAGGTTGGTAACAAAATCAACTGTCTCGTCCTGATTGACAAACTGTTTTTCTTTCGTGTCTCTACGAGCGATTTCTACTGTTCCTTTTTCCAGGTCTTTAGGACCTATGGCTATTCTGACTGGAACACCTTTCAATTCATATTCGGCAAATTTCCAACCAGGCTTGTGTGTATCACGATTGTCAAACTTTACGGAAATGTTCTTATCCTGAAGCGCTGATTTAAATTTCTCAGCAACTTCCGTGATGGCTGCAAGCTCTTCATCCTTTCGGTAGATTGGCACAATTACCACTTGTATAGGAGCCAGCTTAGGAGGAAGTACCAATCCATCGTCATCTGAGTGAGCCATAATCAAAGCCCCCATCAATCGAGTAGAAACTCCCCAGGAAGTTCCCCAAACGAATTCGTCTTTTCCTTCCTTGGTTGCGAATTTCACATCAAAAGCTTTGGCAAAGTTCTGCCCAAGAAAGTGAGATGTGCCTGCCTGTAGCGCTTTTCCATCCTGCATCAATGCTTCAATGCAGTAGGTCTCCACAGCACCAGCAAATCGTTCCGATGCGGTTTTCACACCTTTTGTAACAGGCATTGCCATAAATTCTTCAGCGAACTTAGCGTAGACCTCCAGCATTTGCTGAGTTTCTGCTTCTGCTTCTGCTTTCGTAGCATGAGCCGTATGACCTTCCTGCCAGAGAAATTCTGCTGTTCTCAGAAAGAGTCTCGTTCTCATTTCCCATCTCACCACATTGGCCCACTGATTAATGAGCAATGGAAGGTCTCGATAGGATTGAATCCAATTTTTATAAGAGTCCCAAATAACCGTTTCAGAAGTAGGTCTCACGATTAATTCTTCCTCCAGTTTAGCATCAGGATCTACGATCACACCACCATTTTCTTCATCAGTCTTCAATCGGTAATGAGTGACTACTGCACACTCTTTTGCAAATCCCTCTACATGATCAGCTTCTTTACTCAAAAATGATTTTGGGATGAATAAGGGGAAGTATGCATTGGAATGACCAGTGTCTTTAAACATTTTGTCTAAAGTCTGTTGCATCTTTTCCCAGATAGCAAAACCATATGGTTTAATGACCATACAACCCCTCACAGGGGAGTTTTCAGCCAATCCCGCCTTCTTCACCAGCTCATTGTACCACAAAGAATAGTCTTCATTTCTGCTTGGAATTGCTTTACTCATGCTAGATTTATGTTTTTGGTATAGTAATTGCTTAATATAAACTGAATTATAGGTTCACAAATATAGCCGTCCAAAGCGGAAACTAAGAGCCTCGATTCATTGTATTAACAATATAACGTAGGAATTATGGAAGCTTTAAACAAACTCAGATTACCAGCAGTGTTTTTAACACTCCTGACGATTGCCACCACCTCCTTAGCTCAGGAGTACGACGATCTTTATTTCACATCGAAGGATCGTAAGAAAGTAGAGAAGATAGAGGAGGCTAAAAATCAGAGTACTTCCACTTACAAATCCTATACGAATAATACGTATTCGGACAACTACTCGACACATGAGGTGAATCCTGAATACATCGCACGCTACCAGACAGATAATGAATATTCTGATGCCACTCAAGCCTATGAGGCTGATGGATATGTGGAAGCGGAGAATGCCAATTACTCAGAACCTACCATGTCCAATATTTCATACTTTGATGAGGGGATGGCCTATGGAAACCGAGATCAGAATCAGGGAACAACCGTAATCAATAACTACTATGGAAATGGTGGATGGAATAACAATCAATGGAACAATGGCTGGAGAAATTCCTATTTCAATGATCCTTGGTTTGGAGTTAGAAATTCAATCTTTTATGATCCATGGTACGGATGGAACAGTGGCTGGAATATGAGTATTGGTTTCGGCATTAGAGGTGGCTGGTACGATCCAATTTGGGGTTATGGCTATCCAGGATTTGCAGGTGGGTTTTATGACCCATTCTGGGGCGGATCAATGTATGGTTATGGCTATGGTTGGAATAGATGGAATCGCTACAACAACGCTTATAACAATGGCTTTTATGCTGGGTATTATCACGGAAACAACACGGATAACTATTCTTCTGGTAGAAGAAATGTGGTAGTAGGGAGCAGATCCTCTAGAGGAGGAGTGGTTGCTCAAGGATCCCGAGTGGCATCTAGCAGGTCAAGTGCAAGTGGTGCTTCAAGAAGCGTAGAGTCTCGAGATTTTTCCAGAACTCAAAATGAATACTATAGCCGCTCTAGATCTAGTGGTCGTGTAAGCTCTACTTCTTCTTCCAGATCATCTGGTACAAGAAGTTCTTCGGATTATTCTTCGAGATCATCAAGTAGGACAACAGGCGTTGCTTCATCTAGTAGCCGTAGATACAATACGGGAACCTCTAGAAGTAATGATAGTTACTCAAGGTCTTCTAACCGAAGCTACTCTTCTGGTTCAAGTAGATCAAGTTCTTCGAGCAGAAGCTATACGCCTTCCAGAAGCTCATCAAGTAGCTCGAGAAGCTACACACCTTCCAGAAGTAGTTCTTCTAGCAGCAGAAGCTATTCTCCATCTAGAAGTTCGTCTTCATCCAGATCTTCTGGTGGTGGAACGAGTCGCTCGTCTTCTTCAAGTTCAAGAAGCAGTAGCTCATCATCCAGATCAGGCAGAGGCGGGAATTAAGAATTGATTCAAGGGATTAATAAAAGATCATGAAAAAGATTGTATATATATTTTTCACAGGATTGGTATTGTCTTTTCAAAACGTGACCGCTCAGTTTTCTGAGTATGCGATTCAGATCAGTCAGACCGATCCTACCTTTGGAAGCACAGCACGGATGCAAGCTATAGGTGGGGCTCAGGCTTCCTTGGGAGCCGATTTGAGCACGTTATCAGTTAACCCGGCGGGTCTTGGGTTTTTGAATAGAAGTGTGATGTCTTTCACACCGAGTCTGAACTTTGCTGATACGGAAACCAGTTTTGAAGGAAGCCGAACAGGTAATTACAGTACTAATTTCAACTTTGCGAATCTTGGGGTTGCCTTCAATACAAATCCAGGGAAATACTCGAGTGAGAAATTCAAGGGAGGGTCGTTTGCCATTACTTTACAAAGGAATAATACCTTCAATAACGAATTTATTTATCAAGGTAGGAATACGCAAAACTCGATTACCGATTTCTTTATTGAAGATGCCAATCAATTTGGAGCCACGTTTGATGCTGATGAAGTGACTTTTCTCTCAGATTATGCTTACAGTCAGTTTCTAATAGAACAAGCAGATTCTTATCTGATAGAACCCAACCCTCAGGGTGGTACCGATATATATCCCCAAGGTGATTTTGAAGGGTTTACTTCCTTAGTTGGAGCAAGAAGTGGATTCAATCCAAGGCAAACAGAACGAGTAACGACTTCTGGCAATAATTATGGATTGAATTTCGCTTGGGGAGGTAATTACAATGACCAGATATATTTTGGAGCAGGATTGTCCTTTAAGACGATCAACTATTCCAGAACCAGAAATTATACCGAAGATCAATTTACGAATAATGAGGGTGTAGTTGATGACCTGGTTAACTCCATACAGATCAATGAGGAGGAACGATTGACAGGAACAGGAGTTGATTTCAACGCGGGGTTAATCGTGCGCCCAATTGACTTCATCACTTTAGGCGTTAGCTATATTTCCCCTACTTTTTATTCTCTGGATAGAGAACGAGAATTCAGAATCCGAACGGATATGAGTTCGGAGTACTACTATTATGATGAAGGCTCAGGAGAGGATTCTTTGTATTTTCAATTAGGTTACTTTGACTCCAACAACGATCCCGAACTACCTGCTCCTCCATTATTTATTGATCAGTTTAATTTAAGAACACCTTCTAAATTGACTGTTGGAGCCTCAGGATTTATTGGCAAGTTTGGATTTGTCACGGCTGACGTGGAGTATATTAACTACGGAAGTGCATTCATCAAATCAGACGACCTAAGTGCCGACCAAGTAGATAATGATGATATTTCAGGTTCATACAGTTCCACTTTTAATTATCGTGTAGGTGGTGAGCTTCGGTTAGATGCCTTCCGAGTGCGTGGTGGATATGGTTTCTTTGGAGATTTCGATGATAGAGACGGATATGATAGCAGTCGTGATCAATACTCATTTGGTTTGGGATATCGACAGAGAGACTTTTTTATCGACCTGGCTTTTGTTCATAGAAATGGAAATCAAACTTATGCCCCTTACATTATTCAGGACGGCTATCAACCGCTGGTTGATGTAGAGACAAAAAGAAATACCGTATCAGCAACTGTAGGCTTTAACTTTTAAGAGACTTTATTTCATCAAGTAATAGGTCCACTTCTCTGTGTTCTATGGAGATTTGGGCCTTTTGATATATGGGAAGTCGTGTCTTAAGGAGTTCTTTCACTCTTGATTCAGTATCGCCTTTTACGAGTGGTCGATGACTCTTGCTGATGAGTCGCTCTACTAACAGTTCCCTATCAGCCTCCAGGAAAACAGTGACACCATTCTGATTCATGTAGTCCAAACC
>JAMWZA010000114.1 GCA_024305105.1 Marinoscillum sp.
ACTACTTTATTTGATGTAAGGTTGCTAAAATTTTCGATTATTTATAAAAACCACCTCAATAGCAGTTCAAAGGGTATTCAAAGACCGAATGATCTGAACTAAAAAACTTTAACTTCCTGCCATTGGTCGTATTTGGACATAAACAACTTTAGCCAGCTATTACATTTGAATCATCATTAAACAATAACAGAAAACGCATGACACAGCTGGACAACAATAACTATTCAAGTCTAAAGGATTTTATGACGTTAACTAAAGCGGAGATCTCCAAACAACGCATCTATAAGGTGCTTAGTGAAAAGACCCGAATGCTTGGTCAGGAATATGGTTTTTGTAATGAGGAAATCGATGAGATTGTGGAAGAGTGTTGCAATGAGTTATCGCACTCATTGTATTATCAATAGTGTTCATTTAGTGGTTTAGGTGAGAAATGAAAAAAGGGCCTCAAATGAGGCCCCTTTTTCTATTTTTCTTTATCTTCTTGTTTTACTTTTTTCTTCTTGAGCTTGAAATGAAGCTCTTCAGCTTTTCCATCCCAATCGGCCACTAATGAGTCGCCTTCCTGTATATCTCCTTTTAGAATTTCTTCCGCTACCGGGTCTTCCACATATTTTTGAATGGCTCTATTCAGTGGTCGAGCTCCGTATTGCGGATCGTATCCTTTCTCTGATAAGAAGTCTTTGGCTTTCTTTGTCAGCTCCACCGCATAGCCCAGCTCCACAATTCGCTTGAATAGTTTCTCCAACGATATGTCGATGATTTGATGGATGTGTTCCTTCTCCAACGTATTGAATACTATAACGTCATCCAACCTATTCAGGAATTCAGGACTAAAGGCTTTCTTCAAAGCATTATGAATGGTCGACTTCATCACATCATCAGAGTTGTCTCTTCTGGTAGAGGTTGCAAAACCAATACCTGCACCAAAATCTTTCAGATCTCTTACCCCAATATTGGAAGTCATGATGATAATCGTGTTTCTGAAGTCCACTCTCCTTCCAAGACCATCAGTCAGTATACCATCATCCAATACCTGTAGTAGGATATTAAATACGTCCGGATGCGCCTTCTCTATTTCATCGAGCAACACCACAGAATAAGGTTTTCTTCTTACCTTCTCCGTAAGCTGACCACCCTCTTCATATCCGACATATCCCGGAGGCGCTCCTACGAGTCTGGATACCGAGAACTTCTCCATGTATTCACTCATGTCGATTCGAATCAGGGTATCCTCCTTATCGAATAAGAAAGTCGATAACATTTTAGCCATCTCCGTCTTACCGACACCTGTTGGTCCCAAGAATATAAATGAACCGATGGGTTTTTTAGGATCTTTCAATCCTACCCTTGTTCGCTGAATGGCTTTGGTCAGTTTCATGATCGCATCATCCTGACCAATAACTTTCTTGTTTAACTCCTCCTTCATGGCAAGGAGTTTCAAACTTTCATTCTGTGCAATTCTTTTAGTAGGAATACCCGTCATCATAGCGATTACTTCCGCGACGTTATCTTCGTCCACTTCATATCGCTTGGTTTTGGTCTCTTCCTCCCATTTGTTTTTCTCCTCGTCTAACTGGGCCAGAAGTTTCTTTTCTTTATCTCTTAACTGAGCAGCCTCTTCGTACTTTTGACTTTTGACTACCCTGTTCTTCTCTTTCTTGATATCCTCAATCTGCTCTTCAAGCTCCACCACTTGCTTTGGCACATTGATGTTGCTAATGTGCACTCGCGCACCAGCTTCATCCAAAACGTCTATCGCCTTGTCTGGAAGGTATCGATCACTAATGTATCGATCAGATAACGTCACACATGCTTTCACCGCTTCTTCGGTATAATTGACGTGGTGATGGTCCTGATATTTGTCTTTAATATTGTCAAGGATTTGTATGGTTTCCTCCGGAGTGGTAGCATCTACCATCACCATTTGAAATCGTCTGGCCAGTGCACCATCTTTCTCAATGTACTGTCTGTACTCATCAAGCGTTGTAGCTCCGATACACTGTATTTCACCCCTTGCCAGAGCAGGTTTGAACATGTTAGAAGCATCCAGTGATCCAGAAGCTCCACCGGCTCCTACGATGGTATGTAACTCATCGATAAATAAGATCACGTCCGGAGACTTCTCGATCTCGTTCATCACCGCTTTCATTCGCTCTTCAAACTGTCCACGGTATTTGGTTCCAGCCACGAGTGATGCCAAATCCAGTGTCACCACGCGTTTTCCAAATAGGATTCTGGAAACCTTCTTCTGTACAATTCGCAGTGCCAAGCCTTCAGCAATGGCTGTTTTACCAACACCAGGCTCACCAATTAGGATTGGATTGTTTTTCTTTCTTCGACTAAGGATTTGAGCTACACGCTCTATTTCTTTTTCCCGGCCTACGATAGGATCTAGCTTATCATCTTCGGCCAGCTTAGTCAAATCGCGCCCAAAATTATCAAGTACCGGCGTCCGTGATTTCTCTGCACCTTTTCCAGATTCTCTGCCACTTCCACCACTAGACGATCCACCAAAGATCTTTCCAGTATCATCATCTCCATCATCGGTGTCAGACTGAGCTAGCGGATTTTCTGTTTGGTATTCCAAAAGCTCCTTCACTACATCATAGCTGACATCAAATTTGTCAAGAATCTGAGTGGCGAGATTATCTTCATCTCTTAGTATCGATAGCAACAGATGCTCTGTACCGATCAATTGACTTTTGAAAATCTTAGCTTCCAGATACGTTATCTTTAATACCTTCTCCGACTGTCTAGTCAGAGGTATATTGGCAAGGTTCTTCACGTTGCTTGTAGCTGTGCCCTTCGTGGCCTGCTCGATTGCAGAACGCAGCTCTTCTAAAGAAACACCAAGTTTCCTCAGTAGGCTTACAGCTACTCCTTCTCCTTCACGAATCATGCCTAGCAGCAAATGCTCTGTACCGATGTAATCATGACCAAGACGCAAAGCTTCCTCGCGACTTAGAGAGATTACTTCTTTTACTCTGTTTGAAAATTTAGCTTCCATAAAATGGATTATATGATAATGAGTACTCGATAAGTAAATTTAAAAGTTATGTGAGTGAAATCCTCAGCAATTCCAAGTTTTAGAAACACATATCTATTTAGAATTGTTCAATTGCTCAGTTGGATGATCTCGTCAGTACTTCAGATGCCCTTGAACCCTCACACATAATGAGGTCTATTATGCTCACGTTTGGGACAAATATGTTGCCAAATGTCTGGGTATAGGGAAAAGGTAGATATAAATTTCTTTCTTGAAAAGGCTTTTTCGGAAGTATTCGTTCTCTCAGGTCAATTAATCGATGATCGGGAATTTTTTCGTACTCGCTGGTCAGCGTAAACGACCTGTCATATTGTAACACTTTCAGACACATTGTCATCATTTCTGTGGTTAAGTCCAGCAGATACGTATGCTTTTTCTCCCAGATGCGAAGAAAGTAGTCTTGAAAAAACTCAAAAAAAGGAGCCTTTCCGTAGGCTGAATAAAAAGCACCCCAGTGATCTTTGGACCAGGTCTGACTATGGTCGATGGTAACATCTTTGAATGGTGTACGGTTGCCAAACTTTACGGGTACGGATAGTGGCATAGTACCGCCTGCCGTGAGAATGTAGCATCGATTCTTATAGGTCTGCTTGGTGAAGTGCTGACAGACTTCCAGCACGATTTCTTCGCTATCAACCAACGCCACAAAATACTCCAGACTCCCCAGATAATGAGGTTCTATAATAATCTTTCGCATTTACAAATATGGGGTAATATCTCCCATACCTTCTCGAACAACCTCCGGAAAATCTGTGGTACAGTCAATCACTGTACTCGGTTGATTGTGACCATACCCCCCATCGATGATAATATCTACTCGGTTTTCGAATTCATCGTAAATAAGACTTGGGTCTGTGGTGTAATCCACAATGGCATCATCATCATGGATGGATGTAGTGATGATTGGGTTATCCAGAATCCGCACGATCTCTCTTGGGATATTGTTATCAGGCACCCGAATACCGATGGTCTTTTTCTTCACATTCAAAATCTTCGGTACCTTACTGGAAGACTCCAAAATAAAAGTATAAGGACCTGGTAGACACTTTTTCATTAACTTAAACGTAGGCGTATCTACATGTCGTGCATATTCAGACAATTGACTGAGATCGTAGCAGATAAACGAAAGATTGAGGTGTTTGCCTTTAATCCCCTTGATCAGTTTCAAACGATCCAATGCTTTGCTATTGAAGATATCACACCCCAGCCCATAGACCGTATCTGTCGGGTAGATTATCAAACCTCCATCACGAAGCACTTCGACGATGTGTCGAATTTTGTCTTCTTCCGGGTTTTCGGGATATAGTTTGATGAATTCTGCTGCCATGTCTGTTGGTTGATACTGGAAATTAGTGGTTTCCAATTAATAAGCCAAGCCGGAACCCAGACTTCATTACTTTTGCGTGAAATTTTTAATTAAGAAGATGAAGAAAAAGAAGTTGATAGCGGCGATTATGATTGTGTTTGCAGTCATGCTGTCTTCGTTTGCGTTTTATTTTTACCAAATTCTGTACACCCCTAACATATTGGTGGATCAGGATGATCGCATGTTTGCTATAGCAGAAGGCACCACCTTTGACGAGCTACGTAAACAACTTTATAATGAGCGGATCATCAATGACGCGCTCTCCTTTAGTTTTTTGGCCAAGCTCAAAAAATACGACTCCAATGTAAAACCGGGCATGTACCTACTCGAGCAGGACATGAGCAATACGGAAGCCATCAACATGCTGAGAGCCGGACTGCAAACCCCGGTGAAACTCACCTTCAGCACCGCCAGGAAAATCGAAGAACTGGCCGGCAAGTTAACATCAACCATTATGATGGACTCAGTGGATCTGGCTCCAATCCTCACTTCCGATAGTGTGGCCAAAGCCTATGGGTTCAATCAAGAGACATTCATTAGTATGTTTCTTCCAAACACCTATGAAGTCTACTGGACGATCTCGGAAAAAGAACTTCTGGATCGATTGAAAAAGGAATACGATAAGTATTGGACAGAGGAGCGAAAAGCCAAAGCTCAGGGCATTGGACTAAGTCCAGAAGACATTACTACGGTGGCCTCTATCGTCAATGCGGAAACCAATTACATCGATGAAGCGCCAACCATCGCAGGTGTCTACTTGAACAGACTGGATCGTGGGTACAAGCTTCAGGCGGATCCAACTCTCAAATTCGCCATGAATAACTTTGAAATCCGAAGAATTCTGAACAAGGACATGGGTTTTGAATCCCCGTACAACACGTATAAATACGAAGGCTTACCCCCTGGCCCGATCAACATGCCTTCCATAGCAATGATTGAGGCAGTTTTGAATTACGAAGATCATAGCTACCTTTATTTCTGTGCGAAGGATGATTTCTCGGGTTATCATGTGTTTGCCAAAAATTTGGTCGAACACAACATCAATGCGCGGAAATTCCAGCGTGCACTGAACGAGCAGCGGATATACAGATAGTTCATGTACCAACAAGAAGTCAAAATAAGAGTACGGTATGCTGAAACCGACCAGATGGGCTACGTTTACTATGGCAATTATGCCATGTATTACGAGGTAGCCAGGGTGGAGGCATTTCGAACATTGGGCTTTCCGTATAAGCGTCTGGAAGAAATGGGCGTAGGTATGCCGGTGATTTCCATGAATATTAAGTACCATCAACCTGCCAGGTATGATGACCATTTGACGGTGAAAGTTACCATTCCGGATAAGCCTAGAGCACGAATTAAATTTCTATACGAGGTTACCAATGAGGCCGGAAAACTAATTAATACTGGAGAGACCGAATTGGTCTTTATGAAAATGGACACTGGTAGACCCACCAGAATGCCTGAGGTGATGGAAAAACTCCTCGAACCACATTTTGCGTGAGAACTAGAGAAAGATTACATAGACACTTACTTTATACTGGCTGGTACATCCGATTGGTCAGGCTTCTCAAGGCGATAAAAATTCGTGATGGAAAAGCTTCCATGTATCGTATCATGATCATCTTTATCGATAAGATAGGTGACAATCAGTTATTGGACAGAGCCTATGGTGTGGCTTTCAATTTCACACTTTCGATTTTTCCCTCGATCATTTTCCTCTTTACACTGATTCCTTTCTTGCATGAGTTTATCCCTTCGGTAAGTCAGGGTGAAATTCTGCACTTTCTGGAAGATGTCATGCCGCACTCGGTTTTTGAAGTCATGGCAGAAACTCTCTACGATACCGTGCAAATACGACGAGAAGGATTGATGTCATTTGGCGTACTTTTCGCACTCTTCCTGGCCACAAACGGTGTGAATTCGCTCATGCAGACCTTTAACATGAGTTATAAAACGGTTGAAAACAGGTCCTTCATCAAGACGAGACTTATTGCGCTGTTCCTGACCATTCTGTTAGCATTCGCTCTCATCGTCGGTGTTATTTTCCTTATCGTAGGCCAAATCATGCTAAACTGGGTAGTAGAAATAGGCGTGGTTACGGAAGACTTCCTTGTTTTCATCATTGTCCTGCTGCGATTTCTGGTTGTGTTTATCATCTTCTACAGCGCCATCGCATCGATCTATTACTGGGGTCCAGCCATTCATGACAAGTGGAGATTCTTTTCTATGGGCTCTATTCTAGCAACCGGATTGTGCCTGTTGGTGTCTTTTGGGTTTTCCTTCTATGTGGCCAATTTCGGAACATACAACAAAGTGTACGGATCCATTGGTGCTTTGATTGCTTTGATGATCTGGCAGTGGCTGATGTCATTCATCCTGCTCATGGGATTTGAGTTCAACGCCAGCATTGATCGAGCAGCCAGTGGGAAAGTATATGACTTGGAAAAGGACTAAGCCTTGCGCTTTTAAATTGAACCTCCGGTTGCCCTCATAGCATCCAGCTTCGCCATAAACACCTGAGCGATTTTCACCGAACGATCTCTTGCCTCATCCGCCACAGGTCCTTCGAAGTTTTGGTTCAACGTTTCATGAAAGAGCCGCAGCCACCGATTAAAATGCACCATACCTATTGGCAGGGCTGCATGTGGAGGGAACGGCCGTCCGTTATAGGTAGGTTCTCCCAGCAAAATGGACTGCCAAAATCGATACATCTTCTCTAAATGAGCAGGCCATTCGTCTTTGATCACCTGTATGAATATCGGCCCTAACTTTTCATCACTCCTCACTTTGGTATAAAACATATCGACCAATCGTTTGATGTCATCAAGGTTTTGAATGTCTTGCATGGCACAAATCTACTGGTGAAATCACAAAACCCCGGTATGAAGCCAATCAGAAAGAAATGTAAATGGACAAAGTACGATCTACTCTGGAAATATGAATACTTACACTAAATATATTTTTATCTACGCTATATATAGTGATATCGAAGCAGGGCAAAATCTAATTCACATTCAATTTATTTACACATACACTAGAAATATTCATATCTACACTTGATTTATTTCAAAAGATAATCAATAAAGAGACTCTAATACCTTCAATCTTTTACTGAAACTCCTACCAGAACAACCTGAATAAACAATAGCTATGCGTTAGCTGGTTATACTAAACGAAAACGATAAACCAGCTATATGAGAGAAAGAGTGCAACGACTATTTAAGAACGCAGTGAAGGTGTTTAAAGAGCAAGATCCTGTAGTCTACGCAGCAGCGATTGCCTTCTTCACGCTCTTTTCGTTACCTTCAGTATTGATCATCATTGTGCAGTCAGTGGGCACCATTCTTAGCAAAGAACAAATTCAGGACCAGCTGGCGGGGCAGATATCACAATTCATTGGATCAGCCAGCGCCGAAGAGATTTTGCAAATTATAGAGAACAAAAGCTGGAAGTCGTCTTCGCTGATTGGCAATATCGTGAGTATAATCTTCCTATTCATCAGTGCCACAGCCGTTTTTAATTTTATTCAAAAAGCACTGAACTCGATCTGGAACGTGAAGCCAGTTCCTCAGAAAGTGGTTAAACGGTTCTTCATCGATCGGTTGATGTCCTTTTCGCTCATTATCGTCATTGGTTTTCTGCTCCTGGTCACCCTGGTGATCGATGCAGCGTTGAGGATTTTCAAAGATTTTCTCTATACGATTTTCACCCAGGATCTTGGTGTGTATATCGTGGAAGGTGCCAACATCATCATCTCCCTGATCATCATCTCAGGCATCTTTGCACTAGTGTTTAAGTTTTTGCCAGATGCCAAGCTGAAATGGAAAGATGTGGCCGTTGGATCCTTGGTCACTGGAGTTCTCTTCACTCTTGGGAAATTTGGTATCGGTTTTCTTCTATCTCAAACAGGAATTACCACCACATATGGTGCAGCAGGCTCACTTGCAGGTATTCTGGTCTGGGTCTTTTATTCTTCTATACTGGTGCTAATCGGTGCTATTTTCACCCGGGTGTATGCCGAGGAGTTTGGCCAAAACATCCAGCCTCAAAGCCACGCGAAGTTGGTGAAGGAGGCTGAAGGTGCTTAGGAAACTAGCATCAACTCAAATCGATGTTCTAGACGCGAGTCTAGTATAGACAACACATTATATCTCCAACATTGACAAAGAATTAGATTGATGAATTTGTAAAATATATTATACTTTTTCAAAACATGAAATGTGCAAAAATGCATATATTTGCATCAACAGTACGCACCACGCTACCCGTAGAACAGCGTCCCAGGGTGCGTCTTTTGCTTTTCTAGGCCACTACTTTTTTCGTAATTCTACTATATTACCGTTATGATTTACGATAAGCCTGCCATCACTATAGAAGAGCAAGTCGCCAAGCTTAAGGATAGAGGCATGCAAATCTCCAACGTCTCATTAGCAAAGAAATACTTATCACATATCAGTTATTATCGTCTGGTGGGCTATTGGTACCCGATGTATGCCGATAAAGAATCTCATAGGTTCAAGCCTAATAGTCGATTTGAAGATGCAGTTGCTCTTTACAATTTCGATCATGACCTTCGTATGTTGCTGTTTGATGTCATTGAAAAGATAGAAATAAGTCTTAGAACAAAGCTGATCTATCACCTATCGCGTGAGCACGGTTCTAGATGGTTTGAAAACCATAATTTATTTATCAATACCAAACAGCTTGTCAGCACTTTATACAAGATTCATGAGGAGCTTGAACGATCAAAGGATATTTTTATTAAGGAACATAAAAAGAAGTATAAAGACGATGGGCGTTTCCCCCCTGCTTGGAAGACTTTAGAAATGACCACTTTAGGAAGTTTATCAAAGCTCTATGGCAATCTAAAGAACAACATCAAATCAAAGGACATCATTGCACAAGATTACGGCGCAGTGAATCACACCTATTTGCCTAGTTGGTTACAGTCGATTGCGCAAATACGAAATCTTTGTGCTCACCATAGCAGATTGTGGAATAAAAATCTACCCGGTACGGTAAAGTTATTATCCAAGCCACCTAATGATTGGATTAGCGATGTGCCTAAGCAGCACGAGTTTCAAAAGCTATACGTGCATTTGTGTTTGATGAAATACTTACTAAACGAGATACAGCCCAACAATACCTTTACACAGCGGCTCATCAACCTATTAAAAGCTTACCCAAGTGTCGATCCTTTCGCATTGGGACTGAAAGATAATTGGGATAAAGAACCCCTTTGGACATGACCACCCAATCGGAAGCCATAATAGAAGATAATCTAGTCAGGTAAATTTAAGAACTTGGTGATTTGCTTACAGCGGAGGAGAGGACGGAACGTTAAGAAACAGTCCAGTGGACGGTTTTAGTGACGGGCTAGGGGCACCTAGCCAGATTCTAGCGAGGCTCCCGACTCCTCAAACGAAAAAGCCTCGGCATTTTGCCGAGGCTTTGTAGTGCAGAGGAGGAGGGATTCGAATCGCAACGGCGAACCGCCCCGGTACATCGCGGTACAGGTTACGCACCCGCCGCATTTATGACTTCATGCCACTCACCTCCTATCGCAAATCCATTTACCTAATATTTTCTATAAAATTTTGAATTGATTTCATTCGCTGAAAGCCCTAAAAACGAAAAACTCTGGCTTTCATCAGGGTTTGTTGGCAGATGAAGAGAGGACGGAACGTTAAGAAACAGTCCAGTGGACGGTTTTAGTGACGGGCTGGGGGCACCTAGCCAGATTCTAGCGAGGCTCCCGACTCCTCAAACGAAAAAGCCTCGGCATTTTGCCGAGGCTTTGTAGTGCAGAGGAGGAGGAACTAGAACCCTTGTTTTAAACCATTATATATCAATAGGTTACACAAACTTCAACTAACTAGTTAACCGATATGTTAACCGAATAATTTAGTGCCATTTGGAGTCGCCTCTTCATCTAATATTCATCGACCACCCAATACAGAATTACCCCAAATTCTCCTAATTAATTAAGTCATCCTTATTCAATGCTCTATAATCAGTCGCTCTGTGTATGCCATATTCCCTCCAGAAATCTCCAATAAATACACACCTGAAGGAATCTGGTCCACTGAAAGAAGTGTGTGATTGGTGCCTTTCACCAAATAAAGCTCAGATTGCAAGAGCTGCTTTCCACTTAGATCTATCAACCTGAGTTCCATAATAGTCTCGTCTAGAACATCCACTCGTAAATTCACAAGTTTATCGGATATAGGGTTTGGATAGAGTCCTATATTCCCTACCGTTTGGGCTTCTCCGCTTTCTGATATCCGAGCCCCTGAAACCGGGTATAAAAGCTCCGCCATCCGAATACCTAAAGTACGATAAGAGTCGTGAGTCCAGTGTACATTAATATTATCAAAGGTCTGGAGTCCTTGGGTAGATGCGACGTAAACGTTTCCACCAGGAAACGCTGCAGGTATAGCATTAATTTGATTGTTAAGCTCGGTATGACACCATTCTCCACAATCAGTATCTCTATGACTTGCCTCTGACAGGATGAATATTAAATTCTGGTTGGCTAATTCATTTCTAAAAGCTTGTATTAACTCTGTTGCTTTCACAGTGTAATTCAACTCACCATCATTAATCCGCTTTGCATCATTTTCACCTTGTGCCCAAAGCACTCCTTTTACATTCAGATTAGGATATTTATTCTTGGCTTGCTCCACACGTCTCATGGTCTCATTAAAGAGGTTCTCACCTCCATACCCGATAGAAAATTTGCCATAAGCATTCTTATTGGCAGAAGTTGGCACATAATCAGGCATCCATTCTGCCAAATCAGTCCCACCAACTGGATTTGCAATAAAGCCAAACCTCTGTCCATTATCATTTAACTCTTCTGCAAACGTCCAACCAAAACCTAGAGACTGGGTGAATTGAATTTTACCAACCGACGAGTATCTGGCCAATGAGTTCTTTGCCATTTCAAAAGTGCCTTTTTCATTCAGCAGGTAAGTATCATGGAGTTCACCAAGTTCATCCCCTGTAAATTCATCATAGCAATAGTTGCTGGGACACCTTCCTTCAGCATTTGACTGACCGAGCAACAGCCAAACATCCAGAGATTCCTCTGTATCTATAAGTGGGATTCCTCTTCTGTTTTCCAGGTAATAATAGTCTACTCTATCGGCTTGTTGATCATCCCTATTGATTAGATAGAATTGATCTATCTTTTCTCCATCCACATTAATAAACTGAAACATCATCATATTGGTACCGGTGATGGCTTTTAGAACCCCAAATTCCTCTGAATAGTGTGTTCCTGGAACCAGGGTGGATAGCGTCTCATAACTATTCATATCTCTGCCCCGTCCACCTAATCCTACATTTACAAATGGCACACCATTGACATCATGTCTTTCATAAAAGTTTCCTCCAGATCCCACATACATATCCACGCCCATAGACTTAAAATCCCAATCCCCCAGTGCAGAATGAGTTTGACCAGACAGGTAGGGTGAATGGTGCGCCAGGATTATTTGATATTTTTTAGTAGAAGCAGGAACAACCGTTTCCAACCAGGTTTTTACATTTTGCATATCTGTTCCATCTACCGGATCCGTTCCAGGACCTTGCCTGTTATTGGTGTTGATAACAAAATACTCTACATCATTGCTGCTAAACGTATAGTTAGTACTTGATTTATTAAAAAATGAAAGCCATTTATCTTCATCCACTGTTCCTATATGTGTACCACTAGAATTAGTATAATCTAAAGGTCCAGGTACGGGAAAAACTCCAAAATCCTGAAGGTATGCATTGAATATATTTGAATAACTTTCGTAAAAAGCACTGTTGCTAGAACAAAGTGGCGGAAACGTGCCATTACCTAGTGTTATAATGGTTCCTGGCTTGATTTTATTTTCTATCAAGGCGTCTATTTGGCTCATTGAGGTTTCATCAACACAGCCCAAATTTCCCAATAAAACCATAGGATCTAGAGCTGTACCCGCCACATCAATTAAATCCATTCCTGGAATTTTTATCTTGGTTACGGTAGCACTTCTTCTAGTAATTTTTAAGACCACCCTGACAATGGGGTCATCTTTCACAGATACAAACCCATTTTGCCAGTAATTAACCCTGTTCAAGGCTCTTTTATAATCATCCATCTCCCAGAGTTCGGGTAGACTATTATTGAACTGTGCTATTGTCTTATTCGAGATGTCAGCATCTAGCAAAACTGAGCTAAAACGTGAGGGGATAGATTCACCGGCTGTTTCATAGATAAATCTTGTATCCCGATGGTAGTTTTCTGTATCACTGATAGTCGAAAAGATCTCTAACAAGCTGCGTGTATTCTCATTATCGACATTTGACGGGCAAGGAATCGGAACGGCTAGTACTTCTACCTTGACAAATCCACCATTCTGTATATCGGCTTGAATCCCCCATTCCTCCTCAATTTGGTTGAGTTGAAATATCTGATCCAAATGCATATCATAGCACCTGGTATACATCTCTTCGCACGCTCCGTCAATACAATCCAGATCAAGAGTCTGGTTGACTTCACTTGCCAAACACAAATTGGTATATAAAACGACATATATAATCAATATTGAATTGAGTGATTTGATCAATGTTGATAACTCGTATAAATCAATGCAACCCCATATATTAAAGGAAGCCTTCGATTTTTTCTTCGCTACTTTTCCCATTTTATTCGATCTTTAGTTTAGCAGTTTGAGAAAAACTATTGCTATTAAATTTTAGAACATAATTACCTGCAGGGATTGAGATATTGGTCATTCGAATCCAATGAATGCCCTCATCAACACTCCCAAGATTCTGGTCGTATTGGATTCTCCCAGAGAAGTCAATTATTTGAATTTTAGCTAATCCTGCGATTGGTACTTCAACAATAAGATTGAACTCATCAATTGCCGGATTAGGAAATACTTTAAACTCTAGCTCCTTTTTAACCTCGGGCCCGATATCCACTCTATCACTCTCAGCTCTCGCTGATGAAGGTATACTTGCTTCCTTAGTGAAAAAAGCATCAGCATAATACAGCAGCTTCTGCTCTGGCTCGTTCTTATCCGTCGAGCCAAACGCCTGCATCGATCTATGGTAGGGAATACCACCTCCCGCCATGTCGGTACCTGAGAGAGGTACACCCTCAAAGCCAGTATATCCCTGATCCAAAGCTGCCGCAAGCATGCTACCACTGCCATGGAGCTTAGGCGTAAAAAATGGAGCCCAAAAGTACCCATACTATCAATACTTATAGCTGGTTTTTATTGATTCCGATATTGACTAATTACCTCCTAATTGAAACGCTAACTGACCGCTACGATTTTCACCCCCAAACTAGCTCGATTCAGACACCTCCCATTCACCGATGTTATCAATCTTGCTTTTTAAAAAAAAAAAGATTTGAAATATGAGCATTAAAACCAGGATTCTCCAGCTATTCACACTTTCACTTATAACCATAGCGCAGACTATGGGTCAGGATAGAAGTCATGAGTTATCAGATCTTTTAAAGGACAGAGAATCAAATTACGTATTTGTAGTAGCTCACCGGGGTGATTGGCGGAATGCTCCAGAAAACTCGCTAAAAGCAATCCAGAATTGTATTGACATGGGTGTGGACATGGTAGAAATTGATGTACGTTTGACCAGGGATAGCGTTTTTATTCTCATGCACGATGACACAATAGACCGAACCACCAATGGTACTGGTAGTGTCTCTGATCTGACTTGGCCTGAATTATCACAGCTCCATCTGAAAGATGGCCTGGGTGCCGTGACAAAACACAAAATCCCTACGCTTGAGCAAGCCCTGGAAGTAACCAAAGGCCATATTCTGGTCAATCTGGATAAGGCTTACGATCACGCCGAATCACTCACTAATTATTTAGAAGAAGAAAACTTACTCCATCAGATTGTTTTCAAAGGATGGATGAAGTCGCAGGATCAATTCCTATCTGATTTTTCATACCGGAGAGATAGTATTTTGTTCATGCCTATTGTAACTCTGGATGAAGCAAACTGGAAACAAGTGATTCTAAGTTATGAAGCACAAAATTCACCTGTTGCATTTGAGATTTTATTCAAAGAGGAAGGCCTGGAGTCTAAGGCAATTGAACTAATTTCTAACTTGAATTCCAGAGTTTGGATCAACTCGTTATGGCCACATTTCAACGGTGGTCATGATGACGAAAAGGCTGTTTATGATTTGGACGGAAGCTATGGCTGGCTGCTTGCTCAGGGCGCATCAATTATTCAAACTGACAGACCTAAACTTTTAATTGATTATCTTAAGTCAAAAGGTTTACACTGATAATGCTCCAAAAGTATGAAAAGGATCCTGCTGATTCTTTACACGGTATTAAATTTTAGCATTTCTGTCGTCGGTCAGAATCAAACATACTTCCATCATTTATCAACTTCCGATGGCTTGTCATTTAATTCTGTATCCACAATCCAGCAAGACACTATCGGATTCATATGGATAGGCACAAAAGATGGACTGAACAGATACGATGGAGCCAATTTCAAAGTATATAACAAAAGAAACAGCGCACTTCTTGGAAATGGTATATCCAAACTACTATTAGACAGCCGGAAAACACTTTGGATTGGTACTTATAATGGTTTGTACCGCTACGACCCCACTATTGATAACTTTGACTTGGTTCAGCTTGAGGGTTCGCAGGAAAGCTCAAGTATCATCCAGGTCAATGATATAGTGGAGATCGAGCCTGGTCTTCTTTGGGTAGCTACAGAGAGTGGTTTATATCAGGTTCATCAACGGCCTAAAAAACATTTTCTTATCAAATTTCAACATGAACAATTAAGCCAATTATCAATAAAATCCTTACTATTCCTCCCTTTAGATAATAACTTATATGTAGGGTCAAAAGACCAGGGAATCTGGGAGATCGACCAGAGTAGATCCACCGCACTGAAACTTTCCTTCAATTCACCAGATACCGATTATTCCTCTCTCAATGTCAGAGCCCTGAGCGCTGTTGGAAGTTCTATCCTAGTCGGCACTTGGGGTCAAGGTATTCTTGTGATCAATCAAAATGGGATCAAAAAACTGGACGTACTCAAAGAATCCACAATCAATTGTTTTTACCAGCGTGACAACTCCTTGTACGTGGGTACTGGCAATGGGTTGACTGTTTTAAGCACAGGAAGCTTCGAATTGATGGATCAATATGTTCACAACAGCTTCGAATTCTCATTATCAAACGGAGGAATAAGTTCTATTTTCCAGGATCGTGACCGAAATATTTGGTTCGGATCAACAGAAAGCGGATTAAACGTTATTAGCAGTCAGCAAAATGGAGTGAACATACACTTCTTAAGACCTAATGCAACACAACCAAGAACCCAGTTTGCAAGCATGTTATTTCAAAATGAGGCTTTTTACGTAGGTAATTTGAAAGGCGTTGCCAAGATTGACCTCAACTTTGATGATATATATCAGATTCCCGAACTTGACAATTATAATAGGGCCATTATATTAAATGAAAACTTATTGGCTTTTGGTTCTTTCATGAATGGTCTAGCCATTTATGATGGACAAAGCTTCCGTTACTACAATGATCATTCTTCATCTGGTGTCGAATTATCACACAATCATGTCCGTTCTGCCATATTGATTGATTCCATTATTTACGTTGGCACTTGGGGTGGAGGTTTGAACGCATTAAATATCCATGATAATACTAATGAAATTTACCAGTTCAGCACAGAAGACAACAATTCTTTATCGGATAACGACATAGTCGATATGGTCAAGCAAAATGACTCCCTTCTATGGTTAGCAACTTATGGAGGTGGACTGAATCGGTTTAACATAAATACTGGCAAGTTTGAAAGGTTCGCTCATAACAGCAAAGTCATGCATACACTAAGTAGCAATGATGTAATCAGCCTCCACATTGACAAAAATGATTCTCTTTGGGTTGGTTACTGGGGTTCAGGTTTGGACGCTATTAATCTCCATACTTTAGAAGTCAGCAGGTTGTCTGAAAAAAATACGCTTCCTGGCTATATCGTTACTGCTATCGAAGAGGACTACAAAGGACGAATCTGGTTTAGTACCAAGAGCGGAATTGCAATGTATGATCCCCCATTGGATATGGTCTTTCCATATTCAGTACCAGGCTTTGACGAAACAAACTTTGAAATTGGATCTTCAACTGTTACTTCCGATAGTACCTTATACTTTGGCGGTCCTTTTGGATGCGTGAGTATCGATCCTAAAAGGCTCGGTAAGATTAATTATCAGTCCAACATTATTATGACTCACTTATCCATATTGGGTGAGCGGGTTCTTCCAGGCTCTGAGATACTAAAAAAAGATCTCCCCTTCATGATTGCGGATGACCAAAGGATCTCACTTGAGTACTTTCATAATCTAATCACAATTCACTTTGCCAATCCAATATTTCCTTCGTCAAGTGAATTTAACTATGAAGTCCTTATGGAGGGGTTTGATAAAGACTGGAGGGCCATCGGCAATACTACCCAGGTATCATATACTAATCTAGACCCTGGTGAGTATTCTTTCAAAATCAGAGGTTACAATGGTACAAATCAGGATTACATCCAATCAAAGGAGCTTAAAATATTCATTGCTCGTCCATGGTGGGCTACACATCTGGCATTGGGCATATATGCAATACTTTTTATCGGACTTCTCTATTTGTTTTTCTATTACAGTACTAGTTGGGCAAACATCAAAAGCAAATTAAATACTGAACAACTACTTCGAATTAAAGAAAATGAACTGAATGAATTAAAACAAAAACTATTTACCAACCTATCCCACGAGATCCGTACTCCTTTGACGCTTATTACCAACTCCATCGATCAGCTCACTTCCAAAAGACTTTTGGATAGAGAAAGCACAAAATCATTCAAAAGCATAAGAAAAAACATTGCTCACCTTAGTCAACTCACTGATGAAATAATCGATTTCAAAAGAAGCGAAAGTAACAAGTGGGAATTGAAATTTGAATCCACAGAATTGATAGAATTCACGCGAGAAATTTTTCTATCATTTACAGATGCAGTAAAAAAGAAAGATATCAAGTATCTCTTTGAGTCTAAGATAACTGAACTATATGTTGACCTGGATCAAAACCAAATGGAGAAAGTGATTTATAACCTTCTTTCCAATGCCATAAAATTTACTCACGAATCAGGATTAGTAAAACTTACAATTGATAGTGACGATCAGTATGCCTATGTCCGTGTAAAAGATACTGGCGTTGGTATCAGCCCTACGGATTACGACATCATATTTGAGCCTTTTGGTCAGGGTTCAAAAGGAGCAACTAAAGCCAAAGGGTTTGGATTGGGCTTATACATTTCTAAGGATATTGTAAAGAGGCATGCAGGTGAGATTCTTATCGAAAGCGATCAGAAAGGAACTACATTCATGATAAGACTACCACAATCCCAGGGTTTGCTTACCGAAAAATCTGACTTTATCCCAACGGACTCCAATGAGTTCAAAGTTGACGAACAACACGTCTTCACAGAGTTTGAGGATCGTGTAATGCTAATTGTTGAAGACAATAAAGAACTCAGAAATTATTTAATTGGCATATTCTTCCCGTTTTTTACCGTGGTTGATGCTGAAAACGGCCAGGAAGCATGGGAAAAATCGTTGGAGCAAGTTCCGGATATTATTATTAGTGATGTGATGATGCCAATCATGGATGGAATCACCTTAACCCATAAACTTAAAAGTGATAAAAGAACTTCTCATATACCCATTATAATTCTTACTGCTCGAACTTCTCTGGTCTTTAAAAATGAGGGTTATGAAACTGGTGCTGACGACTACATCACCAAACCTTTCAACAAACACATACTATTCACTCGAGTAAAAAATCTCCTCTTAAACAGACAACTTGTAGCCCATAGAATTAGACAGGACGTAATAACGGCACCAGCGGACTTATTGCTCAACTCACGAGACGAAGAATTCCTTAAAGACCTGACCGAACTAATCGATAACAACATTCTCGAACAAGAGCTCAGTGCTTCCTTTCTTTCAAAGGAACTTGGCATGAGCCACTCAGTCATCTATAGAAAATTAAAAACCCTTACAGGTATGACCATGAT
>JAMWZA010000115.1 GCA_024305105.1 Marinoscillum sp.
CCTCCAGGAACGTATAGTTTCCTTGTAGACTGGGACAAATATCCTCCAGATCCGACCTCTCCATAGATGACTCTTCCATTCTCCCAAAAGATTTTATATCTAACCGTTTCCTTCGGCACATCCACTTCTTTATTTTTACGTGTGGTTATGCCATAAGCAAGAAGCGGGCCAGTATTTTGAGCTGCTAAATAAACTTCTCCCATTCTGGTACTCATTTGCACTAAACTTTTTGCATCACCGCTTATAGCTACGCCAGAAATATCATTTTCCAATGCCTCAAATGAACCATCTCCATTGCCTAATAATACATATCCTTTTCCAGCATCATTTCTACCGGCTATTACATCTGAAGAGTATTGATTACCTATTGCCAACAGGTCCAAGTATTCGTCATCATTTAAAAATAAGGGGGTAGCTCCGAATATTGGGGCTATTTGTAGAGAGCTATGTAATGGTTTGATATCAAAATTATTATTACCCAGATTTTCCATATAGGAATTGGAAAACGTAAAAGCTTCCAAATGATACACTCCCTTAAGTTCCTCAGGAGTAAAATAATCGTCGAAGGTTGTCAACGCAAACTTTTCATAATTAGGAAATTTCTTTCGCATAATTTTCAATTGATCAACCAGGACATCTAAAGAAAATTTTGAGTATCTCTTCCCTTGAATGTATTGAGTGATAATTGGGTCTACTTTACCATTACTGTCAAAATCTTTAGCAAATATTTCTACGGGCTCTTCTATTGAAGGGTGATATTGATTATTGTCACCTAAATTACCTAGTATGTAATCAATATCACCATCAGCATCAAAATCACCCGAGGTAATCGAATTCCACCATCCATTGGAGTGTTTTTCTATCTTTTGTTCAGTCACATCTATAAAGTCCCCCTGCCTGTTTTCAATGAATGTAACAGGCATCCATTCTCCAACGACAATTAAATCAAACCAACCGTCTCTATTAAAGTCTGTCCATACGGCATCCGTGACCATACCCAGACGGTGCAACGGACCATCAACTTCGCCTTCGAGAAACTGAAATCTATTCCCTCCAATATTCTCCAGAACATAGCTCGTCGACGGATAAGGGTAGAAGCCAGGGGCCAATCTACCTCCTATGAATAAATCTACATCCCCATCGTTATCAAAATCAAAAGGTCTAACTACTCCACCTGATTGATTCATTTTAGGTAGAGATTCTTTGAGATGAGTAAAGTCCCCTTTACCATTATTTACATAAAATCTGTCCTGATAATAGCTATCTTCTCCCTTAACATCATTACCTCCACTAACAATATATAAATCAAGATCATCATCTCCATCGCTATCGAATAACGCGATACCCATGTCTTCCCTAAAAAAATCTTCATCTATTATTTCCTGTGAACTAAAAGTACCATTTAGATTTTGAACCAGTTTAGTGGCCTTTTTACCTGATGAGCCTCCTATGATAATATCTTCCAAGCCATCACCAGTTACATCCCCAACAGCCATTCCAGGTCCCATTTTAGAAAACATATGAGGCAACAGCGGATCACTTTTAAAATCAATACTTTCCAATTCAGAATGTTCATAATGAATGTCCAATGAATCATTTAATTGGGTGAAAAACGTTCTTTTCTCCTCAGATCTCTTCTCATTAAGTAATTTTCCCTTAAAAGTAATGACCTGATTGGACTTCAATTTCTTCTTAACTTCCATCATTCCATCTAGCCAGATTACCTCAATGGAATCAATGGTTTCAATTTTCCCAAGCCCAAAATGAAGCCTATTGGTTACTGTAGATTGAAAACCTCTATAAGGATTTAATCTACGGTACTGTACTCCTTCACTTGTATAAAGCATTGCTCTTGCACCAATATTGACCCCTTCTCTATCTAGATTCAATATGGCATAATTCGATTCTGCTACATTTTTATATAAAAATACCTCTTCTCCGATGTTGCTTACGATTAATTCTAGAGTGCCATCATTATTCAAATCTGCATAGGCAGCACCATTTGAGTAACTTTCAGGGGATTCTGCCCATTCATCTCGTCTATCTTTAAACTTTAGGTCCCCAGTATTTTCATAAAAAAAATTCTTCAATTTTGCTCCATCTAAATCACTGAGTGCTTTAATCAGATTTTGTCTTGCTTCTGGCGTACGAAGCATCTCTTGCTTCATTCTATAAACAATAAAATTCCTATCAGTTATATCCCTTCTAAACCCATTGGAAACAAATAAATCTTGATTTCCACTATTGTCTATATCTAAAAACAAAGGAGACCAACTCCAATCAGTTGCATATACACCAGCAAGCTGCCCAATTTCACTGTAGGAAGTACCTCTAGAACCTAACTGAAGGTTATTCCTCATAAACTGTTGATTATATCCAGATTTTAACGTTGTAAAGAAAAGCTCGAGGTTTAAAGGACCTACCAATTTTTGCCTTCTATACTGATCTTCAGGGAGCATGTCCAAAACCATGATGTCGGCAACACCATCATTGTTGATGTCTCCAAAATCATTGCCCATGGAAAAATTACTGGTGTGTTTGAAATAGCGTTTACTAGACTCTTTAAAAGAGCCATCCTTTTGATTGATATAGATATAATCATCAAAATAATAATCATTGGTAACTAGTATATCCAACCAGCCATCTGAATTTATATCTTCTATTCCAAGTCCCAGGCTGTACCCTTCATATTTTATTCCAGCTCGTTTTGAGATATCTGTGAATTTACCATTTACATTCTCGTATAATCGATCATTGCTTATGGCATTACCACTAGAATCGGCTGGTGCAATCCGTTTATCACCGAATGAATTATGGTGGTTAATTACAAATAAATCCAAATCTCCGTCCTGGTCAAAGTCAAAAAACGCAGCATGTGTGGAAAAGTCTTCATCTACCAGTCCTCTTTCTACAGACTCATCAATGAACGTACCATTTCTTTGATTAATGTAAAAACGATTCCTTCGGAGCTTGTCTGGCACCATTCCCGAATAACTAACAAAAATATCATCATAATGATCATTATTGATGTCAACGATAGTGACTCCAGTAGCCCAACCTGGACCATTTGTTCCTGAAATAGCCGTTTGATCTTCGAATTTCAAATCACCTTTATTGATATACAAGGCATTCCCAACCTGATTTCCTGTAAAAAACAGGTCTTCTAAACCATCATTATTGAAATCACCAACACCAACACCACCGCCATTATAACAGTACTCATAATCCAGTACATTAACTGTATCGTTTTCAGTAATGGTGTTACTAAACTTGATGCCACTTAGGTTCGAGGGTATAAGTTGCATTACTGGCTGTTGCTCGGCAACAACGTCAGCGGAGTTCTCACAGCCAAGGAAAAATATCCCTGGCAATAAAATGGAAATTTTTAATAATCTTAACATTCACTTGTTGGTATACTAAAAAAAAAGTACCAACAAATGTCGGTACTTTTTTTCAACTTTATTTATACTATTTACTACTAACGAGCTGTTAGATTCCAAATATAAGGAGCTCCAAAATCAATGGTCAAGGTTGACCCTTCATTAACAGTAAGTGTAGCATCAGCTTCAAATACGTCATCATTGTTATACCAATATGGATCAAAATCCCTTATGGTAATTTCAGTTCCATCTTCATTCAAAGACCATGAAGACCACACAGTGCCTTCCGCAACGGCCTCTCTTGTTGGGTCACAGACAGTTCCTGCATCGTATCTTATGACTTCACCTGTTTTCAAAAAACTAAAGTAATCGTCATTATTACATGCAGGTGAAGCACCAGCTCCACCATAAGAACCATGATCCCAATCATTTGCAATGATCGCTAAGAACTCTGGAAGAACCGAACTAACAGTAGTAGATATCTTAGTTGGACCTGAAGCCCAATACAGATATGGTGTGCTAATATTGCTTGACCAGTTTCTAAGGTTTCCTGCTGCTACACTAAAGTATAAGCTCCCGCAGCAAGTTGCCTCACCCAAATCAGCATCGGTTAAACCGATATCACTTGGGGATATGGTAATCATACCACTTCCATCAGTTGTTAAAGATGCTACAGCGTTTGATTCACTTACGTAATCGTCAGCATTGGTGAAAACACTAACCGTCGCTCCTGATACTGGAGATCCATCATCGGCTAATACCTCAATCTCAACGCTTGCTTCACCTACGCTTGTTTCTCTCTCCTGGTTGGACTCGTCTTCATTCACACATGAACTGACGAAGGCTCCAAGAACAAGTAAAGCAAATATGTATTTTATGTTCATTTTCATAACTTATTCAGTTTAAGGTTATTAATTAGAAGCCTCCAAGCCTCCAAACGTATAGATTTCAACCCCTAGAACGGTCAATTCACCACCAGGGACAGGAAGTTGCCTAAATGCTCCTTCTCTTAACCATCCATCCCAACGTCTGGCTTCAGCAAGTTCTCTGCCTCCCCAAGTGTTGAGCAATTCGATGATTCTTTCGTATTTCACGGCTGCAAGCATATCAGTATCACTATCGGCAGCAGTAAGTGGCGTCAAACCTCCTCTACCCACTCTTGTGTTATTGATAAGTGTAGCTGCTTCACCTTTATCTCCACCAGAACGAATCAATGCCTCTGCTCTGATAAGGTCACCTTCCGCTTTTAGGAACTTTGGCATTGGTACGCCTGCAAAGTCATAAGCATTTGGTATATACCTGTTGTGGACATAATTAGAGAATCTATAAGTACCACGATCAATTGGGAAGAATATGCTGGATCTGTATAAGAAATCCGTACTTATTCTATCATCGTCTGTGGTTAGCTCAGGCAGACTGGCTCCATCGGCCGGAAATTCACTTGGGTAATTAGGGTCCATTAAGTTTAACACTTTTTGATCCACTCTAGCCCAAGTATTAGCCGCAACACCATTAGCCAAGGCTCCACCACCGATTCCTTTCACATCATCAAACCACAGGTTGTTGTCTCCTAACGGAGCAAAATCGTAGCTTAACCCATTATTTGTTAAAGTAACAACTTTTGCCCAATCGACATCACCAACTTCTCCTGGGTTTCTCGGATGATAAGCCAAAGCCATTGCCGCTATATGATTCGCCAATTCCGCAAATTGGGTACTGGTTAGTTCCAATCCATTCAGGTAATTAGCCGGAAGAGAGAATGTATTTGACGAAGCAATAGAAGCTGCTTCTTCTAACTTGGATACACCAAAATCTCTCATTTCAGCACTCGTCACGAATGCCTCTCCATTAAGCGTTCCTAAATCAGTTTCAGAATCTGCAGTAAATCCTCTATCATAAAGGATAGAGATCTGTGCGTGACCTGATCCGATCAAAAACTTCGAAACAGCATCTAACATAGCCGTCTGATCCACTCCATTCACAATTACTGGTAAGTTTTCAGGAACAGACAAGAATCTCTCGATATCAATACCTGATGAAACCGCATTGTAATAGTTTGAATAAGCTGTGCTAATCGCTGCAGCATCATTGGATGTTAATGAATTATCTATTGCCAATGGTGGTTGCCAAGAGAAATTACGAATACCAAAGTTACCCCATGAACACGTCAACATATCTGCATTCGCTGCCCAGGCAGTTCCTGTATTGACAGTTGACTGTGCTTGCCACCAAGAAACGAAAGCACCTCCGGGAACATTGATTAAATCTTGAGGACTTGCCAACACATCATCAAAGTTTGGCTCATTAAAGTTCTCAATCTCTAAGTCAGCACACGAGTTTATGAAAACTCCGAGTGCCAATAGTATGATTAAATTAATTTTATACATTTTCATATTGCTAACTTTTTTTATGCTAGAAAGTAATTTGAATTGAACCGGAAAAAGTTCTAAAGTTTGGATATCTGAACCCATCTAGCGCATAAGTAGTTCTATCGATGTTGTCTGGACCTTGTCCTACTTCTGGATCGTATCCAGGATAGTCAGAAATAATGAGAAGATTTCTTCCTACTAATCCTAGCCTAATATTTTCAACAGCGTTACCAAACCCTTCTCCGAAGAGTGTGCCAGGTATGTTGTAGTTGATAGACAACTCTCTTAACTTCAAATAAGACCCATCATATACAAAATAGCTACTCGGGTTATTTGTGTTATAGAATCCTTGATAATAGTTGATTGATTTTGGATAAGCTGAACCTCTTTGATCCATGTACCCTGCTCTATTATCCCTGGTTAAGAACTGAAGCGTTTGGCTGTAGATATCTCCACCTTGTTTCCAATCCCAAAGGAAGTAAACTGTCAGGTTCTTGTAGATTGTGAAGGTGTTGTTAATTCCAAGATTGAAATCTGGGTTGGTATCACCTACTTTGTGTGTCGTAGCTCCTTCAGCATCCACGTAAGGTAATGGCACCTCAGCACCAGTTCCTAACTGATTAGCTCGAACGACGAAACCTTCGTTATTAATTGCATAATCACTAAGATCAGCTTCTGGATTACCATCTAAAACTTCATCCAAACTTCTCATCCACTTAGTGGCATAAATAGCTCCTAAAGGTTCCCCTTCTTTGATCAAGAATACGTCAGATTGCTGAATACCAGTACCTCTTCTGAATTCTGGAATAGGAAGGTTCGTGATTTCTTGCTTGAATCTATCGAACACCACATTAAAATCCCATCTGAAATTCGGGTTGTCAACCACGTTAGCACCCAAAGTAATTTCAAGTCCACGATATTCCAGATCACCAGCATTTTGCCACTGCGTCCCGAAACCAACAACTGCTGGTAGAGGTACCTGAATAATCTGATCCGTTGTATTATTCATTACATAAGACACATCCAATGTAAATTTGTTCAGTAAATTCATGTTAATACCGAACTCATTCTCAACGGCAATGGCAGGCTTCAAGTTCTCGTTACCCAACTGATCTTTCGTAGCTACACCAGCAGTTACATTGAAAGTTTCATATTGTGCAGAGTACCTTGGCCAAACACCTGATGTTGCTCTAGCTGCTCTAATTTTAAATTCCTGAATACCAGGTATATCAAAATCCTCAGAGATTCTATAAGAAGCTGCTACTCTGTAGTTATTAGAAGTTCTAGCTTCCGGTCCAAAAAGTGATACAGCATCTCTTCGTCCTAATAGATCTAAACTGATCTTATCCTGATACACACCACCAATTTGGATAAGCATGTTCTCAGATTGTACTTCCGATTTGAACTGATCAACATCAGACACAGTTTGGATGTTCTCTAGAGTCCTTCTATCAAACGTGAATCCATCTCCATTTACCTGAGTATAATCATATTGATTTCTCTCAAACCAATAACCAATTCTAGAATTCAAGGCCAGGTCACCAAAGGTTTTCGAGATTAACACGTTACCTCTTACGTTAACTTGCGTTGTCTGGTCTTTTGTGACATCCATACCACCAGCACCGATTCGTTGGAAAGCAACGTCATCAGCCAAATAACCCAATGGCACTATGTTTTCTGTAGTAGACCATTGCTTATCCAAACCAACAAACCCTTCAAAAGTCAAGAAATTGAATGGTGAATAATTCAATCCTACACTACCAATATAACGGTCATCTGTAGTGGTGCTGTAACGCTCAGTCAATGTATAAACTGGGTTTACCATCTGTGCAGATGAATCCGGTTTTGCATTAATGATTGTAGCACTTGGATTGTTTGGATCTGGAACCTTTGCAAAAAGGTCTAAATCTGGTCTAAACAATAAGGCATCAAAGAATACACTTGTAGGCGCATTGTCAATTTCTCTCTGACTAAAAAAGTTACTTGTACTAATGAACAAATCATCAGTTAAATTATAGTCAAAGTTAGCCTTAAAGTTTTGTCTCGACTGTCCATCTGTATCGTATACAACACCTGGTTGATTTGTGTTCTGAGCAGATAGCATGAAGTTAGCCTTATCTGTTCTACCACTTATAGATAGATAGTTCGTGTAGAAGGCTTCTTCCTGGAAGAGTATATCCTGATAATCCTGAGGATTAGGATAAGGCACTACAGAAAGTTGATCTGCACGTGGAACTTGATTACCTACAGGAGGCGCACCAGTTTCTGAATCAATTTCATAATGATGTGTCTCTGCCAAATCAATTCGTCCAGGAAGGTAGTTTCGACCAACCTCATTTCTGAAGACAATTCTTACATCACCTTCTTTCATGTTAGCCCCTCTTCTGGTGTTGATTACAATCACACCATTAGCACCTCTGGATCCATATAATGCAGCAGCCGAAGAACTTTTAAGAATTTCAATTGACTCGATATCTTCAGAGTTAATCGTGTTAAGACCTCCATCCACAATTACTCCATCTACAACCACAAGTGGCTGTTGACCTTCATAAAGTGAAGTCGAACCTCTTAATCTGATACCTGCATTAGAGCCAGGAGCTCCATTCTGAATCACTTTAACACCAGCTACCTTTCCTTGCAACGCTTGCGCCGCATCAACTCCAGGAGCTTGTTGAATCAGATTTTCATCAACCTTACCCAAAGAGTAACCAAGGGTTTTGGTCGTGATTCCAGGTGCAGCACCAGTCACAACAACTTCTGTTAGCTGTTGTACGTCTGACTGCATGGCCACATCAATAACTGATCTTGCCCCAATCTGAACTTCCTGTTGAGATAAGCCAATAAATGAATACACCAACGTTCCTCCTTCTTCAGGAACACTCAATCGGTAATTACCATCTAAATCTGTGGTAGTACCAGTCGTTGTTCCTTTTAGAACAACGTTTACCCCTGGAACTGTGCTACCGTCATCTGCTGACGTCACAGTACCCGAGACTGTCCTTTGCGCCAATGCACTGAATGCAAAAGTCAAAGAGAACATTAAACTCAGTAGTAGAATCCTCTTCATATTTTACTGTTTTTTAAATTGTACATTATGTTTCAATGCTAAATTTATAACAATTAAATGGTATTCAACAAGAAGGATAAATAATAAAAATGAAATCAATAACAGCATATTTTTTTGCAAGAATGCCATTCTACAGGAGATTCATCTATCATTTTTATAAATAACCACCTTTACCCGAACATTACCTGATCATTAAGACTCCTAAGTAAAATAAAATTTGGTGTCATACTTCTTGAATTTTGTTGCAAAAAATCCCGAAAACTTTTAAAGACTACACTAAAGGCGCAGTTTTAGGACGAATTGAACTATTTTGAGATTAGTGGTGAGAGCCTCACTTCAGATAAAATGCTCGAAAATCAGGATTTATTTTAGAATAATCCAATGATCTACGACCTAGTCAATCACTGTAATATTGATTCTTCTGTTTTTAATTCGAGATTCATCACTATTGTTAGAAGCAACAGGCCGCGTACTACCAAACCCTTTATAAGCCAGTTTAGACGTGTGCACGCCTTGATCTACAAGGTACTGATACACTGTTAAAGCTCTTTTCTCGGAGAGTTCAATATTGTATTCATCCGACCCAGTATTATCTGTATGGCCTTCTATCAAGAATTTTAAACTTGGATTATTCTTAATGAATGAAACCAATTCTTCAAGCTCCGATTTTGACTTTGCATTTAGATTATAGCTATCCACATTAAAGTAAATATTCTCTAAAGCCACTGTCGCTCCTGATCTAATTGGCGTAAGATATATGTCGATAGTATCAGGTGACAATATCGAGTTTTCTGTAGTTGTGAAATTCAGGTCCTCAAAAAGATAGTTTCTACGCTGTATAAACACACCGTATTGATTACCCTCTGTTAGTACTAAAAAATACTTCCCCGTAATGGAATCGGCATTTACTGTGTAAGAGTCATTCTCATTAACCAGATTGATCATATTGAATGATGCGCCAATTGGTTGTTTGGTTTCGCTATCCAATACCCTTCCTGTTACATAACTAGCCTTGCTTTTCAGCAGTGAATCCGATGGCATTCTAAATTTTATCAGCTTCGTACTCGAACTTTGACGTCCTGCACCATTTTCTGCAGCATAATACCCAAAATCACCCAGCGCATTAATAAAAAGTGAAATTTCATCATTTCTGGTATTAATTGGATGACCTAGATTGAGAGGCTGACTCCAGGGACTCCCCTTTTGGGAGACAAACAAATCCAATCCTCCAAGGCCGTAATGACCATCAGAGGAAAAGAACAACGACTGCCCGTTCACATGAATAAAAGGGGTGGTCTCATCCAAAGCTGTGTTGACTGGCTTTCCTAAGTTTATTGGTTCTGACCAACCTTCATCACTTAGTTTAGTCACCCAAAGATCTCTCTTTCCCTGACCACCTGGTCTATTCGATGAAAAGTAAAGTGTGCGGCCGTCGGCAGAAAGTGCTGGTTGTGAATCCCAGTGCTTACTATTGACTGTTTCTCCGAGATTTTGGGGTGAAGACCATGTATTTCCATTTCTATAGGTAATGTAAAGATCACAACTCCCCACTGACTTGCGACCTTCGCACGCTGTGAAAATCAGTGTCCGCCCATCTGCTGAAATGGTACACGCTCCTTCATTAAAAGGTGTATTAATGGATTGGGAAATGGATTGAGACGGGATCCATGAACCACCTATCCTTGTACTGATCATGATATCTTCATCCGAACCCGGCGTATTGCTATCCCTTTTGGTGTAGATAATCTTCGATTCATCTACGGTGAGAACCGGGAAATACTGCATTCCAAAAGCATTAATCTCTTCGGGAAGAAGTTCCTGTTCTAATTCTACTCCGTTAGTTATTGACTGTACAGCAAATTGCAGACTCAACTTTAGCAATGAGTCAGGCGCTGTTAACCGATTCGCTGCATTCAACCCTTCCTGGTAATTGCCAGTAGCATAATTCATTCGCGCCGCGTTCGCCCACATTTTCTGAGAAATTCTACTTTCCGGAATCACTGAAAGCGCTCCATTGTAATATTTGGCAGCTGAGTCTTTTTTCTGGTAGAGGTTGTAAATGGTGGTGAGTTTCAAGTATGGCTGAGGGTAGGACGGGTCAATATCGATTGCTTTTTTCAGCATTTCTACCGCCTCACCAAATGATCTTGATCTAATAAGTTCGTCTGCCTTATCTGTGATTTTGATTGCCCGGTTGCTATAATCCTGAGCCGCAGCACTCAATGCTCCGATGACCAAACAGAATAGAACGACTTGTTTTATGGATTGAATCATGGAATGTCCATGTACTTGTGAGTTTGTAAAGATATCCGCCATTTTGGGTTTTTCTTTACATAGTCAACGATAAGTGGCATCATTTGGTCTTTCCTGGACCACTCTGGCTGTAAAAACAAATTGACCGTATCTGCACATTTAGCCGCATGCTCTTCTGCCCATTTGAAATCAGACTTATTATAGACAATCACCTTGAGCTCGTCAGAAGCTTTGTAAAACTCCTCTTTTGGAGCCATGAATTTTTTCGGGGAAAAGCATAACCAGTCCCAGTTGCCAGATAACTGATGAGCTCCTGATGTTTCAATATGTGTTTTCAAACCAGCTGCTCTTAGTCCGTCGGTCAGTTCTTTGAGATCATACATCAATGGCTCGCCACCTGTGATCACAACGATATCAACATTCTGAGCTTTCGCGCTATCTACTAATTGATCAATGGAATACTTTGGGTGTGCCTCTGCATCCCAGGACTCCTTGACATCACACCAAACGCAACCTACATCACAACCACCTAATCGAATAAAGTAAGCTGCACTTCCCGTGTGAAGCCCTTCTCCCTGAACAGTCAGGAAAGACTCCATTAACGGCAGTTCGTTAAGTCCATTATCCTTCTGGATGCTGGTCTTCATAAGCTTTTAGTGTATTTAAAAGAAGTGATGCAATAGTCATTGGTCCAACTCCACCCGGAACCGGTGTAATAAATGAAGATTTTGGAGAAATGGTCTCAAAGTCTACATCGCCAGATAACCTAAACCCTGACTTCCGTGACTTGTCTTCGATTCTAGTAGTACCTACATCCACTATTACAGCGCCATCTTTGACCATATCTTCTGTAATGAGGCCAGGTTTACCAACCGCGACTATCAGTATATCAGCCAGTTTTGTATGACTAGCAAGGTCTTTAGTATGTTTATGACAAAGTGTAACAGTTGCATGGCCACTTTCTGTCATCATCATCCCCAGAGGGGCGCCTACTAATCGACTAGCACCTACTATAACGCAGTGCTTTCCTTCAGTTTCCACATTGTACCTCCTCAGCAACTCCATCACCCCAAAAGGTGTAGCAGGTAGTATCAGTTGATTGTTTGATATGATGGATCCAAAATTTTGATTCGTAAATCCGTCAACATCTTTCTCTGGTTTAATGCTCTCTGTAATTTTTTCAACAGAAATATGCTCAGGAAGAGGCAACTGGACGATGAACCCATCAATGTCCTCATCGGCATTTAAATTCTCTACATGCTTCAACAATTTCACCTCCGAAATCGTGCTGGCAAAATGCATTAAGGTAAAGTCAAAACCAACAGACTTACAAGCTGATATCTTTCCGTTGACATAGGTGTGACTAGCGCCATCATCTCCAACAATGATGATCGCCAGGTTTGGCGCTCTTAACCCTTTCGATTTTAATTCACCTACTCTGGTAGAGATTTCATTCTTGATATCACCTGCTACTTTCTTACCGTCTAGTATTGTTGGCATTTTTATAAGTGTTTGAAGTTAGGAGTCTTAAGTTGGAAGTGACCTTTAAAGACTATTACGAAACCCAATTATCATATTCATTAAATTATAGCATTACTCATAATAAATTTGAAATTTTTCTTCGGTTAAATAATTCCGTCTTCTTGCCTTATGCAAGCAAGTGACAACTTCTGCTAGCGACCTGATAGAATAACCTAAGAACCTAGTATACTCGGGTTTTGATTGCAAAATTGATCCTTCTGAAATATTCAATGCAATTGAATCCGAAGCTCTTCTAATCTGTGAAGTCAGGTTATATGTTTCCTCTTTCGGAAAACCTAAGGAATCCTTGTGGATAGCTTCTGCCAAAGCCATGCTCTCATTCCAAATCCTCAGCTTTTCAAACTTAAAGCTTCCAACTTCTACCTTCTGACTTCTCAACTTAATTATGAATCTAATTTCAATACTGCCATAAATGCTTCCTGTGGTATTTCCACATTTCCTACATTACGCATTCTCTTCTTTCCTTTCTTTTGCTTTTCCAGAAGTTTACGCTTCCTGGAGATATCTCCACCATAGCATTTGGCCAATACGTTTTTTCGCATCGCTTTCACCGATTCTCTAGCAATAATCTTTGTACCAATAGCGGCTTGTATTGCAATTTCAAACATCTGGCGAGGAATCAGTTCTCTTAGTTTTTCACAAAGACGCTTGCCCCATTCATAAGCCTTATCTCTGTGAACGATGGCCGAAAGCGCATCCACTTTGTCTCCATTCAACATGATATCCAACTTCACCATTGTGGACTGTCGGTATCCGATCAATTCATAATCTAAGGATGCATAACCTCTTGAGATGGTCTTCAACTTATCGAAGAAATCAAAAACAATTTCTGCAAGTGGTAACTCAAAGGTTAATTCTACACGATCAGAAGTCAGGTATACCTGGTTTCTAATTTCACCACGCTTATCCATGCATAGCGCAATCACTGGTCCAATAAATTCCGACTTGGTGATAATCTGTGCTCGAATGAATGGCTCCTCTATATGGGATATTACGTTGGCTTCAGGTAGCTCAGAAGGTGCACTCACTTTCTTTATCGACCCATCTTCTTTTATCGCATGAAATTGAACTGAGGGTACGGTAGTGATTACCGTCATGTCAAATTCGCGCTCCAATCGTTCCTGAACAATCTCCATGTGCAGCATGCCTAGAAAACCACATCGGAATCCAAAGCCCAATGCTGCAGAAGTCTCAGGCTCCCACACCAACGATGCATCATTGAGCTGCAGCTTTTCCATAGATGCTCTGAGTTCTTCAAACTCACTCGTCTCAACTGGATAAATCCCTGCAAAAACCATCGGCTTAACATCTTCAAAGCCTTTGATCTGACGAGTAGTTGGACGACTTACATGGGTAATTGTATCCCCAACTTTTACTTCTTTGGCGATCTTTATCCCTGAAATCAGGTAACCCACATTTCCAGCAGAGACTTGTTTCTTGGCTTCATGCTGCAGTCTCAGCACACCAATTTCATCTGCTTCATACGTTTTACCTGTATTGACAAACTTCACTTTATCTCCAGAATTCAGTGTTCCATTGAAAACGCGGAAAAACACCTCAATACCTCTATATGGATTGAAAACAGAGTCAAATATCATTGCCTGTAATGGCTCATCCGGATCTCCTTTGGGAGCAGGAATTCGATTGACAATCGCTTCTAAAATCTCTTTTATACCAATACCTTCTTTGGCGGAAGCATGGATAATATCCTCTTTCGCACATCCGATAAGATCAATGATCTGGTCAGAAACCTCCTCAATCATCGCACCAGGTAAATCAATCTTATTTAAAACCGGAATAACTTCCAGATCATGCTCCAATGCGAGGTACAAATTGGAAATGGTCTGCGCCTCAATTCCTTGTGCTGCATCTACAATAAGCAAGGCTCCTTCACATGCTGCTATGGACCGAGATACTTCATAGGAAAAATCGACGTGTCCGGGAGTGTCTATCAGGTTAAGTGTATACTCATTTCCTTCAAATGGGAAGTACATCTGGATCGCATGACTCTTGATGGTAATACCACGCTCTCGCTCCAAATCCATGTCATCCAAAAGCTGCGCTTGCATCTGACGATCAGACACGGTTTCAGTCGTTTGGATCAATCGATCGGCCAGCGTACTCTTACCATGATCAATATGTGCTATTATGCAGAAATTCCTAATGTGCTTCATACGTAATTAAAAGTGTGCAAAGGTAGTAGATAATAACGAACGCAGTAAAATCACATGATTAATTATTAGGGTCTCAAGCAACTAAAATGCTCATTCATCAAAACCATAGATTTTCGAGAGTGATTACTATGATTTAGCCAATCAGAGATTTATTCTCTATACTTTATTCTTGGTGTCCATCAGGATGGTAACTGGACCATCGTTGGTCAAAGCTATCTTCATATCAGCTCCAAACTCTCCAGTTTTGACTGGACGCCCAAATTCAGCAATCTTCGAAATGAATGATTCATAAAGTGAAATGGCCACATCGGGTTTGGCGGCTTTAATGTAAGAAGGACGATTTCCTTTCTTTGTCGAGGCATGCAATGTGAACTGGCTTACAACCAATAACTCACCTTCTATATCGAGTAAACTTTCGTTCATTACTCCTTCAGCATCTTCGAAAATGCGCATGTTAACAATCTTTCTCGTCAACCAATCGACATCCTCTGAGTTATCGGCATCTTCAACACCTAGCAAGATTAGAAGCCCCTGACCTATGTCGCCTTTCACCTCACCATCTATACTTACCGAGGCGTTGGACACCTTTTGAATAACTGCAATCAAAATCCCATGGATTTAAGTCTATTCATCATGTCATTTGAGCTCAACACCTTGGTACCCTTTCGCTGATCTCTTGCAATTAGAAACATGCTTTTAGCGACATCTTTGCTCTTGATGGCCCATAACTTGCGCTTGAGTCCCACCATGAAAAAGCTAAAAATGGCGGAGATGGCTTTAGCAAACTCTTCTCCTAACCGAAATTCGTCTCGATCGCCGAGTAAGAGTGATGGCCTGAATATCATTAATGACGGCAATTTCATTTTCTTTAACTCCTCTTCTAACTCTCCTTTCACCTGATTATAGAAAAGTGGGGATCCCGAGTTAGCTCCAGCGGCCGTGACTACCAGAAATTGCCTAAAGCCCGCAGACTTTCTAGCGATAGCAGCCATTATAAGAGGGTATTCCAAATCAACTTTCTTGAATTGCTCTTTGGACCCAGCGATTTTCATAGTGGTCCCCAGACAACAGAAGTAATCATGCGCTTGCATTTTCGAAGCAAAACTCTCTAACTGATCAAAGTCTTCAACAATGATTTCTTCTATTCGATCATTGTTCATATTTAATGTGCGCCTGGTGACCAATTTGATCGTACTGTAATACGTGGTATCCAGAAGTTCATCGACCAGAGCTCGCCCTACGAGTCCAGTACATCCAATAATAAGAGCAGAATTGTCTGACATAACTAGCTTTTCGATTAAGTATTTAGATGCTGGCCTCTTCCCAAACTCTGAATTTCGCAATATCGTCTGCAAGACTCTTGAAAATGAAATAAACCAACGAAATATCATCCGTCAAGCCTAAAGCTGGTATGAAATCTGGTATCAGATCAACAGGAGTAATGAAATACACAAGACCAAATACCAATGTTAACAAGGATGTGGCAGAAAATGCTCTATACGAGCCATTTATATGTGCCCTCACCATTCGTATAATTACTTGCAATTGATAGATAAAAGTAGACCTTTCCTCAGAGTCTGAGTTAATCTTATCTACTTTGGTCTTCACTTCAGCAATCAGTCCCTTCACTTTTTCGTTCTCAGTGAGGGTTCCTCTTGCTTTCTGAAAAATCGTATCAATTTTTACTTTACTCATATATTAAAATAATTCTCGAATTTCGTTTTTGATGAATCCAAGCGCTCCAGAAATCGTGTCTGTTTCATTGGCCATGTTCTTTTCGAAAACCGTTTTGGCCAAATCCAGACTTGTGGCTCCTTCACCTAACTGATTCGCCGACTCATTGATTAAAGAAATCAACTGCTCTACGGCACTTTTGACATAAATCCATGCATCGTCAGACAAGTAAACCTGCTGCGAGAGATTATGATTCAATTCATTGCGAATTTCTGACACCATCATTGCCTGAAGCTGTCCTGCTGTCATGTCCTTCTCATTCAACCTTGGGATCAGGTTATTCGGGGAAATGCGCTCCAAAAGCAAGCAAATGCGCTCATAAGCCTGCATTCTCACAGGAAGTACTGTTTCCTGATTTTTATGTCTTAATGATAAATGTAGCTCATCCAGTTGTTTATTTAAAAATGAACGCATCATGAGGTACGTACTGTATAAAATAAGTGCCGCCGGAATCGTAATTTTCAGCAGATCGTAAACCATCTCCATATTCTTGGTGTTAGCCGTAAGGTTAAGAATCAAAATTAAGTATTTTCTTTGGCGTTATGAATGTGCCCGTACAGATTACTGAGAAAGCTCGTAAAGAAATCAAAGACATCATCAACAACAAAAAAATTCCAGAAGGATATGGTTTGAGAGTTGGTGTGAAAGGTGGCGGCTG
Source organism: Marinoscillum sp. (assembly GCA_024305105.1). Classification (GTDB taxonomy): domain Bacteria; phylum Bacteroidota; class Bacteroidia; order Cytophagales; family Cyclobacteriaceae; genus Marinoscillum. The sequence goes on from JAMWZA010000115.1 coordinate 17,178, forward strand.
TGGTGTGTCGTTTATTTTGGGATTTGACAAACAAAAAGATAGTGACCAGAGCTATGATGTGGACGGCATTCCTGTCTATATTCAAAAAAGAGAAATGATGTTTCTAATAGGTAAAGAAGTAGATTTCTATGAAGGGTCAGATGCCAGAGGATTTGTTTTTGTGGATCCAAAAACGGCTAACCCACCAAAGTAACCACAGCCCGGTGACAAAGCCCTTTTATTGGGGGATTGTATTTACTTACCTTGACTTCAACCTGATTGACCTGAGGAAACTCAACCTTCAGCTGTCTGATCATTTTGCCAGCCAGGTGTTCTAAAAGTTGCGCATCGATCATCATAACTTCTGCCACTACTTCATAAACACGCTCATAGTTGACCGTCCCACCCAGCTTGTCATCCATGGCAGCATCTGTGAAATCTACATCGAGAACCACATCGACGCTGTATTTATTGCCGATTTTGCGCTCCTCCTCATAATATCCATGCCGTGCATAGAACTCCATTCCCTCTAAGGATACTTTACCCATTACTCTTCTAATTCATCAAAAAATGATCCACCATCAGCTTGCTTTTGTGTCGCCGGTTTTTTCTTCGGTGTATTAGTTGCAAGTCTGGCAGACTGGCTTTCTGAGGCCGGTTTCACAACTGGTTTTGATTCCTCAGTTGATCTGGGCGAATTCTTAACTTCGGGTTGTTTCAACGGCTCCATTTTAACTGGACGAACCTGCAAATTTTCTTTGTTGATTCTAGCTTCTGACTCTCTTACAAGGGCTTTTACACGCTTGGTATGGTCTTCCATTTTGAAATCCCCTTTCTGCTTCACGGTACGTTTTACCCGATCCAGAATATCATCAGATAGGTTTTTCAGCTCCGAAATCATGTTGTCCCGGTGATTCTCTAAAGACTTGTAATTTTGCTCCAGGTCTTTGATTGCATCCTGCATTTCCTCGATGATCTGTCGCGCTTCCATTTCGGACTTTTCGATAAGGTCTTTTGCTTTGGATTTGGCTTCTGACATCATCGCTTCTGCATTCATTTGAGTTTCTTTCAAATGGAGTTCGGCGGCTTTGTTTGCCTGATCTATCA
>JAMWZA010000116.1 GCA_024305105.1 Marinoscillum sp.
TCCATAACAGTGAAGTAACCAGCCATATCATCCTGACCTCCAGCTTCCTTTGGGAAGGCCATACCACCAAATCCCTGATCCGCCAGGTACTTACACCATTTAAGCACTTGCTCGCGATACTCCGATTTACTCTCTCCGTCGTAGTAGGCAAACTCGGAATCCGATAAGATTACCTTCACTTTACGAATGAGCTCCTTTTGATTGCCCTCCAAAAGATCAGATACTTGTTCTGCGGATAGTTCGGACACTACACTACCCTCCCGGTTAGCATTGCTCTCCTGCTGATGAAACCTTAAGTGAAAGGCCACTTCCCGGGAAAGAACCCCAAGTGCCTCCTCTAAATCGGTTAATGGTGCACGCGCCGCATCAAGTGCTTCTGAGCTCTGATTTCGGGCGTTGAGTCGAGCGAGCTCAATCCCGATATCTACGAGGCTCTTCTTCATGTCATTTGATAGACTCCCGGAAACCTTTCTAATTTCCACCAACCATTTCTTCAAGCTTTCAGGCTTAGGAGGATCTTTTGGATTTAAATAGCTCATAATAAAAGAACGGTCCTCTTTGGTGATCCAAACCTGCTTGTCCACAAGGTCTCTGATTTTCAAAATTTCGCTAGGTGTGAGTACCGCATCGGCCCACACCATGTACATAATGGGTAAAAATGAAAACAGGTGCGGCTTTTCCTGAAAGTATTTGGTTTCTATCATCTTCGGGAGTTCAGTATTTCTTTCTATATAACTACCAAGCTATTAATTATTGTTAAAAATATTACTGCATATAACTAAACTCCCCAATAAAGCGTTTCTTTGACGAAGTGAAAATTGTACTGTTTACTTGGTTATTGATAGGTAGCTACTGCCTTTTGGGACAGCAACAGATTCAAGGGATGGTTGTGAATGAAAATGACGAACCTGTTGGTTTTAGTCATGTTTATAACAAGACATTGGAGCTGGGAAAGGTAAGCGACATGAATGGAAAGTTTTCCGTATTGGGAAACCGCGGAGACACCATTGAATTTTCGTATGTGGGATACAAAACCCATCTGATAGCGGTCAATGCTTCTCATCTCACCAGTTACCTGAAGGTTACTTTGCCCAGAGATTCAGTCTTACTCCCGTCCATCACCATCTATGCTGACAAAAACTTTAGAGTCCCATTAAGACAAGACGGTCCACCACTGATTATACCTGGCGTATCTATAATTGATCCTCCTCCGCCAATCAAAGCAGGAGATTTCTATGTAGGTTCGAATGCAGATAATGGCTTTTTAGCACCTTCCGTAGGAATCTATGGACCAATCACCTATTTCAGCAGGGATGAACGTGAAAAACGAAAGGCCATTGAAGCGCGGGAAGAAACTCGCGAAACTATTTCATACCAAAAGTTCATGGCGCATGATTCTGTCAGGATTCACCTGAGAGAACGATTCCAGTTGGACAGTGCGCAGTACAACACCGTCATTTACAGACTTCATACCAATTTCCCAGGGATTCAGCGCGCCTACATGCACAACGAGATCTGGAACTGGCTACTGTCTTATTTCGAGCGCACTGCACCAATTGTCAGGAGAAATTCAATGATCGATCGCTAACCTTACCTTATTGGACTTAGTAAGTAAATCTCATCATTTTCACATCCAAACTGAAAGATTCCCTCATCACGAGTGATAATCATGGTGTTTCCTAGCGGAATCATATCATTAGCAGCTATGTCCTGATAAAACGCTTCTAACTGAGGGTGCGCAGGATCTGTCAGATTGAACTTCTTCAGTCCTTTATTCCCTTCAGCCACGTACAAGTCTCCTTTGAAAAAACAAAGTCCTCTTGGATTTTCCATTTGCTGTTGGTTCACTTCAAAGGGTCTGGTCAAATCACTAATATCGATCGTGATGAGTTGGTTTGCCTCAAACAACGCCGTACCACATGCCTCTCCCGACCGGATCGTCACATAGGCAAACTGATCATTGGCGATCACCGGATCACAAGCCGTCTGATGTATGTAGTTAGATAAAAACTGTGGAGTACCATCCTCTAGAATACTGTAAATGAACATTCCCGATTGACTACCGATAAACAAATTGTCTTTATACCCAAAAATTGTTTCGATACCCCGACCAATATCGGTGGTGGTCTGAAAGTTGGGATCTCGTTCATCAGAGATGTCAAAAACATTCAATGAGGTATGATTAACGATGTACAGGTGATCACCATTGATAGCAAACCTGGCCGTAGAACCTCCAACACCTGTTCCTCCACTATTCAAAGAATTGCCACTGTCAGCATCCATTCCCATTTCACCACATGCCGTCGCAACTATTGCAAAGACACCTAAAATCAACAGCATTCTCATGGTCTATAGCATTTAGGGTTTTCTATTTCGGTTACTTCCCAACCAATGACCGTTCCTTTAGAAGCATCAACGCACTGGAAATAGGTACTTTCCTGTGGTGGCATTTCATTCGAAAACGGCATTATTCCGGTGATTCTTTTCAGAACCTGAACCGTATCACGTGTGATTTCCAGTGCAAGCAGGTCGGCATAACTATCGGCATAAAGAATTCCGTTTTTTATAGCTACATCATGATTTCCGGGTATGCTTACATAGCTCAATTTGACTGGATTAGCCGGATCTATGTTATCGTATAGGTGAATCCCTTCGCCCACCTCATTGACGATCAGCAGGTCCTGATAACTGTAAATCTTTCCTGCCCTCTCTATGGGCCTGGGGTCCTGAATAGAAATATCTAAATCTGTACTATCTCCATATACTGGCTGGTAAGCCATAACTATTCCTACATCTCCCACTTCGGAAGTCCAGGAATCCAGATCACAACCATACAGGAGCATGGGTATGCATAATAAGAATAAGTGTTTCATCGATTTTTAGATTAAGTGGTTTGAAGTAGTGACACCTAAAACCAAAAAACCGTTGGTTCATAACAATTACTTAATAATCGGCTTGTCGACCACCCTGATCAATCATCTGACGTAAAAATCCATTGAAACCTTCTTCCTGCAGTAAATCTTCCATATTTAAATGAAATCGATATTTCCAGTAATGCTGAGAAATAGCGGGCACATTGATTCGTTCCTCCTCCGGTACATCATGACGTAGTTTATCGTCCATAGCCACCAGATCCTGAATGGGGAAAATGGCCAACATACTTGGTGAATGCAGGTGTTGAATAATCACATCTTTGGCTACCCATGGCTCACAGAAATAAGGTGCGGAACCCTGCTGTCCCAAAATCGTGTTGAAAAAACGCTGTGTTTGATCTCTGTCTTCCTGCCACCATTCTCGCAGTGTGGACATGTCATGACTTCCAGTACTCGTTACACTCAGGTAGGGCGTATCTGCCGGATGCCAAAACTCGCGATCATCATTGGGCATTCGCTGGATTGCAAGGCTAAGCACTTGCAGTTCATTCATAACACCGGGTACACTGGCAGGCACCATACCCAGATCCTCACCACAAATCAGCATATCAGTAGCTTCTTTCAGCATCGGCAATTTGCGCATGGCACTTTCACGCCAGAAGTCATTGTGTCGTCTGTAGAAGCAATCAATATACAATGCGTCCACTTTTTCCTTCGTTCCCGGATCTAGCTCATTAAAAGAATAGGTGCTATGTAGGCCAATCCGCGGATTGAACGCATGACCATTGGTTAATGGTGCTTCCAAAAACAAGACCTCCCCTATTAATCGGTAGAGATTGTTTCTGAGCCATGTATTGAATTCCTCACTTTCTGGTTCCTCAGCAATTTTCTGATCGAAATAGTCCTTGACCTTGCGCTGCGTATCGTAAAGCTCCTTCATTTGAAAACAGCCTGGTGTGTATTCTTCTAAAAAGGTCCGCTTGACCGTGTCTGTGTGATTTCCAAAAATATCAAAAATCATGTGCTCACGGATGTATGGCTTACAGAACCGGTCATAATCAAAGTTGACTCCACGTTGTTCCAGCTCATCTTGATAGAATGGCAAGGCCGGATTGAAACGACCCAATAAGCCCTCTACATGCTCCCAGGGAATCTCCCATATTCGGAAAAACCCCAAGATGTGATCGATCCGAAAGACATCAAAATAATCCGCCATTTTCACCATTCGTTCACGCCACCAGCCATAACCGTCTTTGGCCATCTCCTCCCAGTTGTAAGTCGGAAATCCCCAGTTCTGCCCGGTAATTGAAAAATCATCAGGTGGAGCTCCGGCCTGAGTATCCATATTAAACAGATGTGGAAGCCTCCAGGCGTCAACAGAATTTCTATAAATCCCAATGGGAATGTCTCCTTTAAGGACTACTCCTTTGTCACGTGCATACTCTGTCGCAGACTTAAGCTGCTTATCCAAGTGATACTGGATGTAGTAGTGGATTGCTATGTCATCATAGTGTTTGGCTTTCGACGAAACAAATGCCGAAAGCTCCTTATCAGTCATGCGCTCGTGTCTACCCCATTGGGTGAAATCCGGTGTATTGTTCCTATCTCTCAAGCAGCAAAATGCCGCATAATCAGGCAACCAGTTTTCATTCGCTTTAAAAAACTCTTTAAAGGTTTTACCCTTCAGAAAGGCCTCTTTATTTTCCTCAAAACTCAGCTTAAAAAACTCCGTTTTGAGTTTCATTACTTGCTCGTAATCTACTTCAGTTAGTGCATTTAGTTCTTTGGCCCTCTTTTCAAGTCTGGCTTGTGCTTTTTTATCTTCGAGTCGTCCAATCTCGTGTATATTGGCATAGATAGGATGCAATGCATCCACCGATACTGCAGCATATGGATAGGAATCTACCCAGGTATGCGTGGCTACTGTATCATTAACCGGAAGCACCTGCACTACTTTTAATCCAGTCTTTACAGCCCAGTCTACCAGAAGTTTCACGTCCGAAAACTCCCCTACACCGGAGCTCTTCTTGGTGCGAAGTGAAAACACGGGAATGGCTACTCCTGCGGCTTTCCAATGCCCAACCGGATATCGAAATTCCTCTTCCGATTGAACAATGAGCTTTTTCTTATTGGTTAAATCATGTAATGGAAAGTAGCGATTATCCCCAGCTTCCCATGTGACTACCTTTTTCTCTTCATGAGAATAAATCACAAACTTGTATTCGAAAGGCGTAGCATTATCACTTACAGGTAAATCAACTTTCCAAACAGGAAAATCTTCATCACTCATGAGTACCACCTTGTCCTGTTCCCATGAACCCAGCGATTTAGTACTCCCAACTATTCCCATTTGATAGTTGGCTCCAATCCTCGGTGCGCGTATTTGTAAGCGTACGTAATTCTGCCTGGCATTAAATGATATTGCCTGAGGTTCTGCCTTTCCCCGTTTAAAAAAGGCCTTCATAAATGGAGCGGTAAGCAGGTTGTTTTCAAACGCATGAACCGATCTCCAGTAATCTTTGAAATAAATAGTATCAAAGTGATCTACCACTTTTACATGTCGGGGATTTCCGAACTCTCGGGCAACCACCTCTCCATTATCTGATTTGATGATGTAGGAATAGCTAAGGTCTTTTGGTTGTTTAATCTCAACATTCAGTTCCCATTGCTCGCCTGATGCATGAGCCATTTTCACTGCATTGGACTCATCCATGGACCCCAGCTCAGGGCAAGATCCTACCACAAAAAGATTTTCACCCCAATTCGTTCTATATCCAACCACAAACTTCAACCTCATATCTTATTTCTTCTTCTTTTTTAAAGCGTAAAAACCACAATCATCCAAAATCTGCCAAATTCTCTGGATATATCCTAACCTCTTTTGGCGATCACATCCAGAATAACAAACGATTGAAACCTATTGATTCTTAATTTTCTTTGAATTTTTGCTAATTCTGAATCATTTCAGTGTGGTTAAAATAGGAAAATATCAAATATTTACGTCCGATAATAGAAGAATTTAAATCATTGGGATAGGTATCCGACTAAGGACTTATATTTGTGTGAAATCTAAAACCTAAACATTTTTAAGAATGAAATTCAGACCTGGGGTACTTACGGGAAAAGAAGCGACTGATCTTCTGAACTACGCAAATGAAAATGGATTTGCTTTACCGGCTGTAAACACAATTGGCACCAACTCAATTAATGGTGTCTTGGAAACAGCAAGAGATTTAAAAGCACCAGTTATCGTACAGTTTTCAAATGGAGGAGCCGCGTTCGTAGCTGGTAAAGGTCTTAGTAATGACGGACAGCAAGCTGCTATAGCTGGAGCTGTATCAGGTGCAATGCACGTACATCAGCTTGCTGAGAAATATGGCGTATCCGTCATCCTACATACAGATCATGCGGCAAGAAAACTTTTGCCTTGGATAGATGGCATGTTAGATGCCAATGAAAAACATTTTGAGCAGACTGGTGCTCCTTTGTTTAGCTCGCACATGATTGATCTATCAGAAGAGCCACTTGAAGAAAACATTGGCACTTGTAAGAAATACTTTGAGCGCATGTCCAAAATGGGGATGACACTTGAGATCGAACTTGGTGTAACCGGAGGTGAAGAAGATGGCGTTGACAATACGGACATTGATAATAGCCGACTATACACTCAGCCTGAGGAAGTATCATATGCTTACGAAGAGCTAATGAAAGTTTCTCCAGACTTCACCATTGCTGCTGCTTTCGGTAACGTGCACGGTGTTTATAAGCCGGGTAATGTAAAACTGACACCAAAAATTCTTAAAAATTCTCAGGACTACATCCAGGAGAAGTTTGGTACAGGTCAAAACCCGGTAAACTTCGTATTCCACGGAGGTTCAGGCTCTACTCGTGAAGAGATCAGAGAGGCCATCTCTTATGGTGCGATTAAGATGAATATTGATACTGATATGCAGTGGGCATACTGGAACGGAATCAAAAATTACTATCAGTCTAAAGAAGGTTACCTACAAGAGCAAATTGGCAACCCTGATGGAGATGATATTCCGAACAAAAAATACTACGATCCTCGTGTTTGGCTGAGAGAAGGTGAAAAATCTTTTGTTGAGCGATTAAAAGTTGCATTTGAGGATTTGAACAATATCAATACAAACGCATAGTTTCAAACGTTTGCAAAAATAAAAAGCCATTGTGACGCTCTGTTGCAATGGCTTTCTTTGTTTCTGAGGGGTTGGGAAAACGCTTCATATTCCCTTACTTTTAGCCCCTACTAGCATAATCCTAACCCTACTTTGATGACCAACAAGGTTCTTTATTTCGTATTATTGACTCTTGCAATTGCCTGCAGTAGTCCCAGCAATCAGACATCTTCAGAAGAAACATCCATGAGCACAAAAAATGAACGGGTAATCATCTACCAGATGTTTACCAGACTCTTTAGCAATACCAATCAGACCAATAAACCCTGGGGAACCATCGAAGAAAATGGCGTTGGTAAATTCAATGACATCAATGATAAGTCATTAAGCGCACTGAAAGACCTGGGCATAACCCATGTTTGGTATACAGGAATCATTGAACATGCATTGCTAACGGATTATACAGCATACGGTGTACCGCTGGATGATGCAGATGTGGTCAAAGGTAGAGCGGGCTCTCCTTATGCCATTAAAGATTACTATGATGTGAACCCGGATTTGGCAGAATCTGTACCTGACCGAATGAAAGAATTTGAGTCTCTGGTTAAAAGAACCCATGACAATGGACTTAAAGTGTTGATCGACTTTGTACCCAATCATGTGGCCAGAGATTACGAGTCAGATGTTAAACCAGCTGGAGTAATAGACTTAGGTGCGGATGACGATTCATCAGTAGCATTTAGCGCTAACAATAACTTTTACTACCTCCCAGGCACCTCATTTAAGGTTCCTGAAGGATACAACTCACTCGGGGACAATGACTTCCCTACTAAAGATGGTAAATTCGACGAGACACCGGCCAAGGTCTCAGGAAACGATGTTTTTAGCGAGTCACCAAGCATTTATGATTGGTTTGAAACGGTAAAGCTTAATTACGGAGTGGAGTTTAAACAGCAGGGTCGCATCAGGCATTTCGCGTCGATTCCAGATACCTGGCTAAAAATGAGAGATATTCTGTTGTTCTGGGCAGGAAAAGATATTGATGGGTTCCGCTGCGATATGGCAGAAATGGTCCCAGTGGATTTTTGGGAATGGGTGACCAAAGAAGTGAAAAGCCAATACCCTGAGGTGACATTTACTGCAGAAATATATAACCCAAACGCTTATAGAAACTACATCTCCAAAGGTGGTTTTGACTACCTGTATGACAAAGTAGAACTCTATGACACACTCAAAGGCATCATTCAAAACCGCATGACCACTGATGCGATTACGGGCATCTGGCAGCGTCAGGACGGAATTGGGCCAAACATGCTTCGTTTCCTTGAAAACCATGATGAACAGCGCATCGCTTCTCCTGATTTTGCAGGTGATATGTGGAAAGGCATCCCAATGATGGCGGTAACTTCTTTTATGCATACCGGACCAGTTATGCTCTATTTTGGACAGGAAGTGGGCGAACCGGGTAAAGGCGAATCTGGCTTTGGTGGTGATGATGGCCGAACAACCATCTTTGATTACTGGGGTGTACCAGAGCACATCAAGTGGGTCAATGACGGTGACTTTGATGGTGGTGGCCTTAGTGATGACCAACAGCAATTAAGAAAGGCATATGCTCAAATCCTCAAGCGCTGTAATGAAAGTGAAGCTATTCGCCAGGGAGCATTTTACGACCTTCACTATTACAATAGAAACGACGATTACACTGGCTATTCGGATAAAGTGTATGCTTTTGTACGCCATACGGAAAACGAAGTACTACTGATCGTAACCAACTTTGATACGAATTCACAAACCGCTCAAATTAAGATACCAGAACCTGCATGGGAAACCTTTGGGCTTACATCACCCGAGCTCTTCATGGAGGATCAGTCTTTTGAGCGGAGCTCCACTACTGACTATGGCGCTGACTCACAGCTATCCATAACACTGGACCCTATTAGCTATCAAGTCATACGATTAACTGAATAACCGAAATTTAACAAAAATGATAAATACCCGCTTCCCCCTGTTGGCTCTGATCGCATTGGTGATCACGGCCAGTTGTACCTCACCAAAACAAGAAGCTGAAATGTCAGAAAAAGCTGATAAACTACCCCTGAGATGGCCCAATGCTGTGACTTACGAGATTTTTGTCCAATCCTTTTACGATGGTAATGGTGATGGTATTGGCGATTTTTCCGGTATGACCAGCAAACTAGACTATCTGGATGATTTGGGTGTAGAAGCGATATGGCTGATGCCCATCAACCCATCTCCTACCTATCACAAATATGACGTAACTGACTACTATGGTGTACATCCAGACTATGGGACCATGGAAGAGTTTAAGGCTTTTGTGGCTCAAGCTCACGAGCGGGACATCAAAGTGATCATGGATCTGGTCATCAACCATTGCTCCAGTGAGCATCCCTGGTTTATTGCTGCGCAGGATCCAGAAAGCAAGTATCGCGACTACTTTGTGTGGGCGGATATGGATGAGATAGAAGCCGAAGGTAAACTAGAAAAAGAAGCCACTGGAGATAGCGACAACACGCATCAATGGAATGAAGTGGAAGATCAGGAGGAATTATACTATGCCTTCTTCTGGGGAGGAATGCCGGATTTGAACTATGACAACCCAGCAGTGCGCGAAGAGGTGTATAAGATCGGCAAATTCTGGTTGGAAGACGTGGGTGTGGATGGGTTCCGACTGGATGCAGCAAAACACATTTATCCTGATTACCGTGCGGAGGATAATCATGATTTCTGGACTGAATTCAAGCAAAAAATGGAGTCTTTTAATCCTGATGTTTATTTGGTAGGTGAAGTATGGGCCGATCTGGAAACCCAGCAGCCTTTTGCTGTGGGTTTTACCGGACTCTTTAATTTTGATCTGGCTTTTACCATCATGGAAACAGTCAAAAATGAACAGGTCGTATCCGCATCCATCCACGAAAACGCATGGAAGGTCGACCAGGGCTCACCTGTGGGCATGTACAATGAAAGCATGGAAGCTTTTGAAGCAGTCAATCCAAAATTTGTAAATACCACCTTTCTGACTAACCATGACCAAAACCGAGCCATGTCCTTCTTGGAAAATAATGAAGACAAAGCTCGGCTTGCGGCATCCATCTTGCTGACTCTCCCGGGCGCACCCTATCTGTACTATGGCGAGGAAATCGGGATGCGCGGAATGAAACCTGATGAGCAGATCAGAGAACCCTTTTTATGGTCTGCCACGCCCGATTCTGGACAAACCACCTGGATCAAGGCTAAGTTCTCCACTTCGGAGACTGTAATGCCATTAGATGAGCAAATGAAGGATTCATCATCCATGTACCATCATTACAGAAACCTAATTCGATTTAGAAGAACTTCTGAGGTTATGACTTTCGGTACTTCTGAACCGAAGGACCTATCTGATAACGAATTGATGGGATTTGTTCGCCAACATGGAGAAGAAGAACTTTTGGTAATCCACAACCTGTCTGCCGATACAAAGCGGATGTCTGAACCTGCTGGATTTGTGAATACCGTCTTTAGTACTTACCCAATGAAAAATGATCCAAAAGATGGTTTAGTTTTGCCGGCATATCAGAGCATAATATTATCAAAAAAGCAGCCCTGATTGAACCCTAAGTAAACCAATACGTTTCCTGTGTGTTTTCACATAGACTCGATAAACAACAAACATCAAATGAACAACATTTCAGTAATTGGATCAGGAACCATGGGCAATGGCATAGCCCACGTATTCGCACAGTATGGTCATCAAGTGACACTGATCGACATTAACGAAAAAGCCCTGGAAAAAGCCCTGGCTACCATTGAAAAGAATCTCGACCGACAGGTGGCCAAAGAAAAAATAAGTGAAGCTGATAAAAATAAGGCACTTGCTAACATAACCACCAACACGGATATCGCTGCTGGGGTGAAAAATGCCGATTTAGTGGTAGAAGCAGCTACGGAGAACTTTGAGATCAAAAAGCAGCTCTTCCAAACAATGGATGAAAATGCTCCTGAGAGCGCTATCCTTGCGACCAACACTTCTTCGATATCGATCACACGAATTGCGGCAGAAACCAACAGACCTGGACAGGTGATAGGCATGCATTTCATGAACCCTGTGCCGGTGATGAAACTGGTAGAAGTGATTCGTGGATATGCCACCACTGATGAAACCACCGCCAAGGTGATGGAAACATCCAAGAAGCTACAGAAAGTACCTGTGGAGGTCAACGACTATCCAGGTTTTGTGGCCAATCGAATCCTGATGCCAATGATCAATGAGGCCATCTACACGTTGTTTGAAGGTGTGGCGGGAGTTGAGGAAATAGATACCGTAATGAAACTGGGAATGGCGCATCCAATGGGTCCACTACAACTCGCAGATTTCATCGGGTTGGATGTATGTCTATCCATCCTAAGGGTACTTCATGAAGGTTTTGGCAATCAAAAATACGCTCCATGTCCACTTTTGGTCAATATGGTGACAGCTGGATACAAAGGAGTAAAAACCGGAGAAGGGTTTTACAAGTACACGCCAGGATCTAAGGATCTAGTAGTGAGTGAAATGTTCAAAAAGTAACTAAAACTGCATGCCATACCTGGTAAAGTTCGTGATTATACAGACCATGGCTGGTTAAAATTAATACAAAAGCCTGTGGAGGAAACTCACAGGCTTTTGTCTTTAGGTGTTTTTGATCACAAGAATAAAATTGAGTTGTAACTATTTATTTCTTTGCGACAATATTGAGTGTTATTTCAATATAATCGGACAGCACGTAATCTTCTACATAGTGCTCCCACTTTACCTCATAATCTTGTCTGTTGAACACTAAAACTCCCTCGCCCGTCACTCCGTTTTCGTCAATTGAAATAGAACTGAGTTCTACAGTCTCTTCATTGGTGTTTCCTCTAATGCTCAGATCACCGACGAGCTTATTACCCGAGTGTGATTTGATGGTAAAGCTTGCTGTTGGGTATTCTTCTACCAAGAAGAAATCGCCAGTACTCAGGTGATTTACCAAATCCTGTGCACTGTTCTCTTCGCTGTAAGAAGCCGAGTCTAAAGGCTGAATGGTCGTCATATCGATTACGATAGCACCTCCAGTGATTTTACCACTTGCAGTTTTGATCGTTCCTTCTTTGACATCAATAACCCCATTGTGTCCATATACACCAGCTACCTCACCTTTCCAGGCTACTTTTGATGCCGAATTATCTACTGAGTATTCTGCTGCTTCTGCTGATGTGCTTGATTCAGTAGGTGCTTCTTCAGTGCTTTGCTCCGTTGATCCACCACCACAGGCACTCAAAAAGATGGTTACTAATATTACAAGTCCTAAATTCTTTAATTGGCTAGATTTCATAAGTTGTTTAATTGATTGAAAATAATACATGTATCTACATTAATATCATGCTAACAATCAAATACTCAATAGGTTTAAAAAACATTTGTTTATTTTGACTACTGTCATTCAGTACCTAAATTATTTCTTACCTGCTGTACTTAGTGTCCTTTCGGAGCACCTATTCAGTAAATAAAAACCAGTTGTCTCAAAACCCAGCATACTAAAAAGCACGAGTTTTTAAGCTACATACAGTATACCATCATAACCCCAGAATCACAGATGTTCGTATAGAATAGTATCGGTCTAATGTATATGACCCTTTTATATTAAAGACATTTATATGATCAACCCCATTTTTCTACTCCTTTTCCTCTTAATCGCCACAAGTCAACTGTCCACTGCACAACGTCAATATATATATTCTCAACCTGTAGATCTCAGGGATGGATGGAACACAAACGACCTACGATCTAAAGCCGACAGTACTCGTTTATACTCGCTTTTCAACCAACTTATTCAACAAGATCACCAACTTCATAGTGTTTTATTGGTCAAAGACAATGACTTGATTCTAGAAGAATATTTTGACCAATACAATGCATCAGACCCCCATGACCTTCGCTCTTCAACCAAGAGCATTCGGTCACTTCTACTAGGCGTAGCTATTGATAAAGGCTTCATCGAGAATGTTGATGATCCCATATCTAAATACCTAAAAAGTCACGAGCCAAAGAAAAATCTCGACAGTCGGAAAAAGCAAATAACCATCAAGCACCTGCTCACCATGTCTGCAGGTTGGGATTGCAACGATTGGGATAAAGGTTCGAAAGGGCAGGAAGATCGTGTATACAAAAAGAAAGATTGGATTCAATATACTCTGGACTTACCGATGATCAATGATCCGGGTGCTGTATCCACTTATTGTTCGATGGGAGCTATACTGGTAGCTGAAATCATCAGCCAGGCCTCTGGCATGAGTATTGATCAATTCGCGAAAGAATACCTCTTTATTCCGCTTAGTATTACAAATACCACCTGGGGACACACCTCGGATAAAGAAATCATTCCGTCAGGAAAAAGGCTTTACATGACCCCTCGGGATATGGCTAAAATAGGTCAGTTGATACTCGATAGCGGGAAGTGGGAAGAAAAACAGATAGTTTCGGCTGAGTGGGTTGAGGAGTCAACCACGACTCATACAACCATAACCGGTATGGAATATGGCTATCTGTGGTGGAATATCCCTTTGATGGTAAATGGTAAAAAAATCATGGTCAAAACCGCAACCGGTAACGGTGGACAATACATCATGGTCATTCCTGAAATGAACATCATTGGCGTGTTTACAGGTGGTGCGTACAACTCCCAAGACGACAAGCTGCCATTTGTCATTATGAGAGACGTACTGCTTCCTTCCTTTTGAACCTACTAAATCAATATATTTAAGACATACTTCATTACTAGTAATCAAAGCTGGTGGACAAAGCATTAGAGACGATGACCGCATTCTTGTACAAAGAAAAAAACCTACTCCTACATTTAATGACTCAAAGAACATGAAGCGAATTCTTGAAACAGGAGCAACAGGAAATGTTGGCTTTGAAGTGGTCCATTATTTGATAGCGCTGAATTCAGGTAGTGAAATTATTGCCGGGATACGAAATGCAAATGCCAAACAGAAATTAACAAAGTATCCTGATCTGCATTTTAGAACATTCGATTTTGAGCAAAGTGAAACTTTTTCCGCTGCCTTTAATCAAATTGACGTGCTATTCTTACTTCGACCACCCCATATTTCGGAAGTTGAAACATTCTTTCGTCCCCTTTTAGTTGCGGCTAAAAAGCAGGGAATACAAAACATTGTTTTCCTCTCAGTACAAGGTGTAGAGACAAGCAAGGTCATTCCACACCATAAAATTGAACGCTTAATTCAAGATCTGGAATTCAATTACATTTTTGTGAGACCAAGTTATTTTATGCAAAACCTGACCACCACGCTGCTTCCAGAAATTCAGGATAAACGAAGCATCACACTTCCCGCAGGCCATACCAAATTCAATTGGATTGACGTTAAAAATATCGGAAAAGCAGCTGCAACACTTATCCATCATTTTGAAAAATACCATAATCAATCGTATGAAATTACGGGAACAGAAAACAAAGATTTTGAACAGGTCTCTAGAGAGATCACTGAAGTAACCGGTGAAAACATCGTATACAAATCAGTCAATCCCATCAGCTTTTACTTTAGAAAGAAAAAAGAAGGAATAACGAGTGGATTTGCACTGGTTATGACCGTCCTTCATTTCTTACCGCGATTTCAAAGCGAACCCAATATTTCAGACAACTTTAAGATGTTAACAGGGGAAAACCCTACCACACTTAACCAATTCTTAGTAAGAGAAAAGGGAAAATTAACCTCACCGATCCAGTAGGTATTAGATAAGCTGTTCATTCCATCCAATAATCAATGGATACCTCACTTAGGATACCAGTCAGGGAGCCAATACAGCGTTTAAGCTAACCACAATGCACTTTATACGACCTCCACTAACCGGGCACAATCTGACAAGACGGCTAATTCCTTTTCTAGAAAAGCTTCTGTATTAACAGCCTTAAACAGGTCCGGCTCCATAAACTTTCTGCGCATATTCAGAGCAATCCGAATCGAATCGTCAATAAATGCAAAGGCCAGATTTCCCCAAATCACTTTACGCGAACGTAAATCAGAATTGACAGCTATGAGCTTCCTAAGCACTTCTGTGGTAAACAACTCTCTAGCGAAATCCTTATTTTCAGAATACAGCTTGTACTTTCCGGTAAGGGTCTGAGTCTCCTGCGCCAGCTTGACTTCATGAGCCGACTTGTTCTCACTGAGACTCTTTCGTTTTCGTACCAACCAACATGGAGCCATAAACCGCTGTGCCAATTTGACTTCCAGATAAATCCCACTAAACACCGTTTTGGATTTGTGAGAATCAGAGCCAGACTGCCGTTCCAGCTTCACTTCGGCAAAACTGATTGTTCTTCCACTTATTTTTCCAGACACAAAATCCTCGCTCTGATACCTATTGAAATAACCAAATAACGAACTCTCTTCCAGACGCTGCTGAGGAAACCCTCCCCGAGCTTGATATGAAAACCCCGGTCCAAGTTTAGGAATGATCTTTTCAACTACATGCCGCTGAAAGTGATCTTTGAATTGCCCTTGCTCTGAGGAGTGCTTGATACCGTAAACCACCAGGCTGAACATAAAGATAGCTCCAGCAATTCCTGCAGCTGTCGCTCCTTCGTCTGGAAAAATGAATGCATAAATAATTAGTCCGGCAGTGACTGTCATTCCCAAATTAAACCCTATTCGAAAAGGCCTGATGCGTCGGTAATGGTAAAGGCGTTTTTGCTCCGCTTCATTTAACTCAGCGTTTAGCTCCTGCAGTAAGTTCCTGGGATTCAGCATGGTCATAGAGATTATTCCATATTGAATTTACAAAAATTAATATCCAATCGACTATAAACTAACTACTTACAAACTTCTTAACTCATTCGCATACTCTTCTGGAATTCCCGACTATTTCATTAAATTTAAAATACGCTTATCATCTAACCCTGAATGCAATGCGCAAACTGGCACCACTTGTTCTACTTGTTCTCTTAATACAAGCCTGCTCATCCACCACCGAAAAATCCTCAACCGACAAACAAGAAGTCACTTCTGAAGAGGAACAATCTGGAGATACCAGAATGATCGATCCTTCGGAAATCACCAGTGCCCTTGAATCAGATGATGCAGCCAAAGCGTTCGAATTATTGACTAGCGACTCTTTTGATAACAAACTAGCAATCTCCGATGACCTCATCTTTTGGTACATCGAACGACCACAAATCACCTCCTGGTTTGTTTCTAAATCAAAAATTCAAAATGGCCCTGATTATTTCTACCTCACAAGACTGGTTTTAAAAGACCTGACACCCGAAGTTTCGGGCAAGGAGTTGTTGATCTATGCAGGACATACACCCTACACCTTTGTTGATGCATTTGCTTTTCCAGAATCAGAAGTGCTCGCCAAGAAAATACTGGAAACCGCATTTAATGGATCAAGACCTGATGAAGTTACAACCATAGAACCGGATCCAGAAGGTCCCAACTTTGGGATTACCGACGAATTCAACATTAAGAAAGACGATTACAACATCTTGTCACCAAAAGGGTTTCCGGCCATCAATGCAGCTCTTTTGAGTGATGAAAAAAAGCCTTACAACATCGCCTCCTATTTTAAGTTTTACTCGGAGGACCTTGACGAAGCAGAGCGGGTACTCGCCACTGACTGGCAAGGAGATGAAGTATATGACGATTATGAAGATCGGCTCGACACCCTGGATATTAAAGGTGGTTACATGCGAGTGATCACTCCCGTGCAAGATGGCTTTTTGTATACAGAATATGTCTATTGGAACCTCTCCGATGGTAAAAAACTATTTGCTGCTAATAAAGTCGGAATGGAGCCTTTTACGGGTGAAGTATCCACACGCTTTTGCGAGTTTAGACTCTTTGATAAAGACAAATGGGAAAAGGCAGAAATCGGTCCATTGCAGGAATTGATTGAAGGTAAACGTCCACTATATAACGATGATTTACTTGATTCAGAACTGATACAGTCGGCATTTACGATAGACTATGATGCTACTCCTGAGACCAATCATAGTTTCAAACTTAAGCTTACACAAAAAGGCAAAGACATCAAACTCACTTTAAATCACATGGAAGGCGCTGAAGTGACTTCCGCTAAGCAAGTAACACTCACTTTTGATAATGGACAATTTGTCTATGCGCCACGGTGATAGGCATTTTACCATTTCGGCTACAACACCCTTGGATTCGGTTACAGAAACTTAGGTTTAGAAAACCATCTTTGGATCACCTTTAAAACAAAATGAAAAAAGATGACACAAAGAAAAATAGCATTAATAACCGGGGGTAGCCGCGGACTAGGTAGGGACATGGCCATCAATATCGCCAAAAAAGGGCTGGATGTAGTTATAACCTATCACACCAATCAGACTGCAGCCAATGAAGTGGTAAGCGAAATCAAGAAAGCTGGAAGCAATGGCTTTGCCTTACAACTGGACACAAGTAATGTTGCAAGTTTTGATTCCTTCTTTTCAGAATTGAAATCCGGGTTGAAAACTGAAATAAACCGTGAGCACCTGGACTTCCTTATTAACAATGCCGGCACAGGTCTTGCCAGCCTAATCAAAGAAACAACGGAAGCGAATTTTGATGCAATGCTGAACATCCATATGAAAGGCGTATACTTCCTATCACAAAAGGCACTACCATTACTCAATGACGATGGAGGAATTATCAATATTTCATCGGGTTTAACTCGTTTTTCCTTTCCGGGAATGTCTGTGTATGCCTCAATGAAAGGCGCTATTGAAGTATTTACGCGGTATCTTGCCAAAGAGCTGGGAGAAAGAGGCATTAAAGCTAATGTGGTGGCTCCTGGAGCAATCGCCACGGACTTTGCCGGTGGATCGAATAGAAATGAAGAGAAGGTACGTTTGATTTCCAGCATCACGACTCTAGGTCGTGTTGGTGTTACAGAAGATATTGGCAGCATTGTGGCCTTTCTATGCACTGAAGATGCCCGCTGGATCAATGGCCAACGAATCGAAGCATCTGGCGGTATGCTGTTGTAATGTCACTCAGAAGGTTTTTTAAGTATGTACCA
>JAMWZA010000117.1 GCA_024305105.1 Marinoscillum sp.
AGTGCATACAGCGCAGAAGAAATCAACTCCATTTGTTCTTCATTAAGCTCTTTACTCTCCATCAATAATTCCAACTTACCTTGAGCGATGGATAACGGGGTTTGAATCTCGTGAGAGGCGTTTTCTGAAAACTCTTTGAGTGCGAGGTAATCCTTTCTTGCCTTGGTCATCATATCAAGAATGAATTGATTAAGTTTTTTAAACTCTGATGTAGTAGAGTTCGGAAATTTAACGGAGAAATCTTCTTTCACCGAGAAGTTTCGAATGATCGATAAGGTTCGCTGAAATGGTCTAAACACATAAAAAGAAGTGATTAAACTCAGTAATAGCGTAACGATTGATAAAAGCAAATACGTCTTCACCATTGACTCCTGAACTGCATCCTGTATATCATCTTCCTCTACCACCAGATCATAGATCATGATTTTGTAAACTTTGCCTTTGACATTTTTAATAACGTCTAACTTCGAGTGTGGCTCAATGCGCTGAAGAGTTGCGTGGGTCACCAGCGTGTCGGAGAATATAGGCTGTGTTTCAGCCACGGTACTATCTAATGGTGTGATGAGCATTTTTTCTCTTCGCACTTCCAGATCGGGCATACGACGTTCCAGATACCCGATCACCGACTGAAGCCGCTCCTCCAGGAAATATTGTTCCTCTAACGCTATTTCACGACTCATTGCATTGAATGTGAATGTGGCTCCGATTAAAAAGACAATTGAAGCGATCAGCATGAAGAAGAACGTGATTTTAACAATCAGTTTCATGCAGACTTTTTGAATTTATACCCTACACCGTATACTGTATGAATGTAATCATTGCCACCTGCCTGAGTGATCTTCTTACGGACGTTTTTAATGTGCTGGTACACGAAATCAAAAGAATCAGCAGTATCCATGTAATCTCCCCACAGATGTTCTGCTATGGATTGTTTGGTCAACACTCTGTTTTGGTTGAGCATTAAATATTGGAGCATTTCAAACTCTTTTCTGGTAAGATCAAGTAACTGTTCGTTGACAGTCACTTCAAATGTATCTGTGTTGAGGTTGATTTCTTCAAAAGAGACACTGTTATCGCCTTGTTGATTCTTCCTTCTAAATATGGCTTTGAGTCGAGCATTTAACTCTGCCAGGTGAAAAGGCTTAGGCAAGTAATCATCTGCTCCAAGGTTCAACCCTTGTATCTTATCGTCCAGGGCATTTTTAGCAGAGATAATTAGCACACACAGTTGTGGCCAGTTTTCCTTGATTGCCTTAAGCAAATCCAGCCCATTGCCATCAGGCAACATCAAATCAAGCGCTACCAAATCGTATTCGTAAGCATACAGTTTCTCTACCGCTTGCTGGTAATTGGCAGCTACTTCACATACGTATCCTTCCTGATTAAGGTAAGTACGCATGTTCGTACTGAGCTGCTCGTGATCTTCTACAACTAACAATTTCATAATCCGCTAAAATATAGCTGATTTCTGAAGGAATTTTGAATTGATCACTCCTTGAATTGAATTCTTCCCAGCAAACTCACCATGAGCGTAATGAAACCAACCACAGATACCGAGCTCAAAGGCATCAGAATAGCAGAAACAACCGGCTTTAGGTTTCCCGTAATCGCAAAGGATAATCCCACTACATTGTAAGCAAAAGAAATGATAAAGGCCGCGATCACTATGGCTATTACCGATTTGGAAAACCGCAATACCCGACCAACCCGCACGACAGAATTGGCTTCTATTAAGCCGTTACAAGCGGGACTAAACTGATGAATGTCTTCACAAACCGCAAAACCCACCTGCGCTCGCTTCAAAGCTCCTGCATCGTTCAGCCCGTCTCCTATCATTAAGGTATTGGAATAAAGACCCTCTACATATTGGTATTTATCCAAAGGTTTCTGATGAAAATGAAACTGATCAAAATATGGTGCTAACTGGGCTCTTTCACTAGCGTTGTCTCCAGAGAGTAAGTGTAGTTTAAACGATCGTCTCAGTTGCTTTAACGATTCGAAGATTCCTGTACGATAGCCGGATTTGATGCTAAAAAACCCTTGATAATGATCATCTATTGACACATACACCTTTGACTCTGACTGGTCTTCCGCCCCTTCAACCCCTACCCATTTCGCAGATCCAATTCGCACACAAGTACCATTCATTTTGGCCTCTACGCCTTTACCCACTTCCTCATAAAAATGGTCAACGGGGAGTTTGATTACCGAATCTTCAAAGTTTTTGGCAATCAACTTACTTAATGGATGTGCACTATTGGAACAGATTGTTTTGATCATTGAATTAGACAATTCGTCCAACTTCACACCAACAAAGCGAATACTCTCAGGGTGATTGCGAGTGAGTGTTCCAGTCTTATCAAAGACCAGTTGACGAACATTTGCTAGCTGCTCTATCACTGCCGCATTCTTGAGGTAAACACCTTTTCGACCCATAATTCTCATTCCATGGCCTAAACCAAACGGTAGTGCCAGTGCCAACGCACAAGGACAAGCCACTATGAGGACAGAGGCCAGTACATCCCAAACCCGTGTTGGATCATGGAAGTACCAGTAGCTTCCAGTACCCAATGCCAATACCAAAATGATTACCGTAAAGTACTGACTCACCCGATCTATTAGATTTTCGTATTTCTTATTGTTTCCGGTTTCCTGATCATTCCATACCTGTGTCAATTCGCTGTTATCCACAGCCTTCTCCAGCATCAGACCAACCTGGCTACCAATCTGTCTCCCTCCGGCGAATACCTTCTCCCCCACCTTCTTTTCTACAGGATCTGACTCACCAGTCACAAAACTGTAATCAATAATTGCTTTTCCAGACGTGATGACCGCATCAGCTGGAATTAACTCCAGATTATGGATAACAATCTGATCTCCTGGTCGCAAATCCTGTAACATGCAGTAATTTTCACCTGCCTCATCCACCTTGAGTACTGATACCGGAAAGTAGGATTTATAATCCCGCTCAAAAGACAAGGCTTGATAAGTTTTGTTTTGGTACCATTTCCCTAGTAACAAGAAAAAGACGAGCCCATTCAAAGAATCCACATACCCTGATCCGGAACTAGTTAAAATCTCGAAGATACTTCTGCTAAACAAGGTCAATATGCCCAATGCAATCGGCACATCGATGTTGAGGTACTTATGGGTAATGCCTGTCCAGGCGCTTTTGAAATAATCCTGGGCTGCATAGAAGAATACAGGAAGCGCCAGCACCAGATTGATCCAACCAAACAGCACCTTAAAGTCTGTCTCAAACTGAAAATCTGCGTCCAGATATTCGGGTAACGTAATAAGCATACTATTCCCAAAACAAAATCCAGCCACAGCGATTTTCATTCCCAAACCGCCTAAGTTCGTTTTCGTTTCCTTCGAATTCGTGCTTTCCAAATTAATCAAGGGCGGATATCCTAGAGATGCCAGCATGATCGCCACTTCCTTTAACGGCAACTCATTCAAAAAAGAAATGGTAATCTCCTTCTTAATAAAATTGACCTCCGCTTTAAGGATTTTCGAATCAAATTTTGGCAAATGTTCCAATAAGTAAATACAGGAACTACAGTGTATACCGGGCAGGTAAAACTTAACCATCGACTGTGTGTCATCTTGGAACCGCAGGAGTTTAGACACTACATTGGCTTGATCCAGGTAAGCGAACTTACGCTCAATAGTTGATTGCTCTGCTACTTTATCAGCTTTCAGTTCCTTGTTGGAATAGTATTGATTAAGATCACTTTGCTGAATGAGTTCGTACACCGCCTGACAGCCATGACAGCAAAAAGAATGGTTATCAAAAGGAATAACATCCAATTCGCAAATATCACCGCAATGGTAACATTTGGTGATTGTTGGCGACTGCTCCTTAATCACTAGGCGACAAGTGTTTTTTGATTAACGATTTCATTAGGTACAACCAGAACAGGTGCAGTGCTATTAGCAATAATACCTGTGGTATGGCTGCCTGGCGCGTTATCCATTCCATTACTATTAATACCGATAATGACCAAATCAAAAACATTATCCTTAAGATACTGACAAATTTCCTCTTCTACAGCTCCTCCAAGTATGATCGATTTAAAACTCACTTTATGCTGTTTTCGTAAATCGTTGCAGAAGAAATCCATTTTGCTTTTCAGGTCATCGATGAAATTGAGGTCCTGAATATCCAATTCTCCTTTACGACTATCAAATTTAGCACTTGAAGGAAATACATGCAGCAAGGTCACTTCGGTTTCACCAGCAATCGCCATTTTCGCACCGAGCTGTACGGCGTTCCATGCTGCCTGAGAAAAGTCTGTTGGTATAAGAATATTTTTAAATGCCTGCATTTTTCCTTAATCTTAGGAGCAAAACTATGTAGAGTGATTTCCAGTGACTCTGATGGTGGTCAGAGTAAAACCTGAAAAATATCAGTTCTGGATCTATTTAGTATTTATTATTTTCAGAAAACTCATAATATATATCATGGATTTATCCAGCGAATACCTGATGTCCCGTAGTGGACTGGAGCTACTTAATAAAATATTTCTGAGTGCCGGAGAAGGTATTATTATCGTAAACGCTAAAGGAGAGATCGTGATGGCCAACAAGCGATCTGAAGAGCTCTTTGGCTATAATGAGGCAGAACTTCTGGGAAAGGTCATTGAAAACCTGATCCCAAAAGAATATCATAAAAAGCACGTGAAACACCGGACTGCTTATGTAGAAGATCCAAAGTCCAGACCTATGGGAATAGGACGTGATCTGGTTGGTTTGAAAAAAGATGGCGATACTTTTCCGTTAGAAGTGAGCCTGAGTTTCGTCATGCATCAGGATCAAAAACTCGTAGTAGCCTTTATTACAGACATATCCACCAGGAAGGAACAAGAGGCTGCATTGGCCGAAAGCCGAAATCAACTGGAGCAGCATGCACAAGAGCTGGAAGGAAAAGTAAAAGAACGCACCAAAGAACTTGAGCACCTGAACCTGGGACTAAAAAGTCAAATTAGGGAAAGAAAGCTGGCAGAGGCGGCGCTCAAAGAAAGTCTGGAAGAAGTCAAAAAGGCCGAGACGGAAATCCTAAAAGCCCTTGATAAAGAAAAAGAACTTAACGAACTCAAGTCAAGGTTCATATCCATGGCCAGTCATGAGTTCAGAACTCCTCTAACGACCATATTGTCATCGGCAGATCTGATTGGACGATATACAGATGAAGAGAGTCAGGAAAAACGCATTAAGCACATCAACCGTATTCGTAATGCCGTTCAAAATCTCACAAACATTCTAAACGATTTTCTGTCATTGGAAAAGCTGGAAAGTGGAGCCATTACTCTTAAATTGGTGGAATTCTCACTCAAAGAGGTTTATCACGAGATTATGGAAGGCATTGAATTGACCGCCAAACCTGGACAGCAAATAAAAACAAGCCTTGCTCCAGACCTGAATCTCATTATCACAGATCAGCATCTGCTCAAAAACATCTGTCTGAACCTGCTATCGAACGCCATAAAATACTCACCAGAAAACACGACCATCGAATTTGAGGTCTCCGAACCTGAGGACTCACTCTTGCAAATACGTGTAAAAGACGAAGGCATTGGAATTCCTGAGAAAGAGCAGAGCAATCTTTTTCAGCGCTTTTATCGAGCGGAAAATGCCACCAATATTCAAGGCACAGGTCTGGGACTGAACATTGTGAAAAGATATCTGGAATTACTAAAAGGAAACATTACTTTTAGCAGTAAAGAAGGATCGGGCACAGAGTTTATTGTTAATTTTCCGTATCGAAAACCATAGTTAAGCAGCTTTTATGAAGAAAAAGATTCTAATCATTGAAGACCAACAGGAAGTAAGAGAAAACATAGAAGAACTTCTGGAGCTATCTAATTACAATCCGGTAACTGCTGAGAATGGTAAAATTGGTGTGAAAAAAGCTCTGGAAGAAAAGCCTGACTTAATACTATGTGACATTATGATGCCAGAGATGGATGGTTATGAGGTCCTATACATCATCAGTAAGCGTCCAGAGATATCCTCTACTCCATTTATTTTTCTGACAGCCAAAGCAGAAAAGGTGGATTTCCGAAAGGGCATGAACATGGGTGCGGATGATTACATTACCAAGCCCTTCGAAGAGATGGAACTTTTAGGTGCAATAGAAAGGCGGCTGACTAAATACGAGAAGCTTTCTACCAAAGACGAGCTTTCGGAGTTTGTGAAGCAAGCCAAAAGCTATGCTGAACTAGAGGACCTGGAAAACAACAGTAAAACCAGAAGCTTCAAGAAAAAAGACATTCTCTACCGACAGGGTGATTTTGCTTCTTATGCATATAAAATCAAAACTGGTAAAGTCAAAATCTACCAAATCAATCAGGACGGCAAAGAATTCATCATCGACATACTTACAGCAGGACAGTTTCTAGGTGAAAATGCCCTGATTCAGGACACCGATCGTACAGAATTTGCACAGGCACTGGAAGACACTGAAGTCACCATGATCCCGAGAAAGGAATTTCAAGACCTTATTTTTCAAAACAGAGAAGTCTCTGGTCGCTTCATTAAAATGCTTTCAAAGAACCTGTTAGAAAAGGAGAGTAACCTAATGGAAATGGCCTATGATACCGTACGCAAACGTACGGCAGATGCCCTCATGAAACTATATACCACTTACAGCGATGGTAAAGGACCAGCTCAATTTGATGTATCAAGAGCGGACTTAGCCAGCATGGTCGGTACTGCTACAGAATCTGTGATCAGAATGCTCTCTGAATTCAAAAAAGATGGCTACATCAAAATAGAAGGCAGTACCATTCATGTATTGGACCCTGAAAAAGTAGGAGCTATTCGTTTTTAAAAGTCAATTTAAGAACTGATAATTGTCATAAACGGGCTTGATGGTTAGGTATTCCTTTGCTTTTATGGAAAACCTGATCAAAAAATACAACGTACCCGGCCCCAGATACACCAGCTATCCTACAGTGCCTTTTTGGGAGGCTGAGTCCCATGAGGAGAAAAATTGGAAACAGTCTGTTAAAGATGGTTTCTGGCGAAGCGGCAAAGAGGTCAGCTTGTACCTTCACCTCCCCTTTTGTGAAAGTCTGTGTACGTATTGTGGATGTACCACTCGCATTACAAAAAATCACGGAGTAGAATCCAAATACATTAACTATTTGCTAAAAGAGTGGCAAATTTACTGTGACACCTTTTCGGCTAAACCCATATTAAAGGAAATTCACTTAGGTGGAGGTACGCCTACATTCTTCTCCTCTAAAAACCTCAATCGGCTAATTACAGGTTTATTAAAAAATGCCACTTTAGCCGAAAACTATGAATTTGGTTTCGAGGGGCACCCAGGGAACACCACAGAGGAACACCTAAAAACCCTATCAGAACTAGGCTTTAAACGCATCAGTCTTGGTATTCAGGATTTTAACCCTGAAGTGCAAAAAGTCATCAACAGAAAGCAAACATTTGAACAAGTAGACGCTGTAACCAGACTCGCACGCCAATATGGGTTTACCAGCATCAACTTTGATCTGATCTACGGGCTACCTAAGCAAACAGCGAAAAGCATCTCAGAAACCATCCAACAAACGATCAGCCTAAATCCAAGTAGAATTGCCTTTTATGGATATGCGCATGTGCCCTGGGTGAAAGCCGCTCAGAAATCATTTGAGGAATACCTCCCAAAACCGGAGGAACGAGCCGCGATGTATCAACTAGGTAAAAGACTGCTGACTGCATCTGGTTATCATGATATTGGGATGGATCACTTTGCCTTAAATCATGATAAGTTGTATCAAGCGTATGATCAGGGACAACTTCATCGTAATTTCATGGGCTATACGACTCAGGATACAGACCTGTTAATAGGACTTGGAATGAGTTCCATTAGCGATAGCTGGACAGCCTTTAGCCAAAACGAGAAGCTATTAACCAAATACTATGAACGATTGGATAACAATGAGTTGCCTATTACCAAAGGCCATCAGCTAACTGTCGAAGATCTGAAAATCAGGAAACACATCCTCAATCTCATGTGTCGGTTCGAAACCAAATGGTCTGCCACTGAATTGTTAGATATTGGTATCGGTTTTAACGTGGAGCTCCTGAATAATCTCCAGCTAGATGGGCTCATTGAATGGGATGAACATGGTGTGAGAATATTGGAATCAGGTAAACCCTTTATCAGAAACATCTGTATGGCGCTGGACTCAAGACTCTGGAACGCTCAAAAATTCTCTCGCTTCAGTCAAACGGTTTAACAAATTTCACATTATTGTATTCAAGCTAAGGCTCACCTTTTGGTGAGCCTTTATTATTTTGTGGTCTAATCAATAGTTGGCACTACAATTGTCAAGCAAAATAGTACATGCGAATACTACTACCTTTATTTTTCCTGTTGGCAACACATCAGCTGCTCAGCCAAGTCTCCTCTAAAAAGCATGAAATAACCATCTCATCGAGTCAATTCTCCATCCTTGGCTCTACGAATGTCAATCAGTTCGAATGTGAACTCATCGATTACATTCCTGCAGACACATTCGACATCCAAAGCAAATGGGATACTAAGTCTATACACTTTGATAACCTAAAGCTCAGCTATCCCGTCGAAGCCTTTGATTGTGGGCTGGAAGTCATGAACCATGACATGCAAGTATTGCTTCAAAGTAAAAAGTACCCAACGCTAACACTTCATATAAAACAAATCAACCTGAATAAAAACCAGGTGGCAATTGAGACGCTATACGTCAATTCACTGGTAGACCTGACAGTTGGTGGCGTAAAAAGAGAAGTAACGGTATCCGATGGTGTAGTAACCAATCACTCTGAGTCATCACTAACCTTTTCCGGAGTAGTAAATATCAACATGACTGATTTTGGCCTGGATCCTCCGGTAAAATTTCTGGGAATGGTGCAGGTAAACGAAAAACTCACCGTCAAATTTGCGGTGAGAATGGAAGTGAATACCCTCTAAATAAAAGAAGCCGTCCGCTAGCTAGCAGACGACCTCTTTTTCATGCTGCAATACACCATATATTGAGGCACTATCTTTTAATGAACTTGAACCTTTTTACTTGAACACCATGTGCATTCTTTATTAAACCGATATAAACACCTGGTTGGAGTGATCGGGCATTAAATAATAAAGAAGAATTTTGACTACCTTCCCATTTTTTCTGATCAATTATACTGCCATTAATATCAAGAATGACCAGTTCCAATTGATCAAAGTTGTGATCTCCCCGGATGTTCAGAACATCCGTAACTGGATTAGGAAAAAACACAAGGTTCGCCGACAGACTCAACGTATCCGTCGGAAAATCATCATGCATGGTATAACTCCCCAATTCCAAGTTATTAACAACCCTGCCGCCTGCGCCGCTGACTGGATGTGAACTTTGTACATTGAACAGCTGTGCGTTTTGATTATATAATGCACCATCCCCTATCATACTTCTTGAACCGTCACACGACCTTGTATATATAGTTTGATCATTTAGTTTGAAATACACGGTGGAACCCACTCTTTCAACTTTAACCAAATCTCCTAATGCATACGTTCCTGAATAGGTGTATAACTCCGAATTTCTAGAGTAGATAACAATTTTATTTCCTCTATATTTTGAAACATATAGATTGAAGTCTATTGTGTTCCAACTAGCATCCGTATTTGTATATGATAAACCAAACATAACATCTACATTGGTAGAATTAACTTCCCATTGTACCCACCCGTTTTGGTTGGCTGGTATCTCGTTAGTTGTAGCAATACCCGCATTCCAATTAGTACTTGATGTTTTGGTCACTGTATTCCCGTTCACTGTGCAGTTTACAACATCTTTCCATGCAGCTGGATAAGATCCTCCATCGATAGAAAGATTATCAATCCCAATACCATCTGTACTGATAGCGTAATTATCATACTGCTGAATTCTAATAACAGATGAAGGTGAAAGCACAAGATTATTTTCACGTGCATAGCTGGATAAATTGATGGTATAGGTTGTCCAGGTAGAGGATCGGTTGCCTAAATCAAAGACTTTATAGAAAACACTACCTCCATCCACCGATAAAAATATTCCATCTTCAGGATGAGTTTCTTCGCTGAACTCTCGATGCTTGAAACTCAAGATTTTATCCTGATTATTTCCTAATAAATCAACGTTTAGTTGTGCACGATTGAGTACATAAGGTCCTGAGGAATTGTTACCAATATCCATTGCTAAGAAATTACCGCTGTAAGAATAGGGTGAAGACATTCTTCTCACTCCGTTAGGAGCTCCTGGTAAATAATCCCAATAACTCGAAGTAGACTCAAAATTCTCAAAATAAGGCAATGCAGCATAATTCGCTTGACTGGTGATGTCACCATATTTCAATGCGTAGCCTGGGTCAAACCCCTTGATTAATTGTACTTTTTGAGAATTATCAATGGGTTGCAGCTCGACATACAACCCTATTAAATGGTTATCTCTAATGTAGTTTAGGTTATTAACTATCCACGAATAATGTACTACCCAATCCCAAGGTCCATACCATATTGCATCCATAAAATTCGCCATATTTTGATAATTGGCATTGCTACTTGTCTCTGATAAATGTGATGCTTTTAATGTTATATCTGAAAATACGTGAGGATTATAAACTGGTGACAATGACCTTATTCTAATAATATTTCTTCCTTCTGGGTCATAATCCGGCCCCCTATACTCTGCATACACATTACACTGTGGAAGACTTGCAAGGTTAAATACGCCCAAAGGTTTATCGTAAAGAGGAAGGATATTTGACAAAGCGTCATTTGAAGGATCTGTATGAATGGATCCGGGAAGTCTTATCTGCTTTTGATATACCTGTGTAGACGTAACGAGTTGTCCGGTCAACTCCACTATACCCTTTGGGTAACTAGCAGCGGTTGATTTAGACCCAAACCCTAGAGCAAAGTCTACCACACCAGCAACTGCACCTAATGCTGGCAACCAGCTTTGATCGCCTAAAGTGCCAATTCCTTGAACAAAGCTAGCCCACCATTTACTACTATTGTCAGCAGCCATTTCAGCAAATTTGGCCTTTGCCTTACTCATCTTATCGTAATTACCTGTGATAGAAGAGAATCCCTTTACACTATTTTGAACAACATTATTAAATCCATCTACTGTGGCATTATTGTCTTTCTTAGTGTTAGCGTTAGAACCACTAAAATCAATTTCTCCTTTGATAGTGAGATCCGTTTGAGTGGTTCCCGATATCTCGAGAATCAAAGTAGCGTCAGCTAATCCCGCTGCTGCTGGATCATAACCAGACATATCAAAATCTAACATGTTCCATTGATGCCAAGAAATGCTACCAGTTGCAATTTGAGCAATTTGACTCTTACCTGTTTTAAAGTTTTCTAGAGTCTCATTTTCTACAGAAAGAGCAAAATGCGCTGCTGACAGATTCTTCTCAGCAAAGGATAGTTTCCCAACACCCTTGGAAAACCCCTGAGGTAAGGTACTCCAATAAAAAACTCGAAATATTCCTTTGTACTTGTTATACAAAATGAAATATGGCAAGACTATTCCAGGTCCAAAATCTCTAAGAATTAACTCCCAGCCATCCGATTTATAAATATCTTTTGGGTTGGTGGTGAAAAAAGTATATGCAGGACCTTCGGGATTGTAGTATGGAAGACGAATACTATTGTATGTTCCTGAAGTGGTTTCTAATGTATAAAGACTGTTTTGTGTCCAATCCCAATTAGGATCTCGGTTGTCATTACTTGTAACAGATAAATAGCGAACCTTGCTATCCATAGAAATCACCTCTTGCCCGTGGGACAATAGATGAGCGCATAGAATCAATGCGGTGATGAATGAATATGTAAGTGTTTTCATGAGTGATTGTTAACATTTTACTAGGTATTAGTGTGAATTTTTAAAAGATAGTTGTCTACTTCGAGACCATAGGTCAGAGACAGGCATGTGCCTGTCAAGCCACCCTTTGATTGGCGTAAGAATGTCCAAGCTGTAGGGAATTAAGTTGATAAGAGAAATAGGTGTTACATATGCCATTTAACGGTTGTTTGTTAAAACAAATAAAACCCCTATTATGGATAACCAAGATGATATCCATCAGCAGAACCAATGATAATAACCTGAATTCGATTTAAAAACAGCCCAAGAACTGTCAGCGCGATCCGGTCTACTCGATCATATCGCAATAAAACCTGTCTATGCCGGCACGTGGAGGAGCCCAGCCCGGTAGATCTCCCTGAATCGATAAGAAATCAGTAATTATTCAACCTGCTTTAGACTAAGAGTTAGATTTCTCCTGTTGTCGAAAAGACAGTTTTTGGGCTCATTTGTATTCATTTTATCAATTGCTTTATTGAACTCCGGTTAATAGTAAAGGTTATCAAAATGGTTTACTATGGAACGGAAAAAAACTATAACAATACAAATCTCACAACTCACCAACCAAATGAAAAATCATCTTACTTAGAACAACTTTGCAAGTCGTTAGGGGTCAAAATTGGTGTTTCAAAGTAGGTGGTTAGCACCAAGCAATTTCGAGCCAAACGACTCAAAACCCTTAAATGCAAAGAAGCCGTCCGCTAGCCAGCGGACGACCTCTCAACTAAACAGGATTGCTTAAAATCCAATAGTAGCTTCGATAACTAAACCATCAAATTTACCCTCCTGAAAATCAGTTCCATCCCAGCCTGCTCCATCATAAGACTGGCTCACGTATTCAATCTTCGCTAGAACATTCTTGGTCATAAACCATCCACCACCTATGTTTAGACGGTTGATTTTTTTGGTTTCAGCTCCATCAGCTTCCTCGCCGCTTACCGCATTATACCTACCACCAAAGTAAATGTTTTCATTAGCTCCGAATCGGTATAAGAGTTCTGCGCCAGTTTGACTAAAACTACCTCCAAAATCACTATTTCCATTACTCACTTGCTCATAGACACCAAAGAACTCCAGTCCTTTAAATTTGAAGAATGGGTTGATTTGAAAAGCATTGATATACCCTCCGTTAGGAGCTCTCATAAACCCAGGATTAAACCTACCAGTTCGGAAGTCGGAAGAACTGTAAGTAAGAGCTCCATAGTACCTTGCACCTGCTCTATCCCCAGCATAAAGATCTTCACGGGTACTTTGATCATTACTACTGTAGAACGATCCCGTCAAACGCAATCTCAAATCATCATTGATTTGCTTATCATAACCAAGTTTTCCAAATACGACGAAACCCTCATCTGAATTGTCCAGCACATTTTGATTCAAACGACCGTTGGTTAAGCCAATAACTCCCAAAAGCCCATTATTCTGCACGGTCACCTCCACAAAAGGGTCGGTAGAAAATGCATCCATAATATAATTACCAACGAATGGATTGTAAATAGCTCTGGCATTATCTGATCTTCTAAAGTGCGTGTCTCCATAGTTAAACTCGTCCATACCCATACGAAGTGTAGTATATTGCATAACGCCACTTAGAAAACCAGGAGAAACAAAGTCTAATTTATCTATTTGTATATACCCACCCTTTACATAAGACTCAGTGTGGTGTCTTGAAGAAAGGTATGTTCGAAGGTGCATTCTCAAACCATCTGCTAGCTGTACATCCAGGTTTAGGTTTGCAGTAGGTAAGTTAAAATTATTTCCAAGTGGAGGAAGCGTATCACCAACATTTGTATGGCTTATGCCTTGAAACTGAAGGGCAAAATCTCCCCCAACCCAGACTTTCAGCCCATCAAATTCCACATCGGTGGTTTTGGGAGTTTCAAACATATTTACTCCATCCTGATTATTAGGTCTGAAATACTGCATAGCAGGTTGTTGTGCATAGAGCAGTGTGGTTGCAAAAATGACCAACGCTGCCAATAAGAATTTTGGATTAAAAGATTTCATAATTGTTAGCTTTATAAATTGTACTTAGTTGAGAATAAAATTGAATTGTATGGTGACTTCATCACCTGTGGTAATCGTGCCAAACATTGCTGTTGGTGGTTCAATACCAAAATCTGACATGGTAATAGAAACTTGTCCTGTTACTTGAAGGGCTCCATCTGAAGCTGGTTTAGTGTTTGCCGTAAACAGAACTGATTGTTCTTTACCTACCAGACTTAGTATTCCTTTTCCAGAAATTTTACCTTCGGATTTCGAAAGTTTATCGGCACTAAACCCGATAACTGGAAACTTCTCAGCTTGCAGTGCATCATACGTTTTATCGTCCATAATGGACTTTCCACTTTTGATGGACTTGGTGGTGACAACCACGTTCAGGTCATTCACTTCATTTTCTGTGAGGACTCCAGTCACTTTGTAGTCATTTACTGTACTGGTCCAATCGTGAACAGTTGAAGTGCCCTTTATCAAAAGTTCACTTTTTGATAAGTTGGCCTCAAATGTGCCTTGATTCGCATACATCCCGAAAATCAGGAGTGTTGTGATTATTGCTTTCATTGTGCATTACTGTTTAGTTGATACCGCTAAAGTAGATGGACGCCGTAGGCTGTGTTATGACGAAAACATAATGGAGGGCTGAACCTAATCAGGTCAATCTATGACCGTTCGGTTATCTTTAACTGATGAAAATCAGCCACCAATCTAAAAACCTCACTTAAACACTATGAAGCCACTTATTGACCCTCAGGAAATCACTCACTTAGACACTCAAAAGACCGTTTTTATTGATGCGAGTGGTACACCAAATTCCAAAGAAAGCTACCTAAATGAGCATTTAACGGGTGCATTATTTGTTGACCTCAACAAACAGCTATCAAGCATTGGTGAAGATCCGGCTTATGGAGGCAGACATCCTTTGCCAGATGTACATCAATTTGGCAGACTTTTAACTCAATTAGGCATTACTCCTGAGCATCATGTGGTGCTTTATGATCATATGAGTGGCGCTAATGCAGCTGCCAGGTTTTGGTGGATGCTCATGGCTGTAGGACATAAGAAAGTACAGGTGGTCAATGGCGGGTTTAAAGCCATACAGGAAGCGGGACTGCCTTTAACAAGTGGTGAAATGATCTTAAAGCCTTGCAATGAAAAGTACCCAATAAATGGATGGCAATTAGCATTGGTTGGATTAGAAGATGTCATAGCATCTAGTAAAAGTGATAACCAAACGATAATTGATGTACGTGAATCCAAAAGATTCGATGGAGAAACGGAACCTATAGACTTGATAGCAGGACACATCCCTAATGCCATCAACATTCCCTTTCAGTCCAATTTGGATCATGATGGTCGATTTAAAAGCCCTGATGCGTTGAAAGAACTGTATCACTCTAAACTTGAGCACTTAGAAAACAAACCAGTTATCGTGCACTGTGGATCAGGTGTCACGGCTTGTCACACGATTTTGGCGATGCAGCATGCTGACCTACCGCTACCGGCATTGTATACCGGATCATGGAGTGAGTGGTCAAGAAGAGATCTGCCAATGATCACCTTGGGATAACTACTGCGGGTATTAGAGTAGTATGCCGTTATACCTTCAAATCAGATAACCATGAAACTACTTTTTACCGCACTGACCTGTCTTGTATCAATGGCATCATTTGGTCAACAATTCGACATTTTAGGGCCAGAGCCCTTCGACTACTACCGAGTCAACTTCCCTCATTGGCAACTACTGTTCTTCACAATCACATCATCATCAACTAGCAATCTGGTAATGGTTTTTAGTCACTAAGCGACATCCTGCACCCAATAAAAATGAAACAGCTAAAAACCCTTGAACAATCCACTTAACAATTTTCATCGCATTTACATTAATGATTAGATTAGAATAAAATTAGCATAAACGTTCGATGAATGTCCCGACCTAAAATTGATTTGGAGAAGGATGCGTTTGATTGGGTAATTGAAATCCTTGGGTTTCTTTTATTAGGAGCATTGATAATCTTTCCTCTATACCTTTATAAAACGCTACCAGAAAGAATTTCTATACATTACAATGCTCTGGGCGAAGCAGATAGTTTTAGTAGTAAGAACACTATTTGGATCCTGCCGGCAATAGGTGTGGTGATGTTCGTTGGTCTAACTATTCTCAACCGGTTTCCACATATATTTAACTACCCAACCGAAATAACTGAGAAGAATGCTGCAAGCCAATACCACAACGCCACTAAACTGATAAGAGTCCTTAATTTGTTGATTGTAGGAACTTTCTTCTATATCAGCATTCAAACCATGCTCGGTGCTCGTAACGAAGATATAGGACTTGGATCCTGGTTTTTACCAGTTTTTTTTGTGGCCATATTGGCACCCGTCATATGCTATATATACCGAGCAATTAAAACCAAAGCATAAAAAAACCCACATGCTAATGCATGTGGGTTACCATGAATGAACTACCACTCATGACCAATTGATGTGTCTTATTTAGATTCGGTCATTCCACCGCCATCGTCTTTTTTCACTTTTTTGTCTTTTGCATACATTTTGGCAGAATCAGAAGATTCCCACGGTTTTCTGTTCTTGTATGCAGGTCCCATTAGGTTATTATCATCACCGTCCATTGTCACCAAAACTTTATCTCCAGTCTTTCTTTCCATTGGAGTGGCGTTTTTAGCTTCAGGGCCTTTGATAGATTCTCCTGATTTCGTGTATACTTCTGCCTTTTCAATAGGGTTTTTCCAGAGCTTTCTGTTTTTGTACTCAGGACCTTTCAAGTCAGACTTCTGAGCGTTCGCGCCAAATGTGATCAATAGTCCAAGTGCGAATAATATGGTAAATCGTTTCATGATGTATTTGCTTTTAATTGTTTTTGCTTACACCTTATTGAACGTGACTACTTACTCAAAGTGAGTCGTGAAATTCTGGTAAAATGCGGTAAGTATTTGTACGGACACCTTAGCTTAATATTAAAAGAATCATGCTTCAAATGAACTGAATAGCGCTTTTTACTCCTAACCTGCTCATGGCGTGTTTCCTATCCACGGACTTCTCCATTGAAAATTCTTTGGTCATCCTAGGCGCATGCAGTTATATGATATTTACATCACTGCCAAATAAAAAAACCCACATACTTATGCATGTGGGTTAACATGAATGAACTACCACTCATGACCTATTGATGTATCTTATTTAGATTCGGTCATTCCACCGCCATCGTCTTTCTTTGCTTTTTTGTCTTTTGGATTCACTTTCGCTGAATCCGTAGATTCCCACGGTTTTCTGTTCTTGTATGCCGGTCCCATGAGTTTCTCATCATCACCACCCAAAGTCACCAAAACTTTATCTCCGGTCTTTCTTTCCATTGGAGTTGCGTTTTTAGCTTCAGGTCCTTGAATAGATTTTCCTGATTTGGTGTATACTTCTACCTTTTCAATAGGGTTCTTCCAAGGCTTTCTGTTTTTATATTCAGGTCCTTTCAAATCAGATTTCTGAGCGTTCGCCCCAAATGCGATCAATAGTCCAAGTGCGAATAATATGGTAAATCGTTTCATGACGTTTTTGTTTTGTTACTTGCTTGTATACAAATTAACGTCACATTACCCTCTGAGTGATTCCTAAAAAAACGGTAAAATGCACTCCGTATTTTTACGGATGACCTATATAAGATTGAGCTTGACCGCTTTCTTAATGAGTTCAGCTGTGTTTTGCACACCTAGCTTCTTCATCATGTTAACCCGATGTGTCTCTACAGTACGCGAACTCACAAACAATTGGTCGGCTATTTCTTTGGTAGTCTTTCCATCAGAAACGAGGTGAAGTACCTGAAGTTCTCGTTCAGATAACTGCTGCGGATCGTCTCCCTCTAGCGACATATTTCCTACCATCAGCT